>CANGPV010000090.1 GCA_947455935.1 Comamonadaceae bacterium
ATGAAATCCCCTAAAACCCTTGCCGATCTGCTGCTTGTCTTGGTCATCGTGGCTGTGTTTTGGCTTGTGGCTACCTTGAGCGAGCTGTCAGAGCATGTGGCTCAGTTCAGCCAAAGCTATGAGGCCCTGCAACTCGATGAACTGCCCCTGACCTTGCTGGTCTTGAGTCTGGGCATGGCCTGGTTTGGTTGGCGGCGCACCCTTGAAGCCCAGCAAGAAATCGCTGAGCGCAAACGATCGGAGCAACAAGTGCAAGAACTGTTACAGCACAACAGTGAATTGCTTCAACGCCTGTTTACCGCAGAGGAAGACGAACGCCGTGCATTGGCGCGTGAGTTGCACGATGAAATGGGTCAAACCAGCACGGCCATACGCACCGAGGCGTCCGTTTTGCAGCGCAGTGGGGGCTTGAGTGACGAGGCCCTTGCGTCTGCTAAACGAATCAGCGAATCAGCCCAGCACCTCTCGCACATGACGCGAAACATGTTGCAACGTTTGCGCCCTGCATCGCTTGACAGCATGGGCTTGGCGCAAGCCTTAACCCATCTGTGTGACAACTGGCAAGTCAGTTCGAAAATTTCTTGTCAACTGACCTTGGATGAATTACCCGACAGCTTGAACGACTATGTCAGCGTCACGATGTACCGAATTGTTCAAGAGGCACTCACCAATGTGTCTCGTCATGCACAAGCATCCAAGGTCAGCGTGCGTCTGAAGCAAACCCCTCAACAATGGGAGCTAGTTATTCAGGACGACGGCAGGGGCATGGCGGACCCTCAAGCTGTGCAGACGGGATTTGGTTTGTTAGGAATGCAAGAGCGGGTAGCGAGCTTGGCCGGGACCATGCGTATTGAAAATTCAGTAGGCAAGGGCTTGGCTTTGTGGATACACATACCAAAGGAGGCAAAATGATCAAAGTGCTATTGGTAGATGACCATCCTGTGGTGCGTACAGGCTATCTCCGATTGCTCTCTCAAGAGCAAGGAATTGAAGTGGTGGCCGAAGCAGGTAATGCAGAAGAGGGCTACCAGGCATTTGTTCAACACCAGCCCGATGTCACCATCACAGATGTGTCGATGCCAGGCGTAGGCGGGTTGGCACTGTTACAAAAAATACTACAACGTGAGCCCCACGCCCTGGTGTTGGTGTGCAGCATGCACGACTCTGCCCAGCTGGTACAACGCGCATTGCAAAGTGGAGCCAAAGGCTTTGTGTCTAAAAATGCAGAACCTGATGAATTGGTGCAAGCTGTGAAATCGCTGTACCAAGGCGGTATGTATTTAAGTCAGGGCTTGAAGGCGCAACACATCAGCGACGAGCACAGCGCTGAAGCACAGCGCATAGCCGAACTGTCAGTGCGGGAATATGAAATTTTCCGATTGCTGGCGCAAGGCCATACCGTGCCAGACTGTGCGCAACTGCTGCACGTCAGTCAGAAAACCGTCTCTAACCACCAAACCCAAATCAAAGATAAATTGCAGGTAGAGTCAATAGCCGCCTTGGTGCATGTGGCTCAGCGACATCAAGTCATTGATGCATCAGAAACTGCCCCGCACGCCAGCAAATAAGGCGCGAGGTGCACCCAGGCTGCGAAACTGTTCAGCTACGCCATTGGCCAAATTGTTATGGGCAACCACGCCATAAGTGGCATAGCGTTTATCAAACACATTAGAGATGCCGCCAAACAACTCCAGTGTTTTATTCAAACGATGGCTGCCATCGAGCTTGAGGGTGGTGTAGCTGGGTACTTTGCCATTGGCGTCGAGGTTGTTTTCATCTCCACGTGCAAACATGGCCCCTTGCGAATGCAGCGTGGCTCCCATATGGGTGTTGGCTGACAGCGCATAGCCCAAGCGCAATTTGATCAAGCTATCGGGAATACCGGGCATTTTGTCGCCCTTGCGGTTGAAGGGGCAGGAGGGTGTACAGGTGCTGTTGGCTTCACTGGCAATGGTGAAAGGCGTTTGAAACGTGGCATCCATCCAGCTGGCATTGAGCGCGTAATCCCAACGGTTGAATTTGCCATTCAACCCCAACTCAATACCTTGTCGTCGCGTACGTCCCACATTGGAAAAATACCCTTGGGTGGCTGAGGTGGAATTGAAAATGATGTCATTGGAAAGTTCGCTTCTGAATATCGCCATGCGCCATGCTGAGTCTTGGTTGAACTTGCCACGAAAACCCAACTCTGCTGTTCTGGAAATCACTGCCTTGAGTTCAGGGTCAGCGCCAAAAGCATTGGGTATGCCCGAGCAGGGTTGAATGGGGTCAGCACAAGCCAACTCAATCGCTGAGGGTGTGCGAAACCCCTCGGAATAGGTGGCAAAACTGGTGGTTGCGCTGTTGAGTTGGTAGGTCGCGCCCAGTGCGGGGTTCAAGCGTCTGTAAGTGTGGTTACCCACCACGGGGAAAGACGCGTCGTTGGCACCTGTTCCACAAAGCGTATTGGTTGAATCGCTGCTGCATGCTGTCCCGTCCAATTGAATGGCTGCAGCGTCATAGCGTGCAGACGCGGTCACCGCCAATTGCGGTGTCCAGTCCAATGTATCGGTAACAAACACACCATAACGACGGTTTTTGGAAGCCACCGACGCTTGCACTGCATAGGCATCAACACCGATCATGGTGCTGTTGGCATCCACACTGGCGTCTTGCCCGTTGTTGGTGAAGCTGGTTTTGGCCACTTCTGCGTTGTAGCCCAAGGTCAGTGCATTGCTGCGGTTCCACAAGGGTGCGGCGCTGGACCATTGTGCATTGGCCCCCACGATGTTTTGGCTGTAGTTGGCGATCAAATTGCTGGCCACGCAATCTGCAGAGCCGCTACAGGATGTGCCAGGGGTGGTCACGTCATTCAAATTGCTGTTCAAAATGCTGCGCTTGATCCAGCGGTAGTACACGTTTCCAGACAGTGTTTGCGCATTGCCCATATCGAACAGACCATTCAAATTCAGATTGGCGTTTTGGGTATTGGTGTAATCGGAATGGGTATAGCCTTGCTTGGCATTGGCCAGTGTGGATACAGGCACGCTTTGGTTGCCATGCAAAGCATTGTCGGACCAAGCGAATGTAAGGTTGACATCGCGTAGTTCGTTTTGTGAACCTACCTTGGCAAACAGCTGTCGCACGGAGCTGGGGTTGTACACCGCCCATCCATCGTCGTCATACACACTGGCAGCCAGGTAGTAGCTTGTGGTGTCGGTGTGCCCGCCTTTTTCAGCGTCTAGGCTTTTTCGCCCAAATGAACCTAGGCCTAGCTTGGCCTCTGTGCCGCTGAAGCTAAAACCATTTTTGGTGTGCATGGCCACGGCACCACCCAAGGTATTCAAGCCATACACAGGGTTGGAGCCAGGCACCACAATGGCATTGTCAATGGCTATCTGAGGAATCAAATCCCAAGACACGATGTCGCCAAACGGTTCGTTCATCCGCATGCCGTCTAAAAAAACCGAAATACCTTGGGCCGAACCCAATACCGGCGAAGCGTTAAAGCCTCGGTAAAGCAAATCCACATTGTGTGGATTGCCTTGTGTATCGTTGATGGTCACCGAGCCCATGTTTTGATTCAAGACATCCGCCCAACCTTGCGCATCTATGGGGATGTCTTTGGGTGCGATGCTTTGCACGTTGCCAGCGAATTTAGACAAAGGTATGCCCGTATTACCCAGCGGCGTGGTGGAAATGACATTCACTTCGTTTAAACGTACGTCTGCATCAGCAAGGTCTTGTGCAAACACAGGGGTCATCAAAAAATTTAATGAAAAAGAAGCAATCCAAGAAAAATGAAGTCGTGACATAGCAAGCACAATGGGTGAACAGTTTGAGGTGTTGAAAAGCCTGCCACTTTAAAAGTTGCCCAAGCAAATCAAAAGGGAAAATTTCCTCCTGTCACCAAGCAATACCCCTTGTGAAATTGGGCTATTGCCGCCAAGGTGACAGAAGCTGTCGCAAAAAGAGAATTTGAGAGACCCTACTAGGGGTATCCCTAGGGTATTAGGTAAGATTAATTAGTAATATGACTGTTGTCCGCATCCCTCAATCAAGGAAGTATCTATGAGCCTTCAACTTCAAGTCAACGGCAAAGCCGTTCAGTCCCACTCCGACGCAGACACCCCTCTGCTGTGGGTTCTCCGTGATGAACTCGGCATGACCGGCACCAAATTTGGTTGCGGCGCTGGCCTGTGTGGTGCATGTACTGTGCACCTCAATGGTCAGGCTGTTCGTTCATGCCAAACACAAGTCGGTACTGCTGCCGGTCAAAACGTAGCTACCGTCGAAAGCCTCGGCGCAGCGGGTACACACGCCCTGCAAAAAGCTTGGGTTAAGCACCAAGTTCCCCAGTGCGGCTACTGCCAGTCTGGCCAGCTCATGAGCGCAGCTGCATTGCTCAGCAAAAACAAAAACCCCAGCGACGCTGACATTGATGCAGCCATGGCCGGCAACATTTGCCGTTGCGGTACTTACACACGTATCCGCGCCGCTGTGAAAGATGCTGCATCTTCAATGCGCAAAGCCTAATTCAAAGGAAATAAACCATGATGAGCACACAAACAAATCGTCGCGACTTCCTTAAAACCACTTCCATCACCACCTCCGGTTTGGTCATGGGCGTGGTATTGCCCGGCACAGTCGCTGAAACCATGGCCGCTGGCACATTGCACACCCCCAATGCATGGGTGCACATTGCTGACGACAACAGCATCACCCTGATTTCTGCTCGTTCAGAAATGGGCCAAGGTGTTTACACCTCTATGCCCATGTTGATCGCTGAAGAACTCAACATCGACGTGACCAAAATCAGCGTAGCCGCTGCCCCTCCCGGCGCCGTTTACGTCAACGCCTTGTTGGGCGCCATGATCACGGGTGGATCTACGTCTGTTCGTGAAGGCTACGAAAAACTGCGTATCGCAGGCGCACAAGTGCGTGAAATGTTGGTTGGCGCTGCTGCCGCTGAGTGGGGTGTTCCTGCCAGCGCAGTTAAAGCTGAGAACGGTATCCTGACTGGCCCTGGCGGCAAGAAAGCCACTTACGGTCAAATGGCTGAAGCTGCTTCCAAGCAACCTGTGCCTGAAAAACCCGCCATCAAAGCCGCCAAAGACTTCCGTGTCGTTGGTAAGCGCGTTCCCCGTACTGACGTTCCTGCCAAAGTTAACGGCACGGCACAGTTCGGTATCGACGTTAAATTGCCCGGCATGGTTTACGCCAGCTTGGAGCAATGTCCCGTTATCGGTGGCAAGGTAGCTAGCGTTGATAGCGCTGCAGCCAAAGCCATGCCCGGTGTTGTCGACGTGGTTGAAATCCCCGACGGCGTGGCTGTGGTTGCTGCCACTTATTGGCAAGCTGTCAAAGCTCGCAAAGCTTTGAAGATCCAATGGGACAACGGCCCAGGCGCTTCTTTGTCAACCGCCAGCATGTTGGCCAGCCACAAAGAGGCTTCAGCTTCTGGCAAAGTGCTGCCTATCCAGCCCGCCAAAGGCGATGCATCAGGTGCCATCGCAGGTGCAGCTAAGAAAGTTAGCGCCACCTACATCACACCTTTGCAGTCACACTCTCCCTTAGAGCCCATGAACTTCACTGCCCACGTGTCCGGCGGTAAAGCTCGCTTGATTGGCCCAACCCAGTTCCAGCAAGGCGCTCAAGGCGCTGCCGCTGCCGCTTTGGGTATGAAGCCAGAAGACGTGTCTGTCGAAACCACTTTCTTGGGTGGTGGCTTCGGTCGTCGTATCGAGTTGGACTTCATCGTTCAAGCAGCCCAAATCTCCAAAGCGGTCAAATTGCCCGTCAAGTTGATCTGGTCACGCGAAGATGACATGACCCATGACTTCTACCGCCCCATCGGCTACAACCAGCTCAGCGCTGGTTTGGATGCCAGCGGTAAGCCCGTCGGTTTGCACTTCAAGGTCACTTCACAGTCCATCACACAACGTGCGTTCGGTCTGCCCAAAGACACCATGGATCCTTTTATGGTCGAAGCAGCTGTTGCACCTTACAACATCGCTAATACCCAGCATGACCTCATCATCCACGATGCAGGTTTGCGTGTCGGTTACTGGCGTGGTGTGAGCCACAACATGAACTGTTTTGCCAACGAAAGCTTCGTTGACGAAATGGCTTTGGCTGGTGGCAAAGACCCCGTTGAATTCCGTATGGCACTGTTGGAAGGCAAGCCCCGCTTCCAAAACGTGTTGAAGCTGGCAACAACCAAAGCTGGTTACAGCAAAGGCGCACCTAAAGGTCGTGCTTTCGGTGTGGCCGTTATGGAAGGCTACGACACCTATGTGGCCGTTGTTGCTGAAATCAGCCAAGGTGCTGATGGCGAAATCAAAGTTCACAAAGCCACTGTCGCAGCTGACATGGGCATCATCGTGAACCCCGAAATCGTTGAGCAACAAATCCAATCCATGGTCATCATGGGTATGGGTACAGCGCTCAAGCAAGCCATCACCATCGAAGGCGGCGCTATTCAACAAACCAACTTCAATACCTACCCCATGGTTCGTACCAACGAATCACCCCTGGTGGATATTATTTTGGTTAAGAGCTCTGAAAAGCCCGGCGGTATCGGCGAGCCTGTCACAGCGACCATCGTGCCAGCATTGGCCAACGCTGTTGCCAAGCTCACTGGTAAGCGCGTTCGCAACCTGCCCATCACTGGCAAAGCGATCCAAGAAGCTTAATCTTTCACTGACGTACCCCATCGCTTTCGCGGTTGGGTGCTTCAACAAGATTTCCCTTCCAAGAGCGGCTAACCCCCGCTCTTTTTTTTCGTCTTCAAGAAAGGACTCTGTATGTCAAAACCAGTGATTGGATTTATTGGTGTGGGTTTCATGGGCGCTGGTATGGCCAAGAATTTGGTGACCAAAGGTTACCCACTGGTCATCATGGGTAATAAAAACCGAGAGCCTGTCGAGCGCCTCAAGGGATTGGGTGCCACTGAGGCCACCACAGCCAAAGAACTGGCACAGCAATGCGATATCGTGCATTTATGTGTCACGGGTTCACCGCAGGTGGAGGCTTTGATGAACGGCCCGCATGGGATTTTTGCCAGTGGCAAACAGGGACTCATCATCATCGATTGCTCCACCTCCAACCCTGTCTCTACACAACAGCTGGCACAAGCAGCCGCACAGCAGGGTATGCATTTCATCGACGCACCCCTAGGCAGAACGCCTGTCGAAGCCGAAGCTGGCACCTTGGATGCTATGGTGGGCGCAGATGATGCTGTATTCGCCAAGGTCAAGCCTGTCATCGAATGTTGGGCTGCCAACATCGTGCATTTAGGCCCTGTGGGTTTGGGCCACACCATGAAATTGGTGAATAACTTTTTGGCCATGGGTTATGCAGCCTTGTTTTCTGAGGCCTTGGCGATTGCTCGCAAATCGGGTCTGAGCAAAGAGCAGTTCCATGCCGTGATTGGTTCGGGTCGTATGCGCAGTCCGTTTTACGATACCTTCATGAAGTGGACCATGGATGGTGACCGCAATGCACACAAGTTCACCATCAGCAATGCCCACAAAGACATGCGCTACATGGCCAGTCTGGCCAACGAAATTGGTGCCTTGTCGCCTATACAAGCCATGGTGAAAACATCTTTTGCGGCCATGGAAGCCCGAGGCGAGGGGCATTTGTTTGTGCCCATGTTGGCTGACTTTGTCGCAGAGCAAAACGGCTTGCCACCCTCACACCAACGTTAGGCGAAAAAAAACCACCTCAAAAAAGAGGTGGTTTTGAGAGAACAGGGCGATCAGTTCTTTTGCACAGTGACTAAGAACTCGATGATGCTCTTGATTTCGTCTTCAGGAATGATGCCGCCCCATGTGGGCATGCCCAG
>CANGPV010000091.1 GCA_947455935.1 Comamonadaceae bacterium
CGGGCTTGGCCGGCGCGTCGGTGAGCATCTCACGCTACCCCGAAGCGCAGATGAACAAGATCGATGAACAAGCCATCGCCAATGTGAATCAGCTGAAATCACTGGTCGATGCCTGCCGCAATTTGCGCGGCGAGATGAATGTGTCGCCGTCCACCCGCATGCCCCTGTTCGCATTGGGCAACGCTGAATTCATGCGTGCCAATTCATCGGTTTTGCAAGCGCTGGCCAAGCTCAGCGATGTGAAAGTGTTTGACGACGAGGCCGCATGGCAAGCCGCCGCCCAAGCCGCACCGGTGGCCGTGGTGGGTGACACCCGCTTGTGCCTGTTCATCGAGGTGGACCTGGCCGCCGAAAAAATTCGTTTGGGCAAAGAAGTGGCCAGACTGCAAAACGAAATTGCCAAAGCCCACGGCAAACTCAGTAACGAGGCCTTTGTCGCCAAAGAACCGCCAGCGGTGATCGCCCAAGAGCGACAACGGGTGGCGGACTTTGAGGCGACCTTGCAGAAGGTGGAAGATCAACTCCAGCGCTTGGGCTAATTGACGAAGGTTGTTGATTTAACGACTGCTATATTTTTGAGGTGTTTGGGTGTTTTCCCTGTAGAGGGTTTGATTTCCTTGGGTCTATAACTTAAAGGTTACAACCCCTAGGAGACACCATGACTGCTTCCGACCCTCAAAGCCAAGCCCAAGGCTGGCTCAGCGCTTTTGAAAAAACCCTTTCTTCCAACAACATCGCTGCTGCCGTGGCGATGTTTGAATCCGATTGTTACTGGCGTGATTTGGTGTCCTTCACTTGGAACATCACCACCGCCGAAGGACAGGCTTCTGTCACAGACCTTCTGAACAGTACCTTGTCCAAAGTCAAACCTGGCCATTGGCTGGTCGACGGTCAAGCCACACACGCCGACGGTGTCACCGAAGCGTGGTTCACCTTTGAAACCGGCGTGGGACGCGGCAAAGGTTTGGTCAGGCTCAAAGGCGATAAATGCTGGACCCTGCTCACCACCTTGGTGGAACTCAAGGGCTTCGAGGAAAAAACCGGTACGCATCGCATTGCGGGTGCTGAGCACGGCGCCCACCCAGGACGTGTCACTTGGGCCGAGCAACGTGCGCATGAGGCGGCGCATCTGGGCTATGACGAACAGCCCGAGGTCGTCATCATTGGTGGTGGTCAAGGCGGCATTGCTTTAGGGGCGCGGCTGAAGCGCTTGGGGGTGTCGGCCATCATCGTGGAGAAAAACGCCAGGCCTGGCGACAGTTGGCGAAACCGCTACAAAAGCCTGTGCTTGCATGACCCCGTTTGGTATGACCATTTGCCCTATATGCCCTTTCCAGATGACTGGCCTGTGTTCGCACCCAAAGACAAAATCGGTGACTGGTTAGAGGCGTACACCAAGATCATGGAGCTCAATTACTGGGGCTCGACCTTGGCGCAAAAATGCAAGTGGGATGAAGCCTCGCAAACATGGGAAGTCTCTGTCGAGCGTGAAGGCAAAAAAGTTTTGCTCCGGCCCAAGGAATTGGTGATTGCCTTGGGCGTGTCGGGTTATCCCAGTGTTCCCAAGATTGATGGCGCTGAAACCTTCTTAGGTGATCAACACCATTCCAGCAAACACCCAGGTCCAGAAAATTACAAAGGCAAAAAATGCGTGGTCTTGGGATCCAATAATTCTGCCCACGACATCTGTGCCGCCATGTGGGAACACGGTGTGGACGTCACCATGGTGCAACGTTCTTCCACGCACATTGCCCCCTCGGCTGCTTTGATGGATTTGGCCTTGGGTGGTTTGTACAGCGAACAAGCGCTTGCCAATGGCATTGATCACCACAAGGCAGATCTGATATTTGCCTCAGTGCCCTACAAAATCATGCACAGCTTCCACATTCCTGTGTATGAGGAAATGAAGCGCCGCGAAGCTGATCTCTATGGTCGATTGGAAAAAGCCGGTTTCATGCTTGACTTTGGCGTCGATGGTTCAGGCTTGTTCATGAAGTACCTGCGTCGTGGTTCAGGCTATTACATCGATGTGGGTGCCAGCGAGTTGGTAGCCAATGGCAGCATCAAGCTCAAAAGCCATGTCAACATCCAGCAGATCAAGCCCCGCTCTGTGGTGCTGACCGATGGCACAGAGTTGGAGGCCGATGTACTTGTGTACGCCACCGGCTACGGCTCTATGAACCAATGGCTGGCAGACCTGATTTCTCCCGAAGTGGCGAACAAAGTGGGCAAGGTATGGGGCCTGGGCTCAGACACACCCAAAGACCCAGGACCTTGGGAGGGTGAGCTGCGCAATATGTGGAAACCTACGCAGGTGCCGCATTTGTGGATCCATGGCGGCAATTTGCACCAAAGCCGCCACTATTCGCAATTTTTATCGCTGCAACTGAAAGCTCGTTTAGCGGGTCTTGAAACGCCGGTGTACAAACCTGCTGTGGCCCACCACGCCCATTGAAGCAATGGGTTGCTGACATGCACTCGGCCTGAATACTGAGGGTGTGTCAGCGTCTTTTCAACACATGGATGAAGTCGTCACCCATGGTTTCTTGTGACATCAACTCGTTACCGGTCTGCTTGGAAAAAGCAGCAAAGTCACGCATTGAGCCTTTGTCGGTAGACACCACTTTGAGCAACTGACCGCTTTGCATGGCAGTCAGTGCCTTTTTGGCTTTCAAAATAGGTAAGGGGCAATTCAAGCCGCGGGTGTCGAGTTCTTGGTCGATGATCATGGTGTTTATTCTAGATTTTGTGCAGCACGCTCTTCCCAGCTCATAAAGCGAGGCTCAATGCCTTGGGTACGCAACCAGTCGCCCATGGCGTAGCCAGTGCCTGCAGGCCAACAAATGATGTCGGGGTAGTTGAACAATTTGTACTCGGCTAACTCAGGGGATAAGCGAATATCTCCATCCGCCACCGCATGGTAGGCAATGATGACTTGGTTCATGCGTTGAAAGTCGTACACGCCTACCAACTTCAAAGAAGAAACTTTCAAGTTGGTTTCTTCTGCGATCTCTCGGCTGATGCCTTCTTCGGGCGTCTCACCGGCTTCCATGAAGCCGGTGATGAGTGCAAACCTTCTGCCCGGCCATGCGGCATTGCGGGCCAGCAAAATCTGATCACGGTATTGCACGATGCCTGCCAACACAGGTGTCGGGTTGTTCCAATGCGTCCAGTTGCACACCACACAACGCATGCGCTGTTTGGGGCCACCGTCTTCATCTTGCGTGATGAGTTGCAACTCGGTGGCGCACATCGGGCAATAGCTAAAGTTACTCATGCGGGAAACACCCCCGTGGACAAATAACGGTCACCTCGGTCGCACACAATGAAAACAATGGTGGCGTCACGAACCTGCTTGGCAACTTGCAAAGCCACCCAGCAAGCCCCTGCAGCTGAAATGCCAGCGAAGATGCCTTCTTCTCGCGCCATGCTGCGGCACATATCTTCAGCGTCTTGTTGGCTGACGTAGACCAATTCGTCAACGTGGGTGTCATCGTAAATTTTGGGCAGATATTCAGGCGACCACTTTCGAATACCTGGAATGCGTGAACCCTCACTGGGCTGTGCGCCTATGATTTTTACATTGGGATTTTTTTCTTTCAGGTACCTTGATACACCTGTGATGGTGCCCGTCGTGCCCATGGCACTCACAAAGTGCGTGATCTGGCCATGTGTTTGCTGCCAAATTTCGGGGCCTGTGGTCTCGAAATGGATGCGTGGGTTATCTGCATTGGCAAACTGATCCAGCACCAAACCTTTGCCATCGGCTTGCATCTGGTCAGCTAAATCACGTGCACCTTCCATGCCCGTGGTTTTGGTCGTGAGTATGAGTTCAGCACCAAAGGCTTTCATGGTTTGGGCACGCTCAATCGATAAGTCTTCGGGCATGATCAGCACCATGCGATAGCCCTTGATGGCTGCAGCCATGGCCAAGGCGATGCCGGTGTTGCCTGAAGTCGCTTCAATGAGGGTGTCGCCGGGGCGAATGTCTCCTCGTTCTTCAGCGCGTTGGATCATGGACAAGGCCGGCCTGTCCTTCACCGAGCCTGCAGGGTTATGGCCCTCCAGTTTGCCCAACAGCACATTGCCGCGTTTTTTGTTGTCTGCTGCGCCAATGCGCTGCAAGGCGGCGATGGGGGTGTTTCCTATGGCGGATTCGATGGTTGGATAGTTCATCCCCACACTGTGCCATAATTCATTTCCCCTCTTCTGCCGAAGTGGCGAAATTGGTAGACGCAGCAGATTCAAAATCTGCCGGTGCAAAACACCGTGCCGGTTCGATTCCGGCTTTCGGCACCATCAAAAGGCCCGCACTGTTCCACTACAGTGCGGGTTTTTTCTTTGTGCTTTGGCATCTACTGCGCAAAATAGTGCTTTCCTTTTTGAGCAGATACCCAGTCTATAGACACTAACTCTGCGGCGCTTGCCGGTTTGATTCTGAATCTGAGTTGGATCGTATTATTTAAGCTAGTCACCGGCTCATAGGATTTGGTTGTAATGACCAAAATCACCGATGTTGTTGATGCTCCATCGGCCTCTATGCTGTAAGTCTGCACGCCATTGGAATACACCGTCGACAAATCCAAAGATTTACCTACCCACGCGCCCCAGTTGCCACTGTCACCTACTTTGACTGACGTTGGGTAAATTTTGGCAATCACGTATTGGTTAATTGAATTCTTGTACACATCATCAACTAATTGATAAGCTGAATTGAAATAACTGATATTTATATCAGTGCCATTTAAATCGGGGCAGTTTGAAGAAGTGGCGGTCATCGTCTCAGTTAATGAAAAAACTGCCGACGAGTCCGATGCCAAAGTATCGGCTTTAAGAGGGGTCCATAAAAAAGTAACGGACCCAGTACAGTCTCCGCTGATACTCAGGCTCTTGGTAAAGCCGTTAATCGCCAATTGCTTCATAGCATCGGCTGGATTGAAGACCAACACGGCCGGTGCATCGGTGGCCTTCAACACACGTAAGACCTTGACACCTGAGCGAATACCTGTATTTCCTTGGTAACCTTTGGCGTCGCTGTACACAGGCGCAAGTACACCCACACTGTTGCGCTGCGCGACAGGGCTGAAGTACAAATCACTGTTGTTATCAGGCTTGCGCCACAACAAGACCGAGCCCCCCGGCTTGACCGTACATAACACCGAACCCAGTGCTCGACCCATGGGCGTGGTACCGCCCTTGTGAAGATTGGGCGGAAAGTTGGCGTCTGCCGTTTTGCCAGCTTTGGCCGGTTGGTGCCGGAACCAGTCGTCGCCTCGGTCTTGCGTCCATGCATTCCAACCGTCGTCGCCACCTTGGTTGATGACGCCATCTTTACCTGCCGTACCTCGGTAAAACGTGTCGGTATTTTTACCCACAAAACTGAAAAAAGCAGTGGGCTCTGTCCCCATGGCAAATTGAAATTCCAAAGCAGTGTCAGCCGTGCCGGTGTAATGCAAATATATTGCCGAACCCGAAAGCTGAGGATAAAAAACCGATTCACCGCCCAAACGCTGCTTGCCTGCAATGCGCAAAATCACATTCGGATTGCCCTGATGCTTGAGCCAAATATCTGCATCCAATGAGACCCAATCGATAGACTTCATCGCCGCTTTGACTTCAGGAGCGCCAGCGGTAGGCTTGTAAACACGCATATCCCCACCTGGGGCACTCAAGGCATTGGCTTGACTGATGTCGCCATCAAAAATCCATCCTGGGTAGACGGGTGTTTTGGGCTTGGCCAACAGATCTGTCCACATATTTGTGGACAAATTGGTGATCGTTGGTTTGCGCAAATCACCGCTATCTGCGCACCCTTCAGTTTGGACAGACTGGGTATCTAAAGATCCGAATAAAGTTTCAGTGAGATGCTTGTCGGCAGTATCGGGGGTAATGACTGGCTTAGGGGCAATAGCAGGATTGCTGTTATCAGGATTGAGTACCTTGGCTTGGGTAATCAAAGCTCTAATTTGCGTGTTGTTGGCAAAAGTGGCTGAGTCTTGAGTCCAATCAATTTTGTTGGTACCAAATGCAGCAATGGCTTTGAGTTGTGCCACCTTGGGGTCAATGGTGATGCCATTGGAGGGATCCAAGTCGTAGTCCAGCGACTGCAACAGAAATGCCACATTGGTCGCTACAGACCCTGTACCACCCTGGGCCATGGTTAACGGGGTGATGGTCGAGTCGCCCATGGTGGCGGGAAAGACTATGTCGCCGATAGAAAACACCACTTTTTCACCATCGACATATTTGAAAGTGCCCGATGCGTCAGTCACGCCCGTGATGGTTTGACCATCTTTGGTGGTGACCGTGTAGGTCACCCCTTCCACCGAGCTGTCTATGAGGCGACCCGTGGATAAGCCTGACACACTGCTGGCGCTCACCGCCGCACCGCCGCCCCCACCCCCGCCACCACAGGCAGCGAGCGCAAGAACAAATGAACAGCCAAACAAGGTTGAGAGACGCATGAAAACTCATGAAACGAAGGGATTCCTCAGGATATCGGCACGACAGTGATCAAACTTGAATGCATTCGGGGCTTTAAGATGCCAATTGTTCTAATTTTTCAACCTTAGCAGCCATGAGCCAACTTTTTAGCCCCTTTCAACTCGGTTCACCCCGCGGCCCCTTGCAACTGTCCAACCGCATCGTGGTTGCACCTATGTGCCAATACGCTTGCGACCTGAATGGCCAAGCCAATGATTGGCATTTGATGCATTGGGGAAATTTGCTCAACAGTGGTGCAGGTTTGTTCATGATCGAGGCGACGGCGGTCACGGCCCAAGGTCGCATCACCCCCAACTGCTTGGGGCTATGGGATGACACCACCGCCCACGCTTTGTCTGATACTTTAGCCAGAGCTCGACGCTTAGCGCCACCCATACCCGTGTGCTTGCAAATCGCCCATGCAGGACGTAAGGGCTCAAGCGCTCAACCTTGGCAAGGCGGCATGCTGATGTCCGCCGAGCACGGGGGCTGGGAAACGGTAGCGCCTTCACCGATTCGCTTGATGGAAGGTGAGGCACCGCCGCATGAAATTGATACCGCAGGTTTACAAGCGATTGAACAAGCTTTTGTCCAAGCTGCTACCTACGCACAAGCCATGGGTTTGGAAATGGTGGAATTACACAGCGCACACGGCTATTTGTTGCATGAATTTTTATCGCCCATCGCCAACCAACGCACAGACAACTATGGCGGCAATTTCACGGGTCGTACCCGCTTTCCCCTGCAAGTGTTTCAAGCAGTTCGCAAAGTATTTCATGGCACCTTGGGCGTGCGCTTATCTGCTACCGACTGGATTGATGGCGGCTGGACCTTGGAAGAAACCGCCGATTTCGCTTTGATGC
>CANGPV010000092.1 GCA_947455935.1 Comamonadaceae bacterium
CGGTGAGGGCTGCGGCCAACATGGCACCCACGATGATGATGGCCGAGACCGCATTGGTCACCGCCATCAGCGGCGTGTGCAAAGCGGGGGTGACGTTCCAGACCACGTGGTAACCCACATAAATGGCCAGCACAAAAATAATGAGGTTGGTGATGGTGTGGTCCATGCTTATTTCCTTTTGACCTCGCCGCCTTGCGTCATCAAACACGCGGCCACGATGTCGTCTTCCATGTCAACAGTGAAGCCCTTGTCTTTGGGCAACACCAATTTCAAAAAGTCCAGCACATTGCGTGCATACAGCGCTGAAGCGTCAGCGGCGACAAGGGCTGGCAAATTGGTGTCGCCTACCAAGGTCACGCCATGCTTGACCACGGTTTGGTCGGCCTCGGTGAGCGGACAGTTGCCGCCCACGCCATTGGCACCTTTGCCAGCGGCCAAGTCGACAATGACCGAGCCTGGCTTCATGCTCTTGACCATGTCTTCGGTGATCAACACGGGCGCAGCGCGACCCGGGATCAAGGCGGTGGAGATGACCACATCGGCCAGCGCCACGCGCTTGGCCACCTCGGCTTTTTGTCGGTCCAGCCAGCTTTGTGGCATGGGCCGCGCATAGCCGCCCACGCCTTCAGCGGCTTCTTTTTCTTCAGCGGTCTCATAAGGCACGTCGATGAACTTCGCACCCAAGGACTCGACCTGTTCTTTCACGCTGGGTCGCACATCGGAGGCTTCAATCACCGCGCCCAAACGTTTGGCGGTGGCAATGGCTTGCAAGCCGGCCACGCCCACGCCCAAGATAACCACACGAGCGGCCTTGACGGTGCCTGCAGCCGTCATCAGCATGGGAAAGAAGCGCTGGTATTTGTCGGCCGCCATCATCACGGCCTTGTAGCCCGCGATATTGGCTTGCGAGGACAACACATCCATGCTTTGCGCACGGGTGGTGCGCGGTGCAGCCTCTAACGCAAAACTGGTCAAACCCGCAGTGGCGAGGCGTTGCAAGCCTTCGGCGTCAAATGGGTTGAGCATGCCGACCAAGGCTGCACCGGATGTCATGTGACCCAACTCTGAGGCAGATGGTGAGCGCACTTTCAGCACCAATTCGGCCCCTAAAGCACCAGCAGCGTCGGTGATTTGCGCACCCACGGCCTCAAAAGCGGCATCGGTGACGCTGGCAGCCACACCTGCGCCTGATTGAATAAGCACTTGATGCCCTTGGGCAATGATTTTTTTAGCCGTTTCTGGTGTCACGGCAACACGGGTTTCGCCCGCCGTGGTTTCGGCAGGCACGCCAATCCGCATGGTTATCTCCTCCACTCAATGGGCGAGAATCATCGCAGATTCACAAGGCGCCCTGACAAAGGGGTGATTTTGCACCATGATGGACAGATGGAAACCCAGCGTCACCGTTGCTGGCATCATTGAAAAAGACGGTAAATACCTGCTGGTGGAGGAACACACGCCCAATGGCTTGATGTTCAACAACCCCGCGGGTCACCTTGACCCTGGCGAGTCGCCCCTACAAGCTTGCGTTCGGGAAGTGCTGGAAGAGACCGCTTTTCACTTCACGCCAACTGCGCTGGTGGGGGTGTATTTATCTCGATTTCTCAAGCAAGCCACTCCCGACCACCCTGCGCAAGACATCACCTACCTGCGCTTTGCGTTCACCGGGGAATTAGGGGCTCACGAGCCAGATCGCGCCTTGGATGAAGGCATTGTGCGAACTTTGTGGATGAGCATGGAAGAGATGCAAGCCACGGCTGCCAGGCACCGCAGCCGCTTGCTGCTGCGATGCGCCCAAGACCATGCGCGTGGACAACGCTTTGCGCTGGAGACGGTTTATACCGACGACAGCGTGCTCAAGCTGATTTAAGGGTTGAGTATGTCGGCGCTGGGGTCCTCTGCAGCCATGACGCGCCGAGCCCATGGCTCTAAGCGCCCGGCGTCAGCACGCAACACCTCTTGTTTGACGCGCAATATTTGCGTGGGATGCATGGAGAACTGGCGCAATCCCAAGCCCAACAGCAAGCGGGTGAGGCTGGGGTCACCCGCCATTTCGCCGCACAAGCTGATATCTTTGCCCGCTGACGCGCCTTGTGCAATGGTGTTGGCTAGCAATTGCAAAATAGCAGGATGCAAGGGATCGTACAAATGTGCAACTTGCTCATCAGCACGGTCGATGGCCAAGGTGTATTGAATCAAATCGTTGGTGCCTACCGATAAAAAATCAAAGTACTTTAAAAACACCGGTAAATTTAAAGCTGCTGCAGGCACTTCAATCATGGCGCCCACTTTCAGCGGACCGTAACTTTGACCCTGTTTATCCAACTGTTCTCGTGCTTGGTCCAGCAGCACAAAGGTTTGGTGAATTTCTCGCGTGTGCGCCAACATCGGAATGAGCAAATTGACTGGACCATGCAAAGCTGCGCGCAAGATAGCGCGCAATTGGCTGAGGAACATGCTGGGGTCAGCCAAGCTCCAACGAATCGCGCGTAAACCCAAGGCAGGGTTGAGATGCGCCTCGTCTTTGGAGGTTCGGTCCAGCGGTTTGTCGGCACCCACATCAACAGTGCGAATCGTCACCGGCAGACCCTTCATGCCTTCAACTGCGCGACGGTAGGCTTGGTACTGCTCTTCTTCGCCAGGCAATTCGCCTTCACGGCCCATGAACAAAAACTCACTGCGAAACAAGCCTACGCCTACCGCTCCGACGGACAAAGCCACCGCCGCATCTTCCGGCAGTTCGATATTGGCCAGCAATTGGATTTTTTTGCCGTCCAAAGTGACCGAGGGCGTGTGGCGCAAGCGGGTAAGGCGTTCGCGCTCGAGTTGCGCTTGGCGTTGTTTGAACGCATATTCCGCCAAGATGATGGGTGAAGGACTGACGATGATGACACCTGCATCGCCATCGATGATCACCCAATCGTCTTGCCTGACCAAATGGCTGGCGTTACGCGCTCCAACCACGGCGGGGATGTCTAAGCTGCGCGCAACGATGGCGGTGTGCGATGTTTTGCCACCCACATCCGTGACAAAACCCGTGAACACACTTTGTTTAAATTGCAGCATGTCAGCCGGTGATAAGTCGTGGGCGATCAACACCAAAGGCACATCATGGCTGTCATCCAACAACTGGTCTTGCTGCCAAGTACCTGGCTTGCGCTGCGTTGGTTGCGGCAAACTGGTGGGCAGGCCCTTCATATGGCGTAACAAACGTTCCACCACTTGCTCCAGATCACCTTTGCGCTCGCGCAAATAGGCGTCCTCCATGTCGTCAAATTGCCTCGCCACCACCTCCAGTTGCGAGGTCAGGGCCCATTCAGCGTTGTACAAACGGTCAGCAACCCAGTGCTTGACACCCTCGGCAAGCAATTCGTCTTGGAGCAACATCAGATGCACCTCTAGCAGCGCCGAGAGCTCTGGCGGCGCATCTTTAGGTACAGTTTTTTGCAATCGCTGCACCTCCATCATCACGGCTTGGCGTGATTGATGGATGCGCTCAAGCTCGGTTGGGATTTGCTCGGGCTCAATAAAGTAATGCGCTACATCCACCCGACTGGAAGCCACCAGCACAGCGCGGCCTATGGCAATGCCTCGTGCCACCGCCAAGCCATGGATGGAAAAGGTCATGGCTTATTCGCCTTCGCCAAATTTATCGGCCAATAAAGCCAGCAAGGCTTGCATGGCCTCGGCTTCTTGTTCACCATCGGTTTCAATTTCTATGTCGCTGCCCAAGCCAGCTGCCAACATCATCACACCCATGATGCTCTTGGCATTCACTCGCCGCTCACCTTTGGTGACCCACACTTGACAGGGGAAAGCACCAGCGAGTTTGGTGAGCTTGGCAGAGGCTCTGGCATGCAAGCCCAATTTGTTAATAACTTTAGTGGTTTGTTTCAACATGTTTTACTTAAGAAGAAAGGGGGATGGTGCTTTCGCAAGCAACCTGCATGACGCCTTGTGAACCACCTGACAATGCGCGCTGCGCGAGTACAGCCAGAGGTTCATGGCGGTAACACACGGTGCGCAATAGCATGGGTAAATTGACACCTGCAATCAATTGCGAACGTGCGCCGGCCACCAAACGCTGCGCCACGTTGGCGGGTGTGGCACCAAAAACATCTGTCAACACCAAGGTATCTTCATCACTGGACATGCCCATCATCTGTTGAGCTGCCAACAACGTGGTTTCGGGGGCTTCGTGGGGAGGAACATCAATTGCAATGACAGCTTGGGCGCAGTCGGGGAAAACATGCAAAGCGCAATCCCGCAAGGCGCTGGCCAATGGTGCATGGGCAATTAAAAGAATACGTGTGCTCATGGTTTTTATATAAATACCCAAGGATTATCGCCCTTGTTCTGGCCTTTGCAATAATCCTTGAATGAACGCACTTGATGGCATCCGTGTATTAGATTTATCCCGCGTCCTTGCAGGTCCTTGGTCTACCCAAATCTTGGCAGATTTAGGTGCTGATGTGGTCAAGGTAGAGCGTCGCGGCACGGGTGACGATACCCGTGGTTGGGGACCACCTTTTTTGCACGACGCTCAAGGGCAAGACACCGCTGAAGCTGCCTATTACTTGGGTACCAACCGCAACAAGCGCTCCATCACCTGTGACATTGCCTCCCCTCAGGGGCAAAGCTTGGTTCGCACCTTAGCCGAAAAAAGTGATGTATTCATTGAAAACTATAAAGTAGGTGACATGGCGCGTTATGGCTTGGACTATGCCAGCCTTCAAGCTTTGAATCCCCGCTTGGTGTATTGCAGCATCACCGGTTTTGGTCAGACAGGGCCTTACAGCGACCGTGCAGGCTATGACTTTGCGGTACAAGCCATGGGCGGCTTGATGAGCGTGACGGGTGAGCGCGACGACGCAGGTGGTGGGCCCCAAAAAGTCGGGGTGGCGGTGGCTGATTTGTTCACCGGTATGTATGCCAGTGTGGCCATCTTGGGGGCGCTTCGACATGCAGAGCGCACCGGCAGTGGACAACATATAGATATGGCTTTACTCGATACCCAAGTGGCCATGCTGGCAAATTTGGGCGCTAATTTTTTGGTTAACGGTGGCGGTCAACCACCTCCACAACGCATGGGCAATGCACATGTGAATATCGTGCCCTATCAGGTGTTTGAGGTTGCCCCCAAACACAGCGGCGAGCGAGATTTTGTGATTGTGGCCGTGGGCAACGACGGACAGTTCGCCAAACTTTGCGAAGTGCTTGGCCACCCCGCCTGGGCCCACGATGCACGCTTTGCACGCAATCAAGACCGAGTCAGGCACCGGGTGGTGTTGGTGCCTATGTTGGGCAAGGTATTGTTAACACGCGGTAAATACCACTGGCTAGAGGCCTTAGAGGCAGCCAAGGTACCTTGCGGACCCATCAATAATTTGGCTGAGGTGTTTGCTGACCCCCATGTGCAAGCGCGCAACATGGTGGACCAATGGCGACATGCGGTGGGCGTCGATCTTTCTTTGGTGGCCAGCCCCATGAAGCTCAGCCAAACGCCTGTAAGAAAAGATTTAGCTCCGCCACTGTTGGGCCAACACACTGACGAGGTGTTGAAGGAATGGCTGGGCTTTGACAGCCTGCAAATTGAAGCTTTGCGCCAAGCCCAAGCCATCTAAATAGGCTGTGCTTGGCGTAGTGTGAGATTAGTGTCTGGTCTGCGAAAGCATGGTGTCCGCATCACTGACTTCAAATTTTCCAGGACCTTCAATATTCAAGGTGACCACCTTCCCGTCTTTGACCAACATGGAGTACCGGTTAGAGCGCAAGCCCAAACCTTTGCCCGTGAGGTCCAAGGTCAAACCCGTGGCTTTGGTGAACTCAGCATCGCCATCACCCAACATACGCACCTTGCCAGAGGCGTGCAATTCACGTCCCCATGCGCCCATGACAAAGGCGTCGTTGACGCTGACACACCAAATTTCATCCACACCAGCGGCTGTCAAGTCGGCGTGCTTTTCTAAATAGCCGGGCACATGCTTGGCAGAACAGGTGGGGGTGAACGCACCAGGCAAAGCAAACAATGCAATGGTCTTACCTGCAGTGGCTTTGGCCACGTCCACAGGGTTGGGGCCTATGCTGCAACCATTACCCTCAACTTCGGAGTATTCCATCAGGGTGGTGTGGGGCAGGGTGTCGCCGACTTTGATCATATTGAGCTCCTAGAAATGAAAATGACCCACGATTGTGGGTCATTTTGAGGATGCTGTCTCAGCAGCCCGTTGAATACCACTTAAACCGCGGCAGCCTTTTCCACCAAACGGGTAGCTACCCAGTTTTTGGTTTTAGAAATAGGACGACTTTCGGTGATTTCGATCACATCACCAAGGTGGTATTGACCGTTTTCATCGTGTGCATGGTATTTGCTGGATTTACCCACAATCTTGCCGTAAAGCGCATGTTTGACACGACGCTCAACCAAGACCGTGACGGTTTTGGCGCGTTTGGCGCTGACCACTTTACCGATCAGGGTGCGTTTGAGTGATTTTTTAGCTTCTGTCATGGTGTCACTCCTTCGCCTGTTGTTCGGCCAAAATGGTTTTCGCCCGCGCGATGCTGCGACGGGTGACCTTCATTTGTGCGGTGTTGTTGAGTTGTTGCGTGGCTTTTTGCATGCGCATATTGAAATGCGCTTTTTGCAATTCCTTGATTTCGGTTTGCAAGCCTGCAGCGTCTTTTTGACGTAATTCAGATGTTTTCATGGTGTCTCCTGAATCATTGGCCAATCAGGCGCGAAACAAAGGTGGTGCGCAAAGGCAACTTGGCAGCGGCCAAACGGAAGGCTTCACGCGCGAGTTCTTCGGGCACACCCACGATTTCGTACAACACCTTGCCGGGCTGAATTTCAGCCACGTAATACTCGGGGTTGCCTTTACCGTTACCCATGCGAACCTCTGCAGGTTTTTGGGAAATGGGTTTGTCGGGGAAGATGCGAATCCAAATACGTCCACCACGTTTGACGTGACGGGAAATCGCACGACGAGCGGATTCGATTTGGCGAGCGGTCAGCCGACCACGGTCGGTTGACTTCAGGCCAAAGTCACCGAACGCCACGGTGTTGCCACGGGTGGCAATGCCGGTGTTGCGACCTTTTTGTTCCTTGCGGTATTTACGGCGCGCTGGTTGCAGCATGCTTATTCTCCTTTGCCGTCCGCAGCCGTGCCAGTGGATGCGGGCGCGGCTACCTTGCGGACGCGCTTGACGGTGGTTTTGGGAGCATCGGTGGCTTCAGCGGGTTTATCGCTGCCA
>CANGPV010000093.1 GCA_947455935.1 Comamonadaceae bacterium
GCGGCCAACGGTGTGGAAGCGCAAACCCGCCGCTTGATCGAGGTGTGCCGTCAACGCGACACGCCCATCATCACCTTTGTCAACAAAATGGACCGCGAGGTGCGCGACCCCTTGGACATCTTGGACGAGGTGGAGCGCGAACTCGGCATGCCCTGCGTGCCCATGACTTGGCCAGTGGGTCAAGGCAAACAATTTGGCGGCATCATCAATTTGCGCACCCAAGCCATGACGGTGTTTGAGTCGGGCTCTGAGCGCTTGCCACAAGACTTTGAAACAGTTCCTTTGACCGAGCAAAGCAAACTTGCCCAGCGCTTTGGGTTGGAATGGCAAACCGCCATGGACAGCATGGAGTTGGCCACCGGCGCCTCACCCACGTTTGACCGCGAAGCCTTTTTGGCCGGCAAACAAACCCCCGTGTTTTTTGGCTCAGGTGTGAACAACTTCGGTGTGATGGAAGTGCTGGATGCGCTGGTCGATTTGGCCCCCTCACCTGGGCCACGCATGAGCCATTTGCTGGTCAACAAACAAGTGGTCGATAAAACCGTGCAACCCGAGGACGCTGGTTTTTCGGGTGTGGTGTTCAAGGTGCAAGCCAACATGGACGCCAACCACCGCGACCGCATTGCGTTTGTGCGCGTGGCCTCGGGCCGCTATGCGCCAGGCATGAAACTCAAGGTGCAGCGCAGCGCCAAAGAGCTTCGCCCGACCAGCGTAGTGACATTCTTGAGCCAACGCCGCGAAGCGGTGGATGAGGCTTATGCGGGCGACATCATTGGCTTCACCACCCATGGTGGCGTGCAATTGGGTGACACCATCACCGATGGCGCAGCTTTGCAATTCACCGGTTTGCCGTTTTTTGCGCCCGAGCTGTTCATGACGGTGATCTTGAAAAACCCGCTGCGCACCAAACAACTGCAAACCGGCTTGGAACAACTGGGTGAAGAAGGTGCGATTCAGGTATTCAAACCCGAGATGGGTGGCGCCATGCTGCTGGGTGCGATTGGTCAGTTGCAGTTTGAAGTGGTACAGCACCGCTTGCGCGGCGAATACGATTGCGATGTACGACTAGAAAACAGCAGCTACACCGGTGCGCGTTGGATCAGCGCTGATACACCCGCAGAACTCAAAGAGTTCATCAATGCCTACCCTCAGCGCATGGCTACCGATGCGGCTAACTCATTAGCGTATTTGTGCACCTCGCCCTACGATGTGCGCTTGGCGCAAGAGCGTTTCCCAAAAATTCATTTTCACCCGCTGCGAGAACATGCGGGTTTGGCGCTGGGATCGGCGGGCTGAACCCTCTGCGTTATTGCCCTATGTGGTCGTTGCAAGGATCAAAGCGACGAAGCAATCTCTTTAACGAGGATAGTCAAACCCCTTCAATTGACCGACATGATGGGTCGGGCTAACGCGAACATCGCAGCTTTGCTGCGGTGAGCGGTGAACGAACCCAGAATGGCGGTCAAAGAGAAATTGCTTCAGGGCTTTGCCCTTCGCAATGAAAAGCGGTCAAGCTCTGGCAAGCACTGGCGCCAAAGCCATGCCGGTGTGCGTACCGAGCTTCACCAAACCTTCAGGTGTGGTGGCGCCCACGACGCGGCCACCGCCATCACCGCCTTCGGGGCCCAGATCTATCACCCAATCGGCTTCAGCGATGACGTCCAAATCATGTTCAATGACGATGACGCTGTGACCTCCATCGACCAAACGGTGCAGCACACGGATGAGCTTGTCCACATCGGCCATGTGCAATCCCACGGTAGGCTCATCCAAGACATATAAAGTGTGCGGTGTTTTCTGTCCGCGCCGTGCCACTTCGTCTTTCACCTTGGAGAGTTCTGTCACCAATTTAATACGCTGCGCTTCACCGCCGCTGAGCGTGGGCGAGGGTTGCCCCAAGGTGAGGTAGCCCAAGCCCACATCTTTCAACAATTGCAATGGATGGCTGATAAGCGGCATGGCGCTGAAAAAATCCACCGCCTCATCGACTTCCATTTGCAGCACATCGCCAATGCTTTTGCCGCGCCAACGCACCGACAAAGTTTCGGGGTTGAAACGTGCACCTTTGCACACCTCGCACAACACTTTCACATCGGGCAAAAAACTCATCTCAATAGTTCGCAGTCCTTGACCCTCGCAGCCTGGGCAGCGACCCTCACCGGTGTTAAAGCTAAAGCGCCCAGCGGCATAACCCCGCGCTTTGGCTTCCAAGGTTTCAGCAAACAACTTGCGTATGGTGTCCCAAAACCCAATGTAAGTAGCGGGGCAGCTGCGGGGTGTTTTGCCAATCGGGGTTTGGTCGACTTCCAACACCCTCTCAATGCTCTCGTAGCCCGCCAAGCCCACACAACCTTGCCACACAGGCAACTTGCCTGCATCATGGGCTTTGCGCCCCGCTTGGGTGGAACGCAGACTCACCACCGCCTGCACATTGGCGAGTAACACATCACGTGCCAAGGTAGATTTGCCAGAGCCACTGACACCTGTGACGGCCACCAAACGCAGCAAAGGAAAAGCTGCTGAAACGCTGCCTAGGTTGTGCAAAGCTGCACCCATCACATGCAAACAATCGGTAGCCGTTTTGCTGCGTTTGTCCAGCGACACACTGCGTCGTACTTGCAAAGGATGGTGCATGGCATGACGCAAATAGCGACCGGTTTGGGAGTCAGACGCACCCATCACATCAGCCACGGTTCCTTGGGCCACCAAGTGGCCACCCCGTTTACCCGCACTCGGTCCAATATCGATGATGTGGTCGGCACGGCGAATCGTATCCTCGTCGTGTTCCACCACCACCAGCGTGTTGCCTTTATCACTCAAACTCTTTAAGGCGTCGAGCAAGATATGGTTGTCCCTAGCGTGCAAACCAATGGTGGGCTCGTCCAACACATAGCACACGCCTTGCAAATTGCTGCCCAACTGCGCAGCCAGACGTATGCGCTGCGCTTCGCCACCACTGAGCGTGGGTGCGCCGCGGTCCAAGGTTAAATAGCCTAAACCCACACGCTCTAGAAATGCCAAACGGCTTTCAATCTCTGGCAAAAGGTCACGCGCAATGTCAGCATCTCGACCTTGTAAACGCAAGTCCTTGACCCACGTGGACATATCGACCACGCTGCGTTGCGCCAGCTCGGTGATGGCTGCGCCGCCGAAATACACCGCACGGGCAGTGGCATTCAAGCGCGTGCCCGCACATGCAGCACATGCGCTGTCGCTCACCTCGTCTAACTCGGGTTCAGCAAAGCTTTTCTCTCGACCTTTGTCTTGTGCATCAGCCACAGAATCGTCCATGGCTTTGCGTTGATCGCGAGACAGCGCCAAGCCAGTTCCCACACAGTCACCACACCAACCGTGTTTGCTGTTGTAAGAGAACAGGCGTGGGTCTAACTCTGCATAAGAGGTATCGCACACCGGACACGCACGTCGCGTGGAATAAGCTTGCAAACGACCGATGACCGCTGTGGACTCGCCATTCAACATCGCTTCTTTTAATTCGCCGATGTCGCTGAGCACATGCACCACGCCCTTGCCATGTTCCAACGCAGTCAGCAGTGCTTGGCGCAGGGTGTCTTCGTGTGCTGGGTCTACCGTGAAACTGGCAACAGGCAATTCGATGGTGTGTTCTTTGAATCGATCTAAGCGAGGAAAACCGGTGGTGGGCAAGAATTGACCATCGACACGCAAGTGGGTGTAGCCGCGCGGCCGCGCCCAATCCGCCAACTCGGTATAAACACCTTTACGGTTCATCACCAAGGGGCTGAGCAAACCAATATGCTGCCCTCGGTATTCGCGCATCAACAAAGCTGTTAAGCGCTCGGGGGTTTGAGGTTGGACCGCCGCGTTGTCGTGGATGCAATGCTGTGTCCCCAACTTCACATACAGCAAACGTAAAAAATGCCATATCTCGGTGGTGGTACCTACCGTGCTTTTGCGCCCACCACGTGATAAACGCTGCTCGATCGCCACCGTGGGCGGGATGCCATACACCGCATCCACCTCAGGCCGTCCCGCAGGTTGCACGATGCTTCGGGCATACGCATTGAGACTTTCCAAATAGCGCCGCTGTCCTTCGTTGAACAAAATATCAAACGCCAAGGTGGATTTGCCCGAACCGCTGACACCTGTGACCACATTGAACTGGCCACGTGGGATATCCACACTCAAACTCTTCAAATTGTGTTCTTTGGCATGGACGATGCGAATATGGTTGTTGACCTCGGGGCGAGCAATCGCCACATAGGCCGCCACTTGGTCTGACACCTTGTGCACCTGCCCCATGCTGAGTTCGTAATCGCGCAGCGCTTGACCTGTGTAAGAGGTGGGGTGTTCACGCAAAGTTTCAGGCGAGCCCTCGGCCACTAGCAAACCACCGCCCTCGCCGCCTTCAGGTCCCAGGTCGATCAACCAATCACTGGAACGAATCACATCCAAATTGTGTTCAATGACAACGAGAGAATTCCCTGCTTCCAACAAACGCCGCAGCGCTCGCATCAGCTTGGCAATGTCATCGAAATGCAAACCCGTGGTGGGTTCATCAAATAAAAACAAAGTGCCTTTGCGGGCCGTGGCTTGACGACTAGAAGACGCCGACTTTGCCGCCTCTGCCAAGAATCCTGCCAACTTCAAGCGCTGTGCTTCACCACCGCTGAGCGTGGGCACAGGTTGGCCCAAGCGCACATATTCCAAACCCACATCCACAATCGGTTGCAAGGCACGAATCACATCACGGTCGTTGGCAAACAGTTGAGCGGCCTCGCTCACCGTCAGTGCCAGCACATCGGCCACGTTCAAAAAATAATTGGAATCTGACCCCGATTTTTTGCGCTCGATTTTGACTTCGAGAATTTCAGGGCGGTAGCGTTGGCCGTTGCAATCAGGGCAACGCAAATAGACGTCGCTCAAAAATTGCATTTCCACATGCTCGAAGCCTGAACCGCCACAAGTGGGGCAGCGTCCATCGCCGCCATTGAAGCTGAACTTGGAGGCGGTGTAGCTGCGCTGACGAGACATCGCCGTGTTGGCAAAAATCTCGCGTATCGCGTCCCATGCGCCCACATAGCTGACAGGGTTGGAACGAGCGGTTTTGCCAATCGGCGACTGATCGACAAACACCACATCACTTAAATGGTCTGCACCCAGCAAACGATCGTGCGCACCCGCGCCGTCGGTGGACTTGCCAAAGTGGCGCAACAAGGCAGGTGCCAAGATGTCTTGAATCAAGGTGGATTTACCCGAACCGCTGACGCCGGTGACGGTGACCAAACGCTGCAAGGGGAACTCGATACTCAGGTCTTGCAAATTGTGCTCGCGCGCACCTTCCAAGATCAAGCGTGGCGTGCTGTCGGTCACCAAACGCTTCAAGCCCAAACCCACTTGCTTGCGAGCGCCTAAATAGTCCCCGGTCAAGGTGTTGGCACTTTTGAGTTGCTGCGGTGTGCCGTCAAACACGATGTTGCCACCGCGCTCACCGGGGCCAGGACCCATATCCACAATGCGGTCTGCCGCCAACATCACCGCGGGATCGTGCTCGACCACCACCAAGGTGTTGCCTGCATCACGCAAACGCAACATGGCTTGAGTGATGCGGTGCATATCGCGGGGATGCAAACCAATGCTGGGCTCATCCAACACAAACAAGGTATTCACCAAGGACGTGCCCAAGGCGGTGGTGAGGTTGATGCGTTGCACCTCGCCACCACTCAGTGTGCGGCTTTGTCTGTCCAAACTGAGATAGCCCAAACCCACATCGCACAGGTATTTCAAACGCGTACGAATTTCCTCGAACAACAAATGCAAAGCCTGTTGTTCAGCCTGCGCATGTGCAGTCAGTGAGGCATCTTGTGACATGTGCTCAAAAAACGCTCGCAAGCGGTCTATCGGCAACAGCATCAAATCGTGCAAGCACAGACCAGGCAAGCTTTCCAACTGCCCACGTTGCCAGGCCACGCCTTGCGGCATGAAGCGCTTCGCGTCAGGCATGGCTGCTTTGGCGCTGGACATGCTGCCAATGCGCCACAACAAACTGTCGGTTTGCAAACGTGCGCCGCCACAGTCACCGCACGGCGTGTAACTGCGGTACTTGGAGAGCAAGACGCGGATGTGCATCTTGTAGGACTTGGTTTCAAGGTATTCAAAGAAACGCTTAATGCCATACCACTGCTGGTTCCACTTGCCCGTCCAATGGGGTGAGCCTTGGATCACCCAATGGTGCTGCTCGGGGGTGAGCTTGTTCCATGGCGTGTCGCGCGGAATGCCTGCTGTTTCGGCGTGACGCATCAAATCGTCTTGGCATTCTTGCCATGCAGGCGTTTGAATCGGTTTGATCGCCCCCATGCGCAGCGTGAGTTTGTCGTTGGGAATGACCAAGCCGTAATCTACGCCAATCACACGACCAAAACCTTTGCACTTGGGGCAAGCGCCGGCGGGCGAGTTGAACGAGAACATGGAGGGCGTGGGGTCGCTGTAGCGAATGTCGCTGGCAGGGCAATGCAATCCTGTGGAGAAAGCAAAAGATTCGCCCTTGGATTCGCTGCTGTCATCGGCGGACATACGGTAAGCCGTCATGCGCCCGCTGCCGCGCTGCAACGCCAATTCGATGGCTTCCATCACCCGCGAAGGCTCGGCGCTTTGTACTCGCAAGCGGTCAGCCACCACATCCAACAACTGCGCAGAGCCCTTGGCTTTGCCAGTTCGCTGGGTGTGCACACGACTGAAGCCACTGGCGCTCAACCATGCTTGCAATTCTTCTGCGCTGGTGTTAGCGGGTAACTCCACCGGAAAGGTGATGACCCAGCGCGGGTCGCCCACGCTCAGGGCTTGCAGCTGCGTAAAAATGGTTTGTGCGTTGTCGTGCTTCACGGCCTCGGCGGTCTGCTTGTCAAACAACTGCGCCGCCCTAGCGAACAACAACTTCAAATGGTCGTTCAGCTCGGTCATGGTGCCCACGGTCGAACGAGAACTGCGAACTGGGTTGGTTTGGTCGATGGCAATCGCTGCGGGCACACCATCGACTTTGTCGACAGCGGGTCTGTCCATGCGGTCTAAAAACTGCCGTGCGTAAGCGCTGAAGGTTTCGACATAACGCCGCTGACCTTCGGCGTACAAGGTGTCGAACACCAA
>CANGPV010000094.1 GCA_947455935.1 Comamonadaceae bacterium
GATTAACAAGCCGTTACGAGACGGCTCGAAAGCGGGGTTAGCCCGCAACTCCTTGACCGACGCACTCAAATGGAACCATAATGGTTCCGTTATGGATGGAGAATGCCGTGCCTACAACTTTGACACTGAAGAATATTCCTGACGCTGTGTATGACCGACTGAAGCTTGCTGCAGAAATGCACCGTCGCAGCCTGAACAGCGAGGCCATCGTGTGCCTTGAGTCGGTTTTGTTACCAACAAAGATGATGCCCAGCGAACGGATTGCCCGTGCTCGGGAATTACGTGCTGCCTTACCAGTCGGCAAATTCCGCGCACGTGACATTGATGCCGCAAAGCGCGAAGACCGCCCATGATCGTGGTCGACTCCAACGTGTTGGCGTATTTGTATTTGCCTGGTGAATACACAGCCGCCGCCGAAGCGCTACTTGAGCAAGATTCGGACTGGGCTGCGCCTATTCTTTGGCGCAGCGAGTTCCGTAACATTCTGGCGGGATACCTGCGGCGCAAAGCCATCACGTTTGAACAAGCAAACAGCCTTCAACGAGAAGCGGAAAGCTTGCTTGAAGGTGCGGAGTTCGAGCTTGAATCTCTTGCTGTGCTTGAGCTGGTGCGCGACAGCGACTGCTCCGCATACGACTGCGAGTTCATTGCCCTTGCCATGAAGCTCGACACGAAATTGATCACCATGGACAAGAAGCTTCTACGCGCTTTTCCGAAGCGGGCCATTGCTCTTTCTGCGGGCTAAAGTTTGAGATGAGAGGCTTGCCGCTGGTCTTGCAGCAACTCCCCAAACGCCAACACCTGCGCATCTGACACAGGGTCTCTGAAGGTCTCTTGCAAAGCAGATTCGTACCACTCGCTCATGGCGGGCAGTTTCAAGAGAGTGTTCACATAGGCCATGCACGGCTCTGAGAGCAGCAGGCCAAACGACTGCACCCGAAACGCCACCGGACAGAAAAAACTGTCCACCGCGCTGAATGTGTCGCCCGCTAAAAATGGACCGCCAAAGCTTTGCAAGCCTTGCGTCCACAAGGCCTGCAAGCGCTGCAAATCGTGCAACAAGCCGTTGGACAAAGGTTCGCGCAATTTCACTTTTACGCCACAACTCATGGGACAAATTTTGCGCAGCTGCCCAAACCCAGCGTGCATTTCTGCGCAGGCACTGCGCGCCCACGCACGCGCGGCTTTGTCAGCCGGCCACACCGCTGGATGTTGCTCAGCTAGGTATTCAGCAATCGCCAAGGTGTCCCACACGGTGAGGTCGCCATCCACCAGCACCGGCACTTTGCCGCTGGGTGAGACCTTGTCAAAGCCCGAGGGCTCGCCATGCATGGGAAAGGGCAGCAAGGTTTCTTCAAACGGCAGCCCTAAGGTTGTCATCAACACCCAAGGACGCAATGACCACGAGGAATAATTCTTGTTAGCAATGAAGAGTTTCATCCGGAAACTTTAACTTAGGGTGTGGTGTTGTGCAAAAACGCTTTGACGGCCTGAACCGAGGGCAGAGGTACTTCTTCGTGCACCACATGGCCAGCAAAGGGGATGGCCGCCAGCGTGGCGTGGGGCATGGCTTGCAGATAGTCTTGTGCATGGCTGATGGGAATGAAGGCATCTTGTTCACCCCACAGCAGCAAAGTGGGCATGTTCAAACTTTGCAAACGGGGCACCGGGTCAGCGTTGCGGCTTTGGCGCATTCGCTCGATCAAGGCTTTGCGAACACCCGGCGCTCGCATCATGTCTTGGTAACGACGTAAGGTTTCGGGCGTCAGGCGCTTCTCATCGCCATAGGCGGGTGCCACGCCCAGCTTCAAGGCCCAAGCAGGCAAGCTCAGCTGAATCAAGCCCAGCCAAGGCGAGACTTGGTAGGTGTGCTCCGTGGTGGAACGCGGATCAGGAAAACCATCGGGGGCCACCAACAGCAACTGACTGACCCGCTCGGGATGGGCTGCAGCAAAGTTCCATGCGATACGCCCGCCCATGGAATGCCCACCCAACGCCACGCGTTGCAAACCCAAATGGTCAAGCAGCGCCAGCAGTCGTGCCACATCAGCTGCGTCTGAATAGTCGTTGTTGAGCGCAGCGCCGGTTAAACCAAAAGCGGCCACATCCATGCGCACCACGCGCCAGTCCTTGTCCAGCTCGCCAGCCCACGCATCCCAGGTTTGCAAACTGGCGCCAAAGCCGTGTAGCAAGACCAGCGTGGGTGCGTCGCGGGGGCCGGTGTCTTGCAGAAAAACCGGCTGGCCAGCCACTGGGACAAAGGATGTCCCAGGGCGGGTATAGCTTTGCAGCAAGGCTTCGCGGGTCAGATCTGGCGTCCACGCCAACCACAGAGAGATTGATAGAAACAGGGCAGCCAGCATGGCAAAAGCTTTCATGAGTGGCTTGACTCTAGCAAAGCCTTATGTGTGGTTGATTTCATCCAAAAAAGCATAAAATAATAAATTAATACTATTTATTTGAAATTTTCTCCTAAAATTAACATAAATAACCACAAAGGAGTCATTTATGTTTAAACAACATTCAGTTTCATTGCTTCTGGCTTTGCTGCTCAGTGCATGTGCCACTCAGCGATTTGACATTGCCAGTAGCCAAAAGACAGAACCTACTTTTCAGGAAAAACAAACTTTTTGGCTTGGCGGTATTGGCCAGACTGAGGCCGTCGATGGCGCAAAAGTTTGCGGCGACGCCAGCAAATTGGCCCGTGTTGAAACCCAAGTCACTGCAGGCACTGTTGCTCTGTCTATCCTGACCTTGGGCATTTACACACCCCGCAACATCGCCATCACTTGTAACCCCTGAAGGAGTCCCCATGCGTCACTACGTCCTCACATTTTTATTGTGTTTAGCGGTTTGCGCCTGCTCCACCCAAAGCGTGGTCTTAAGACAAGGTTCCACAGATCCCAAGTTAGACACCATGCAACATTTTTTTGTATCGGGTCTGGGTCAAACCCAAACGGTCAATGCAGCTGAAGTATGTGGCGGATCCCAAAAGGTGGCCAAAGTTGAACGGTTGCAAAGTGGTTTGAACAGTGTCTTGAGTTTCCTGACCAGGGGCATTTACACCCCCTATACCGCCAAGGTTTACTGCAGCGAATAAGTTTTCTTAAGTCCGCCGCGCTGTTTTACGTGGCTTGGCTTGGGTGCCAGTCTTGGCTGCAGCGCGGGCTTGGGTTGTTGCAGGTTTCACGCTTGCTGATTTCACGCCAGCGGCAGACGCAGTGGCCTGCTGCTGCATCTCCTGCAGGGTCGTGTTGGCGATGTTTTGAAATTGCTGGTTGATGGCGCTCCACCATTGCATGGGGTCAACCACAGGCGGCGCGGCCTTGTCCGCAGAGCGGGTCGGCGGCGACTTGGTTTTTCCTGACATGGCGGCAGCCACATCGGCCATGCCTACGTTCATGCCCTGCAAAGTCTCCAAGGTCATTCGTTGCACCTCCAAGGCTTGGATGGTGGCGCTTAACGCTTTGGCGTTTTGGTCTAACCAAAACTGCACCGACTTCAACTCTTGAATCCGCTTTTCTAATTCCTTAGGGTCCAACGTGGGGGTTACCCACTGTGCGGCTTGGGGCATGGCAGCAGCCCCACCCGCCGCGGCAAATTGCTTTAAAAAATCAAAGCCTGGCATGAGGTTTTGGAAATCGAAGGAAGGGGATGCGTTCATGAAATCGCCTTTTAAGGAGAGCTGCGCTCGGTGATAAAGCCAATCTGGGTCATGCCTGCACGCTGGGCTGCGGCCATGGCTTGGGCCACACGCTCGTAGCGTACCGCACGGTCGCCTCGTATGTGCAAAGGGGACTGCGGTTTCTTTTGCGCTGCTTCTTGCAGCAAGGTCTGCAACTTGGCGTCGTCCACAGGCGTGTCATTCCAAAAATACTTGCCCTCAGCGTCTACCGTCAAACGGATGGTTTGCGGCTTGGCGTCTTGCGGCTGGTTGCTGGCGCGGGGCAGCTCGATGTTCACTGCGTGCTTCATCACCGGAATGGTGATGATGAAGATGATGAGCAGCACCAACATGACATCCACCAAAGGCGTCATATTGATTTCGTTCATCACCTCGTCGCTGTTATCTTGGGTCCCAAAAGCCATGTCTTACCCCTTGGTTGTCACACGGGAGCCAGTGACCAGCAGCGCATGCAAGTCGTGAGCGAAGCGGTTCAAGCGGGTGATGATGGCTTTGTTGGCACGCACCAAGGCGTTGTAGCCCAGCACCGCAGGAATGGCGACTGCCAAGCCCAGCGCCGTCATGATCAGCGCCTCGCCAATCGGGCCAGCAACTTTGTCGATGGTGGCTTGACCCGCCATGCCAATTTGCATGAGCGCGTGGTAAATGCCCCAGACCGTGCCGAACAAGCCCACAAACGGTGCGGTGGAACCGACCGAGGCCAAAATGGCCATGCCCGACTGCAGTTGCGCGGTGGCGTCGTCGATGGTGTTTTGCAAACTGCGCGTGACCCAATCGCTGGCATCCAACTCTTTCAGCAGCTCCTGCTGGTTGCCACCGTTTTTCAGATGCGCCATAGCCTCTTGACCACGCAGCACCAAGGCTCTGAAGGGATTACCCTCCTCGTCGCCCAAGGCTTGTACACCACCGGCCACGTTCGGACTGTGCCAAAACGCCTCAATACGTCCGGCTTGTTGTTGGGCGTTGAAAAAATGAAGCGCCTTCACAATGATGACGATCCACGAGGCGAGCGACATGGCCAGCAACAAGAGCGCCACAAAGCGGGTGACGGCGTCGCCCTCGGTCCATAAATTGATAAGTCCAAATTCGTTGTTCATAACTGCTCTTTATTCCAAAGTGAATTGAATCGGTACTTGGTACCACATGGCTTCGGGTACACCGCCTCGCTTGCCCGGCACATAGCGCCATCGCATGGCTGCTTCCATGGCCGATTTGTCCAAGCGCTCAAAACCGCTGCTGGTTTGCAACTCCACCTTTTGCGCCTGCCCATCCTCACCAATCAACACCTTCACCACCACGCGGCCTTGTTCGCCCAAGCGCTTGCTCATGCGGGGGTAGTCGGGTGGTGGATTGTGCAGGTAGTCAGCTTTGGAGGACGGCAACTCCACCTTGGCAGGCTGGGGAGGCGCTGGGGGTGCGGCGTTGACAGGGGCCGCAGCAGGTGCAGCAGGCACCGGCGGCGGCGCAGGAGGTAGTGCAGGAGCAGCAGCAGCGGGCACCGCCGGGGCCGTGGGCGCGGCTTGGGGCGCACTCAACACTGCAGGCGGCTCGGGACTGGCAGGTAAAGACGTGGGCGGTGGCGTCAGTACCGGCAAGGGTTTGGGCTGCGGCGTGAGTGGCACAGGATTCACAGGCTCGGGCTTGGGCGGGTCAACAGGCTTGGGGGGGTCGGGAGGTTTGGGCGGCGGCTCGGTTTGGCTGATGGCCATGACGGGTACCACCACCTCGACCATGCGCTGCAACAGGCCTTGGTGCAAGGCCCATAGCGCCGCCAAGTGGAAGACCACCACGCTGGCCACAATGACAGGGGTACGCAACAATTTCAATGCTTATGTTCTTCAGCTTGGGCAGCAGCTTTGGCAGTCTGCACATAAACCTCGACTTTAACCTCGCCTGCATGCTTGAAGGTCAGCCACAACGGGAAACGGTCACCGTCTTTAAGCACTTGTTTCAAACCCAGCAACATCACGTGGTAGCCCTCGGGTTGACCGCGTACAAAAACCACCTCTGAACCCGCAGGAATGTCGACAGCGGCAAGTTCTTTCATGCGCATGACGTTGTTGCTGTCCATGCGCATCTCGTGCAGTTGCACCGTTTGCGCCACATCTGTACGTGCGCCTATCAGTTGGTCTGCGGTCTTGCCATTGTTTTTGATGCCCTTGAAGTACACCGCGCCGTTTTTCACCCCTTCCAACGACGGCGAGGCATAAGGGTGGCGCACAAACAAATCGCCCACGTCAAAACCGTGAGCGTTCACAGCCAAGGTCATCAAGCTGCCAAGCACTGCCAAGCACAGCGTCGTCAAGTGGCGGTGAAAAAATTTCGTCATGGTGTGTTTTCCTTTTAATGGTTTCAAGAGAGGGTTCAATGCGTCCATTTCAGCTCCGCCAACAAAGTGCGGCCTGGGTACAGGTGGTAGTTCCAGTATGTGTAATTATTCAGATTGTCTATGCCTACAGCAGCTGACCATTGCTTGTCGAATTGGTAGAACAAGCGGGTATCGATGGTGAAATATGTGCTCACACCCGTGTAGGTGAAGCCATTCACGTCATAGTTGCCGAGTTGCGAATACTGCTTGCCGCTGTAACGCGCAGCCACCGAGGTGCTCAGCTTATTGCTCCAGTGGTACAGCGCCAAACCGGTGGCCCGCCACATGGGTACGCGTGGTTGAAATTTGTTGAGGGTGTTAAAGGCGGTGCTGGTGTTGCTGCTGTAGTCGTAGCCAGCGTTTTCTTTGATGCGCGAATTCGCATAGGTCAAACTGCCTGACACATCCAACCCCTTGAACATCACGTCCGAGTCCAAGGCATACAACTCAAACCCATCGGTGCGCATACGCCCCACATTGGTCACCCGCTTGGTGCTGGAACTGGTGTTCAAGCTGTCGAGCTTCACCTCCGAAAAAATTGAATCCCTTACTGTCTCGGTGAACAAGGTGATGCGCAACAAGCCGGTACCTGTGTCTTTTTCTGCGCTGAGTTCGGTGGTTCGGGAGCGTTCGGGCTTAAGCAATGGTTCGTTCATGAAAGTTTGCCCGCTGGCCGCCGCCGCTGCCGTGGTCGAACCGTACAACTCCGACACCGTGGGCATACGCACTGCTCTGCCGGACGAGGCTTTCAGCACCCATTGCGGCGTGGCTTGAAACGACAACGCCGCTTTGGGTGAGTAATAGGTTTCATGGCGGCTGGCGTAGCCCTCGGAGGTTGTGGAAGTGACCGTCACCAGATCGGCGGTGCTGAAATTGTTTTTCTTGTTGTAACCGTTTGCTGCTTTCCATGACTCGGCTCGTACGCCCAACACCGCTTTCCAGCCAGGCATGAAGGCCCACGCATCTTGGGCGTACAGGCTTTGGGTGCCCGTTTGTCCACCCAAGTCCGAGGTCATGGTGCCTTGGGGGCTGCTCAACCAACTGCC
>CANGPV010000095.1 GCA_947455935.1 Comamonadaceae bacterium
AACTCTGCGTTGTAGGCTGCACGCAGATCTGAGCAGTCCGCCACGCTTTGCCAAAGACCTACCATGCCCCAGGCGCGTCCCAACCGCTCGGTGGCGGTATCCAGCACTTTGGCAATCGATGACCAATCAGCAGGAAAAGCGTTGTGCGTGACCTCACTCATGGCAGCTTCGGCATCAGACAGCAGTTGCGTCATGGCAGGGGAAATATGTTCAGGCCGAACCGCATCAAAGCGGGGCAGTCCAGAGAAATCAAGCAATGGGTTGGTCATGGTTTGACAGATAGGGTCTGTTGGGCTGAATCCAAGGTGTTGGCCAGCAACATGGTGATGGTCATGGGGCCGACGCCGCCAGGCACGGGGGTGATGTAGCTAGCTACTTGACGTACAGCCTCGAAATCCACATCGCCGCACAACTTACCCGCGTCGTCGCGGTTCATGCCCACATCGATGACCACCGCGCCGGGCTTGACCATGTCTGCGGTCAAGACATTGCGCTTACCCACCGCTGCGATGATGACGTCGGCTTGCAAAGTATGGTGCTTGAGGTTGACCGTGGCGCTGTGGCACACCGTGACCGTGGCGTTGTGTTGCAACAGCATCAAGGCCATGGGTTTGCCCACAATATTGCTGCGCCCCATCACCACCGCATGCTTGCCTTTGAGCGAGTAGCCAATGCTCTCTAGCATCTTCATGCAACCGTGGGGCGTACACGGCCAATATGCGGGTAAGCCTGTCATTAAGGCACCTGCACTGGCCACATGAAAACCGTCCACGTCCTTGGCAGGGGAGATGGCTTCAATCACACGGTGCGCATCGATATGGGCAGGCAAGGGAAGTTGCACCAAGATGCCGTGAATGCGGGGGTCATTGTTGAGTTGATCCACGCGTTCGAGCAGTTCTGCTTGACTCAGCGTTTCAGGATGTTTTTCCAACACCGAGTGGATACCTACTTGCTCGCAGGCTTTCACCTTGTTGCGAACATAGACCTGCGAAGCAGGGTTGTCGCCCACCAAAATCACCGCGAGTCCGGGGTGAACGCCCTGTGTAATGAGTGATTGGGTGCGTGTGGCAAAGTCGGCTCGCATGTGTTGCGATAAAGCGTTACCGTCAATGAGTTGTGCAGACATAGGGTTAACCAATAAAAAACCCGCACGAATGCGGGTAGGTGGGTAGGGGTGGGTCAAGCCTTGGCGGTGGGGCCCAGTGCGATTTTCAACAAATCAGCTACGGTGTTGGCATTGAGTTTTTCCATGATGTTGGCACGGTGCGCTTCCACGGTTTTGATACTGATGCCTAAGTCGTCGGCGATTTGTTTGTTCAAGCGACCCGCCACGATACGCTCGAGAACCTGCGCTTCACGTGTGGTGAGTTTGGCCATGAGGGCTTCGCGGTTAGCTGCGGTTTGGCTGTCGCTGAACGACTCACGGGCTTGATCAAGCATACGTTCGACCAAGCTGACCAATTCGTCTTCCTTGAAAGGCTTTTGGATGAAATCCATGGCGCCTTTTTTCATGGTGTTGACTGCCATCGGCACATCGCCATGACCCGTGATAAACACAATCGGCAAAGGCGATTTGCGTTCCACCAAACGGTCTTGCAATTCCAAGCCAGAAATGCCAGGCATGCGAATGTCCACAATCAGGCAAGCCACTTCTCGGGGGTCGTAGCGGCTTAAAAAAGTTTCAGCGGAATCAAAGCAGCGTACGCGGTAATCTTTGCCCTCAAGCAACCATTGCAACGAGTCACGAACCGCCTCGTCGTCGTCCACGACATAGACGTTGCCTTTTTTGGGAATCAAACTCATCTCAAACTCCAGGAGGCCACTGAGGGCGTTAAAGGGCTATCAAAGTTTTGCTGACAGGTAGCCAGAAAGAAAAACGGCACCCAACTATCAATTTTCCATTGTAGATGTTCTCTGCCATCATGCGGCCTTGATGAGACTCGATGATGGTGCGGCATAAATTCAAGCCAATGCCCATGCCTTCACTTTTGGTGGTGTAAAAAGCTTCAAACACACGTTCCATGACGTCTGCGCTCATGCCCGAACCCGAATCGCTGACAGAAAACTCCACCACAGCTTGACCTTCTACATCTTTGGGGACGACTTGCAATTCCACATGGCGCTCATCAACTGGGCGTTGCGCGTGTTCGATAGCCTCGGCGGCGTTCTTCAAAAGATTGATCAGCACCTGCTCAATCAAAATCGGGTCGACATGCAATTTGGATAATCGGTCAGACACAAACAAGCTGAGTTTGACTTGACGTCGGCGCAATTCAATATCTGCCAAGTCCACAGCTTCAGCAATGATGGGTGCGATGGCCGAATTGACGCGATTGGTTTCGCTGCGCTTCACAAAACTGCGTATACGTTGAATGATTTGGCCTGCACGTTGTGCTTGACGCGAAGTTTTTTCCAGCGCCGTTTTCAATTCCTCATCACTGATCTGTTTGCCTTGCAATCGGGTCAGCATGCCGTTGCAATAGTTGGCAATAGCAGTCAGGGGTTGGTTGAGTTCATGCGCCACACTCGAAGCCATCTCGCCCATGGTGATCAAGCGACTGGCGGTTTGGGCGCGCTCGGCTTGAAGGGCTGCTTGCTCTTCGGCCAAGCGTCGCGCGGTGATGTCAGTAGAAATCACCATTTGTGCCAAACGACCATCCACCCAGTTGAAGTAGCGTGTTCGCACCTCCAGCCATTTGTTCAATTCGGCAACAAACACTTCGGCATTCTCGGTGCGTGCTTGTGTGAGGCTGTGCGTGGGGATGCCCACCAAATCATCCACACTGTCAGCGTTTTGCATTTCATTCAAAGGCAGCATGCCCGCTTGCGAAACCAGTTCAAGATGGCCCTTGCCTTGATTACCAAACCACTGGCGATACAACTTGTTGGCAAACAGCAAATCTTTGCTGCCCAAGGGCGATACCGAGACCGAGGCATCCAAGGCTTCCAAAACAGTGGTGAAACGTTCGTGGGAGGCGGTGAGTTGTTCGCGGATTTTGTTGGGCTCGGTGATGTCGGTCATGGAAGTCATCCAACCGGTTTGCTGCCCCTTGGCGTCAATCAAGGGCGAGACATACAACCTGGCGTCAAACACGCTGCCGTTTTTACGGCGAACACGAATTTGAAAACCACTGACAGTGGTTCGCCCATTGAGTTGATCGCTGAGCTTGGTGTTGAGCATGTCGCGGTCTTCTTCGGGCCAATAAGGAAAAGGCGCGCCAGAGCCCACCAGTTCAGCTTCACTCCAGCCCGTCATTTGACAAAAAGCAGCATTCACATAAGTGATGCGGCCGTTCATGTCCATCGCGCGCATACCCGTCAATATGGAGTTCTCCATGGCGCGTCTGAAATTGGTTTCGGTGGTCAAGGCCTGCTGTGCTTGCAAACGACGGCGGGTATGTCGCCAAGTGCCAATCAACATCCAGGTGGTCATACCGCTGAGCAGCATCACCAGCCAAAACAAACCACTGCCAATCAATACCTGCGAGGTGCGGTAAGCCTGTGCCCGCAGCTGCAAACTGTTGCCTATGGTGGATATCGGAACAATATATTCATAAGCCTTGGATTCCCAAGGTGAAAACTCCCACAAACCGGTGCGTGGTTTGATGCTTTGACCCGCCAATATAGCGTTGTTACCGTCAACCAAAGCCACCGCGTGACGTGCGGTGATTTCAGCCGGTACCGTGTAGCGCAACAAGCCATCAATGGCGTACTCCACCATCACCACCCCTTTGAAGTGGTTGTTGGCATTCATGGGGATGTGAAGTTGAATATGGGTTTCCCCCGGACCCATTTTTTCACGCGGTTTGATGGTGATAGGAGGAGAAAAAATAGCTTGGCGCAATTCCTTGGCTAATAAAAAAGTGTCTTCGGTTTCAGGGTGATCCAACCATGCCCCTAGCTGACCCACATGTAGCGTGTCCAAACTGTTGCTGCTGGTGTGAACTTTGATGCGACGGTATTCGTCTACCCAAGCAATGGCGCTGATCTCGGGGTATTGTTTGATCAAGTCGGCTGATTGCCCATCGAACTCGGCGATGCTTAATTTGTCATTGTTGGCATCTCTGGCCAACTTCATCATGCGCTCTTGTTGTTCTAGCAAATGCAAACGCATTTTTTGATTGGCGTATTCCAAGTCCCGCTGAACACTTTCTTGGTCACGCTCCATTTCCTCGTAGCGTAAATAGCCTACGCTGCTGATAATGGTCATTAAGAAAATGGCCACGGCACCCATGGGTGCTAACAACGCCACGCGGTCTTGTCGGTAGGGGGATTGTTTTTTCCACCACGCTACCCACCGCCGGGTCAGGGGCTTGATCAGGATGGAAATTTTTTGAAAAGGCATTGGGCTTGAGTTTAGGTCAGAGCCAATTGCTTTTAAAAACGGGTATTTGCTTTAATATTTCATAATAAGAAATTCAAAAGCACTATTTGAAATTTTAAGAAAAACATGCGACACTTTAGCCAAGCAAAGACCACTTAGGAGACAACATGGCGGCTCAACCCGAACCCTTGCGAACATTTGCATTGAACGACAGCGATAGCCAAGAAACCCGTGAGTGGATGGACGCGCTCTCAGCAGTCATCGCCTCGGAGGGCCCAGAGCGTGCCCATTTCTTGTTAGAGCAACTGCTTGAACACGCCCGCGAAAACAGCATTGACATGCCGTTTTCAGCCAATACGGGCTATGTCAACACCCTAGAGCCCGACCAAGAAGAGCGTTGCCCAGGCAATATTGAAATTGAAGAACGTTTGCGCGCTTACATGCGCTGGAACGCCATGGCCATGGTGGTCAAGGCCAATCGTCACAACCCCGCTGACGGCGGCGATTTGGGCGGTCATATTGGTTCGTTTGCCTCGCTGGCCCACATGTTCGGTGCCGGTTTCAACCATTTTTGGCACGCAGAAAACGAACACCACGGTGGCGACTTGCTCTACATCCAAGGCCATGTGTCGCCCGGCGTGTATGCCCGTGCTTATTTAGAAGGGCGTCTGAGCGAAGAGCAGTTGCTTCATTTCCGACAAGAGGTCGATGGCAAAGGCTTGTCGAGCTACACCCACCCCAAACTCATGCCCGAGTTTTGGCAGTTCCCGACTGTCTCCATGGGCCTGGGCCCCTTGATGGCGATTTACCAAGCGCGGTTTTTGAAGTACCTGCATGCCCGCGGCATTGCCAACACCGAGAACCGCAAGGTTTGGGTATTCTGCGGTGACGGCGAGATGGACGAGGTGGAGTCATTGGGCGCCATAGGTTTGGCTGCCCGTGAAAAGTTGGACAACCTGATTTTTGTGGTCAATTGCAATTTGCAACGCTTGGACGGGCCGGTGCGTGGCAACGGCAAGATCATTCAAGAGTTAGAGAGTGAATTTCGTGGTGCTGGTTGGAACGTGCTCAAACTGATTTGGGGCAGCAACTGGGACCCCTTGCTCGCGAGAGACCACGACGGCGCACTGCGCCGCATCATGATGGAAACCGTGGACGGTGACTTCCAAGCTTTCAAGGCCAACGATGGCGCGTATGTGCGTAAACATTTCTTTGGCCGTGATCCTCGCACCTTGGAGATGGTCGCCAAGATGAGCGACGACGACATTTGGAACTTGCGTCGTGGCGGCCACGACCCGCAAAAGGTCTATGCCGCTTATGCGGCTGCCGTCAAACACAAAGGGCAACCCACCGTGCTGCTGATCAAGACCGTCAAAGGTTTTGGTATGGGTTCCTCGGGCGAGGGCAAAAACACGGTGCACCAAACCAAGAAGCTGACCGACGAAGACATCAAAATTTTCCGCGACCGCTTCAACATCCCCATCCCCGACAGCGAGTTGTCCAAACTGCCGTTTTATAAGCCCGCAGACGACACGCCCGAGATGCGCTACCTCCACGAACGTCGCCAAGCCTTGGGCGGCTATTTGCCGCACCGGCGCACCAAGGCCGATGAGCATTTCACCGTGCCCTCGTTGGAGACGTTCAAGGCCATCACCGAACCCACGGTCGAGGGCAGAGAAATTTCCACCACCCAAGCCTATGTGCGTTTTCTCACGCAGTTGTTGCGTGACCAAGCGCTGGGTCCACGTGTCGTACCCATTCTGGTGGATGAGGCGCGTACTTTTGGCATGGAAGGTTTGTTTCGACAAATTGGTATTTACAACCCCGATGGTCAGCAGTACACGCCGGTCGATAAAGACCAGGTCATGTACTACAAAGAGGACAAAGCGGGACAAATATTGCAAGAAGGCATCAATGAAGCGGGTGGTATCAGCAGTTGGATCGCGGCAGCGACCTCTTACTCGACCAACAACCGCATCATGATTCCGTTCTACGTGTATTACTCGATGTTCGGTTTCCAGCGTGTAGGCGACTTGGCCTGGGCAGCGGGCGATATGCAAGCGCGTGGCTTCTTGTTGGGCGGCACCTCGGGTCGTACCACCTTGAATGGCGAGGGCTTGCAGCATGAAGACGGTCACAGCCACATCTTGGCGGGCACCATCCCCAATTGCGTGAGCTACGACCCAACTTTTGCCCACGAAGTGGCGGTCATCATGCAGCACGGCTTGAAGCGCATGGTGGAAAAACAAGAGAACGTGTTTTATTACCTCACGCTGCTGAATGAAAACTACGCCATGCCGGGCCTGACTGCGGGCAGCGAAGAGCAGATCATCAAGGGCATGTATTTGTTGCAAGCCGCAGAGGGCGCGAAAAAACTGCCCCGCGTGAACCTGCTGGGTTCGGGCACCATCTTGCGCGAATCCATGGCCGCGCGTGATTTGTTGGCCGCCGATTGGGGCGTGGCCGCCAATGTGTGGAGCTGCCCGAGCTTCAACGAATTGGCCCGCGATGGCGCACAAGCCGAGCGCTGGAACTTGATGCACCCCACCGAGGAAGCACGCGTGTCGTTTGTGACCCAGCAGCTGACGCCGCATGAAGGCCCGGTGGTCGCATCCACCGACTACATGAAAGCCTATGCTGAGCAAATCCGCGCCTACATCCCCGCCGGTCGCGCTTACAAAGTGC
>CANGPV010000096.1 GCA_947455935.1 Comamonadaceae bacterium
CGGGCTGTATGCGCCAGCCTCTGTAGGCCAAGGCTGGACGCTCACACCTTTGCAGCCAACAGGTGCCATCCACGCCAAGGCACTGGCGTCGTCCACATACAGCGTGACCTGTTTGCCCGTATATGCCAACTGCGAGGCGAGTCGCCAGCACACGCCAAGGTCGCCGTGGTTGTCTATCACCCGACAAAAGACACTCCAATGCTGTAATGGGCGAGAAGTTGTCATGTCAAAAATCATAACCCTCCGACCTTTGCATTCCATTTATGAAAATCGCTAGCCGTGTTCTCTTTGTTATTGCCTGTGTAATGGGCGCAGCTTCGGTGTTGTCAGCGCTCTTGTTCACTGCAGGTTTGTTGATGTTCAGCCTCAACATCTGCCTGATTCACCTTGCCGACATCACCGTTTTCAGAGCCTTAACGCCTTATGGCGGCATGGCCTTTGTTGCTGGATGGCTAGCTCTGGCAAGTTGGGCTTGGCGGTTACAGGCTCACAAAGCTGTTTAACGCTTGTCTTCAATCTGTGTGGGTGGCACCTCCCGCACCTCAGCGTCGATGATGTCCTTGCTTCTTTGACCTCGGCCCATGTGTTGCGCAGCTTGTTGTTTCCATTGCCGGTAGGTACTGAAAATCACCGCGATCTGCGGCTTTTGCCCTGTGATCAACCAGCGCAGACCGCCAAACAGCAGTCCCACGAGCGAGAGCAGCAACACCAACACCAGCACCAAGCTGGCCACAGCAAAGAAAATTAATTTCAGCAACCAGTTCATCTGGCCATTCTCGCCGAGAACATGGGGTGAAACCCTGAGGGGCTTTGGCTCTAAACTGTATGCCAAGCACAGGCTGCATGAGGCAGCCTTTTTTCACTCTCCAATTTGTCAAGGACTTCACCATGCCTAAAGCCTATTTGTTAAGCGTCTATCACGAAATCAAAGACGCTGATGCCGTTGCCGCCTACGCCAAGTTGGCGCTGCCCGCCATCCAAGCCGCAGGAGGTACGTTTTTAGCTCGTGGCATGCCAGCCGCTGTGAAGGAAAACGGCAAGATGGAACGCACCGTCTTGATTGAGTTTGCTGACCTCGCCACCGCCATGAAGGTCTACGACAGCCCGGGTTACCAAGAGGCCTTGGTCGCTTTAGGTCACAACGCAGTGGTGCGTGACATGCGCATCATCGAAGGTGTCTGAACATGGCAGATTTAAGTCAACGTGCGCAAAGTCTGGGCACTGAAAACGCCTTTGTGGTGTTGGCCGAGGTCAACAAGCTGATTCGAGAAGGTCGCAACATCATTTCGTTTTGCATTGGTCAGCCCGACTTTGCAACGCCACAGCATATCCAAGACGCTGGCATTGCCGCCATCCAACAAGGCAAGCACGGCTACACGCCCTCGGCAGGTATCCCTGAGTTGCGCCAAGCCGCGGCAGACTATTTTGCGCGTACCCGTGGCATTCAGGTGGACGCCGACGATGTGGTGGTGGGCGCTGGTGCCAAGCCTTTCATTGGTTACACCATTCAGTCTGTCACCGACTACGGTGCCGGTGACGAAGTCATCTACCCCGTGCCAGGTTTTCCCATCTATGACTCGCAAATCAAGGCAAATGGCGCGGTGGGTGTGCCTATTTACCTGCGTGAGTCCCGCAACTTTGGGTTTGACCCGCAAGAGTTGGCTGACAAAATCACGCCCCAAACCAAGCTCTTGATTTTGAATTCACCGCAAAACCCGACAGGCGGCATCATCCCCAAAACCGATCTGGAAGCAATTGCCGAGATTTTGCGCAAGCACCCCCAAGTGTGGGTGTTCGCCGATGAAATCTATGGTCAGCTGGTCTATGACGGTGAATTCAACTCCATCGCTTCGTTGCCAGGCATGCAAGAGCGCACCATCATCTCTGACGGTTGCTCTAAAACATGGGCCATGACGGGCTGGCGCTTGGGCTTTACTGCCAACAAAAAACTGGCACCGTATTTCACCAACTGGATCACCAACACCGAATCGTGTGCTTCCCACATCACCCAGTGGGCCGGTGTGGCGGCGTTGAACGGCCCCCAAGACGATGCCCACCACATGCGTGAGGTGTTTTTAAAGCGTCGCAACTTGATTGTGAGTTTGCTCAACCAACTCCCTGGTGTGACATGCCAAAGCCCGGGCGGCGCTTTTTATGTGTGGCCCAACGTCACCGAGGCCTGCCGCCTCACACGTTGCGCCGACTCTGAGGAGTTTCGCAAGCGCTTATTGCTTGAGGCCGGTGTGGCAGTGTTGGCGGATATTCATTTTGGGCCAAGAGTTCCAGGCGACGGCCAGCATATTCGCTTCAGCTATGCAGCGTCAGATGAAGCTATTCATGCGGGTTTGCAACGCATGGGTGACTTCATCAAGAAAAACAGCGCTTAATACCTGTTCATGTTCTGCCCGCTGGTGCCGATCTATCAGAGGTCAAGAGGCGTGTTTCGCGCCTAGACTTCTTTTGCAAGGCATCAGCATGGGCTACCTGATTTCGTTTTTACTCGGCATATTTGTTGCCACCGTGGGTGTGAGCGGCGCGACATCGGTGTTAGATAAAGCGGTAAAAACCACCCAAACCTATATGAAAGAATCGGTTAAGTAGATTCTTTGTCGATGGGTTTGACGCTGGACTTCATATGTTCCAGCAAAAAACGTGTCACGCTTTCTTCAGCTGTTCCCTTCCACCATGTCGATTCTCGCCAAGCGGTGAGGTCAATCATGGCCGAGACCAGCAACAACACAAACACGCCCGAAACCATGCCAAACACGCCACCTAAGGTGCGGTGCGCTGGCTGAGGCCCGCTGCGGGTGAAGAGTTTTCGGTGCAAGACCACAGCTTGATGGCCTAAGAGCAAAGTGACAATCAATGCGATGAGTGCGCCCATATCGTCACGCAGCGCCTCACCCGGTCCGCCCAAGGGAAGCCAAGCGCCGATAGAGGGGCCAAGTTTCACGACGGCCACAAACGCCGCCACAAAACCCAGCATAGACAAAGCTTGTGGCAACCATCCGCGGTAGGCGCCAATGCCAATGGAACAGAAGATGGTTATCAAAAATAACCAATCCAATAAACTTAAATCCCACATTCTTATTGTTTTCGCAAAATAAGTTAAAACGAGTTAAATACTTTTTCTCATCTTAAGCGAAAACAATAATTGGCTAAAAAATTATCAAAATCAACGAATAATATTTTTGAGAAGTTTGTCGGTATCCAAGTTCATGGCGCCCTCAAAGGTGGTGGCAAACAGCTTGGCACCGCGCATCAACATGCGGGTAGGCACACCATTGGTGTAGGAAATAGCGTGACGGGCAAACAGCACGGGCCCTTTGGGGCTTTGCCTGACGGAGAATTTTTGATGGGCGAACTTGTCGTTGACTTGTTTGCAGAAAGCTTCGACAGCGTCAACAGGTGTGTCTACGCTGCTAGGAAAGCCTTGGCCGATGAAGATGATTTGCTTGGTGTCACCTGCCACCCGTGTCCAAAAAGGATAGAAGAAGCCACGTGAGCCGTACACATCGCCGTTTTTTTCCAAGCGAGCATCGGTACGGTTGGCGTTGTAGAGGTCGCTCACCATTTGGTTTGTCACTTCAAAAGCTTTCCATACCTTGATGTTTTCGTCTGCCATTTGAGCGCGGGACTCTTCAAACAGTTCCAACAGCATGGCAGACAACACCGGAATTTGCGACTTCAGGTAGCCCCCCGAACGCAGCGAGGTTTGCAAAGTGATTTGCAATTCATCGAACTGAGGCGCTTTGATTTGGATGGCCGACGGCGCAGTTTGCGAAAAAGATTCGCGGTAGAAGCGATCTGGCTTGGGCATGACAAAGTCTTGATACAACTCAATATCTTTCACCAGCTTGTCGACCGTCATACCAAAGAAAAAATGGCGTAAGTCTTTTTGTTCCATCACATTGTCATAAAACAATTTGATGGCATCGACCAACTTTTCTTTGTTGTCGGGTGTGTCCATGAGTTGCATGAAGGTACTTACTCCAAAAATGACAGTTTTGTAATATTGTTATTCTATAAAAAATAGGCATGGAAAAAACCTGTTCTACTCTTTCATAGTCGACTTCAAAAGCAAGAAATTGAATTATTTTTCATCCTTTTTTCACAAGATTTGACAATAGTCAAAGAATTGAGGTTTTCTATGGTTTTTCCAACAACTGCTTCGCCCATCGTCTTGGTCCATGGGGCCTGGCATGGCGCTTGGTGCTGGCAAAAACTACTACCTTTGCTACACGCGCAAGGCTTAACGGTTTATACGCCCACCCAAACTGGCGTGGGAGAAAAGGCTGACATGCTCTCGAAAGACATCAGTCTAGAGACTTTCATCCAAGACATTGCAGACTTCCTCACTCAACATGATCTGCACGACGTGGTGTTGGTCGGGCACAGTTTTGGCGGCATCAGCATCAGCGGCGTCGCCGACCGTATGCCCGATCGCATCAGCCGCTTGGTGTATCTGGATGCTTTGTTGTTGCAAAACGGGCAAAGTGTGTTTGACATTTTCCTGCCTGACTTGGCGGCTGCCCGTCGACAACTGGCGTTGCAAACCTCTGGGGGTGTCTCGCTGCCTGTGCCTGAACCCGCTGCCATGGGGGTGACAGACACCAGTGATGTTGAATGGTTACAAGCCCATTGCACACCGCATCCCTTGTCCACTTACGAGGACAAAATGTCCTTGGCACATCCCCTGGGCAATGGTTTGGCTGCTACTTACATTGCAGTCACGCCGCACTATCTGCCCACCACCTCGTCGCGTGACTATGCCAAGACACGTTCGGATTGGCAGTATGTGGAAATGCCAGCGGGTCACGATGCCATGGTCACCTCGCCCGAGCAATTGGCGCTGGTGTTGGCGCAGGTGGTGTTTTTCAAAAACAAAGTTTGAAAAACACCTCTTTGAGATCAAGCAATGGCAGACGCTGACAGACGCTTGTCTTGCAGCAATTGGACAAAAGCCTTGTAGGTGGCTTCTATGCCTTGGGCCAAAGGCATTTGGCCGTAATCGCCAATGAAAGCCTTTAAAGGTTCATCCGATTTGTCCATGGGAAAGGCCAGCTGTTCGCCTTTGATGCCCACCTTGGCAGCAGGTGCGATGGTTTTCAAAATGGCCATGCCTTCTTCCACGGAGGCATAAACCCCGTTCAAGTCAAACACCGGCGCACCCTCACGCTCTTTGGCCACGCTGCGAATGAAAGCGCTGGCGGCTTCGGCTGCAAACAGCCATGACACATGGCCGCTGAAGGGAATGTCATAGGCTTGGTTGGCGGCAGCAGCCAGCAAAGCCACGGTGGTTTTGGAAGTCATGCCTTGGTCACGTCCCACGCCATAGACAACGCCCGGTCGTATGCCCACGCTGTGAACGCCGTTTTCCTCGGAATACACCTTGGCAGTTTGTTCATTGCAGTATTTGTAAGCGCCATACAACGTGGCCATGGCACCGCCGTTTTCCAAGGCGCCGTAAGCGGCCACAGAACTGGCATAGCTCAGTCGCTTGATGCCTGCCTCTTTGGCGGCTTCAAACACATTCACTGTGCCCACCACATTCACCAAAGCACCGCCCACGGGGTTGGCACGGCAAAACGGCACTTGCAAAGCCGCCAAATGGATGATGGCGCGGGCCTTGCTGTGCTCAACCGCGGCTTTGACCGCAGCCGTGTCGGCGATGTCGCCCTCGTACCAATGCACTTTTTTCAAATCGGCGTCAGACATCAGCAATGCGGGGCGGCGGGTATCGGCTTTCAAATCGAAAGCACTCACCGGCACACCGGCATGGGTAAGCAGCGCCAACACCCAACTGCCAATACAACCACCAGCGCCTGTGACCAAAACTGGGCCGTCAAATTCAGATGCAGACAGGGGAAAGTGGCTCAGCATGGGTGTCTCCAGTAAGGGGGCTTAAAGCGCTTTGGCTTTTTCGCGCAGTTGAAATTTTTGAATCTTGCCCGTGGATGTTTTGGGAATGGCTTCAAACACAAATGTACGGGGAACTTTGTAACCCGCCAGCAGCGTCTTGCAATGCGCTTGCAGTTGCGCGGCATCGACAGTTTGACCCATGTGAAGCTCCACAAAGGCCAGCGGTGTTTCGCCCCATTTCTCGTCAGGCTTGGCTACGACCGCACAGGCCAATACGGCCGGGTGGCGGTACAGCGCATCTTCCACCTCGATGCTGCTGATGTTTTCGCCGCCCGAGATGATGATGTCTTTGTTGCGGTCTTTGATCTTCACGTAGCCGTGGGCGTCCATCACTGCCAAGTCGCCGGAGTGAAACCAGCCGCCTTCAAAGGCTTGGGCAGTGGCGCTGGGGTTTTTCAAATAGCCCTTCATGACGATGTTGCCGCGAAACATGATTTCGCCCATGGTTTGCCCATCGGCGGGTGTGTTAGCCAAACTTTGCGGGTCTTTCAGGGTCATGCCCTCTTGCAAGGGATAGCGCACCCCTTGTCGCCCATTCAGCATGGCTTGCTCATCCAAATTTTTGTCATACCAATCGGGACGCTTGACGCACACCGAGGCGGGGCCGTAAACCTCGGTCAGGCCATAAACGTGTGTGATGTCAAAGCCCATCTGCGCCATGCCCTCCAACATGGCGGCTGGCGGACTCGCACCCGCCACCATGCCTTTGACACGCTGGGTGACTGCCGCTTTCCAATGTGCGGGGGCTTGGATCAACAGGTTGTGAACCACAGGCGCTGCACAGTAATGGTCTACGCGGTGCTCTGCCATGGCTTGCAAAATCAACGCTGCGTCGATTTTGCGCAAACACACATGCACACCCCCCAACATGGCGATGGTCCATGGGAAGCACCAACCATTGCAATGGAACATGGGCAAGGTCCACAAATAGCGAGCGAAGTTGGGCATGTGCCAAGTCACAGCGTTGCTGACCGCGTTCAGGTAAGCACCACGGTGGTGGGTGACCACGCCCTTGGGGTCACCGGTGGTGCCCGAGGTGTAGCTCACCGCTATCGCATCCCA
>CANGPV010000097.1 GCA_947455935.1 Comamonadaceae bacterium
AGACGTGCATACCGAGGGTTTAGCAGCAGGCTTGTTGAGCTTGCGTTTTAAACCGCAGTTCACTCAAGCGCAATGCGAAACCTTTTGCAACGCCTTGCAGCTCTTTAAATTAGGTTACAGCTGGGGCGGCCCCATGAGTTTGATCGTGCCCTATCAACTCAGTTCATTGCGCCGAATGGCGCCCAACGAACTGTTACAAGGTGGGTTTGTGCGTTTGTCTGTGGGCTTGGAGGACGCTGACGATTTGATTAACGACATAGCCCAAGCTTTGCGTCAAGCGGGCATGTGATTTTCTGACGCTATCAACTGGGTTGCCAAGACCTTCAAGGTCACCGCATGGCGATCCTTCACGCCCAGATGCTGCGCTTGGGGCCAACATACAAAATTACGCACTACCGATCTTGCATAGGTGGGGTCGTAGTGTTTGACCAGTAAATCTTCTACTACCTGGGCTGTGTGCCCCGTGTTCACCATGGATTGCCATTCCTCAATCAGTGCTTTGCCCAAGGTCGGAACCAAGGTTTGCAGCCTGTTGCAAAACAATTCGGCGTCTTGCGCAAAAAAAGCATAGTCCTCCAGCAGCAAAGCCACACGCTCATCCAGTTGCAAATCGATATGGATGCATTCACTGGCACGTATGGTCTCTATCAAGGCATCAGGTACGCTGACATTACCCACCTTTTTACTCTCGGCCTCCACATACACCACACGGTGGGTATCCATTTGGCGCAAGGCATCCCAAATACGCGTATCAAATTGTTTTTGGCTGGGTTGCTCTTTGCCTGGAATACGTCCCAGCACCGAACTGCGATGAACCGCTAAGGCCTCCAAGTCAAGTACCTGCGCACCTTGTTCAGCCAAGGCGTGAAGAAGTCTTGTTTTGCCAGAACCCGTGGGGCCAGCGATCACCTTGAAGTGCAGACCCAGTGCCAGTTGGCTGATCTGCTGCACCACAGCGGCACGGAAGGCCTTGTAACCCCCCTCAATCACACTGACCTTAAAGCCAATTTGTCCCAGCACCAAGGCCAAGGAGCCGCTGCGTTTTCCCCCTCGCCAGCAGTACACCAAAGGACGCCACGATTTGGGTAAGTCCATGACATGGGTTTGAATATGCTTGGCGATATTGGCTGCTACCAAAGAGGCTCCGAGTTTGTTGGCTTCAAAAGCCCCCACTTGTTTGTACAGCGTGCCCACGCGTATGCGCTCTTCATTGGACAAGGAGGGCCAGTTGAACGCATGGGGCAGGCGATCCAGTGCAAACTCGTCTTCACTTCGTGCATCGATGATGCAGCTATAGCCATCGGCTTGACTCATCGCCTGTATGGCTTCTTCCGCACTGACCAGTTGCACGGGCATCAGAGCAGCTTTTTCAATTCAGGCCAGATATTGGCCAGTATGCGGGGATGTGCTTGCGCAGTGGGGTGTATGCGATCAGCTTGGAACATCTCCGTCGTATTGGCTGCGTCAGCAATTCCTTTGAGCATGAATGGCACCACAGCGGTTTTATGTTGTTTGGCTAAGCGAACAAACAGCTGCGAAAACTGGGCGGCGTAGTCAGCCCCGTAATTGGGAGGTACTTGCATGCCTATCAGCAGCACTTTGGCGTTGATCGCTTGCGATGCTTTGACCATGACTTGTAAATTGTCCTCGGTCATCGCCATGGAGAAACCACGCAAGGCATCGTTGCCACCTAATTCAATCACCACCACGCTGGGTTGGTGCTGTTTCAGCAAGGCAGGTAAGCGAGAGCGTCCCCCCGCTGTGGTGTCACCGCTGATGCTGGCATTGATGATCTTCCATGGCGACTTGTCCTGACGAAGTTGCTCCTCCAGCAGGGCAATCCAGCCGCTGCCTCGGGGCAAACCATATTCGGCACTCAAAGAATCACCCACCACCAGCAGGGTTCGGTCTTGGGCAAAAGCGTGGCTGGTCCATAGCCCCTGTGCCCATAGGCTCAAGCCCAACAAGTTAAAGTGTCGTCGTTTCAACAATGGCACTGCGTATGTCCTCCAGCTTGATTGCCGTCTCTCATGTTTACAAATCTGTCACAGATGCCACCGGCACCTTGGACATTCTCCGCGATATCGATTTTTCTTTGAATGCCCGTCAAACCTTGGCAATTGTCGGCGCCTCGGGTTCGGGCAAGAGCACCTTGCTGGCCATCATGGCGGGCTTGGATACCCCCACCCAAGGAACGGTACATATTGCAGGGCAAGACCTGTTTGCCTTGAACGAGGACCAACGCGCGGCTTTGCGAGCTAAGCACATGGGCTTTGTTTTTCAAAGTTTTCAGCTGCTGGCCCCGCTCACCGCTTTAGAAAATGTCATGCTTCCCTTGGAGTTGTCCGGCCATCCCAACCCCAAGCCTGTTGCTATCGAGATGCTGGCTCGTGTGGGTCTGTCAGACCGCCTGAACCACTATCCCAAGGTCATGAGTGGGGGCGAGCAGCAACGTGTGGCCTTGGCCAGAGCCTTTGTGGTCAAACCTGATGTGTTGCTGGCCGATGAGCCCACAGGCAGTTTGGACCACGCTACTGGTGAGAAAGTCATGGCGTTGATGTTGGATCTGAACAAAGAATTGGGCACCACCTTGGTCATGGTGACGCACGACAGGGCTTTAAGTGAGCGATGTGACCAGCGTTTGGTGATAGAAGCAGGGCAAGCCTATATGCAGGCTTGAAGGCTAGCGTGTTTTGTTTTTCATCGCGCGTTCAACTTCGCGCTTGCCTTCACGGTCTTTGATGGTGTCGCGTTTGTCGTGCTCAGCTTTGCCCTTGGCTAAGGCAATTTCGCATTTGATGCGGCCATTTTTCCAATGCAAATTCAGCGGCACCAAGGTGTAGCCCTTTTGCTCCACTTTGCCGATCAAGCGGCAAATTTCATCTTTGTGCAGCAGCAGTTTGCGCGAGCGTATGGCATCGGGGTTGACGTGCGTCGAGGCGGTTTTCAGAGGGTTGATTTGACAGCCAATGACATACATCTCACCACTGCGAATGACCACATAGCCATCGGTGAGTTGCACCTTGCCTTCACGCGCAGCCTTGACTTCCCAGCCTTCCAAGACCATGCCCGCCTCGAGACGTTCTTCGAAAAAGTAGTTGAAAGCCGCTTTTTTATTATCGGCAATACGGGTAGAAGCTTCGGTTTTGCTGGCCATACAAGGGTAAGAAGAGATGGGCGAGGTCTTTACAATTGCCCCAACCGCCAACATGGCAGAGCCCTATTCTATGAAAACCATCGAGAAGTCTGTCCTCATCTGGTTCAGCGCCGAAGAAATGTTCAATTTGGTCGTCGATGTGAACAGCTATCCCGCGTTTTTGCCATGGTGCGACAAGACCGAGATACTGGCGCAAACACCTGACGCCATGACCGCACGCATAGGCATGGCCTTTGGTGGTTTGCACAAAAGTTTCACCACCCGCAACACCCACGTTGCAGGTCGACAAGTGCAGCTGAGTTTGGTGGACGGTCCCTTCAAACATTTGCAGGGTGTTTGGAATTTCGTTCCTTTGGGTGAGGAGAGGGCTTGCCGTATTGAACTCAAGCTGTCCTACAGCTTTGATTCCATGTTTGGTGCTTTGGTGGGCCCCGTATTTGACCGCATTGCCGCCACCTTGGTGGACGCGTTTGTCAAACGTGCCGAAGTGGTTTACCGCTCATGAAGATCGAAGTGCTCATATCTGTGGGGCCACGTCATGTGTTAGCGACTGTTGTGCACACTGAGCAAGCCCCGACTGTGGCTGAGGTTCAAGCCACAGCCTTTGCACAACTTGATGTAGACCCCTTAGCTCAAGCTGTTTGGGCTTACGCGGTATGGGGCAAGCGGACTGAACTGACCGCCACACTCCATGATGGCGATCGGCTCGAGCTGTGTCGGCCCCTGACCGTCGATCCCAAAGAAGCACGTCGCTTGCGTTTTAACCAACAGGGCAGTCGTGCAGCGGGCCTGTTCGCCAAACGGCGTCAAGGTGCCAAAGCGGGTTACTAAGAAGCCGTTTGCTGCGCGGCAAACAGCAGCCGTTCTGTCACTTCAACCAATGTTTGACGGTCATAGGGTTTAAGCAAGAAATCATCGGCGCCCGCATCTATAAACCTTTCTCTGTCGCTTGAGTTGACATTGGCCGATAAACCAAGGATAGGCAGGCGCTGTCCTGGACTGTCCAAGGTTCTGCGAATCGATTGACTGGCTTCTATGCCATCCATCTGCGGCATGACCATGTCCATGAAAACCAAATCAAAGCTTTCATTTTTAAGGGCTTGCAATGCGGCCAAACCATCCTCAGCCTCGGTGATGCGTGATTGAGGGTATTCCAATTTCAAAATTTGACGCAACAGCAGGCGGTTCATGGCTACATCATCAACAATCAAAAATTGCCATTCATGCTGTTGATTGGTAAAGCGAGGGTGCTGAACATGCTCTGGGCCTTTGTCTTGCGCAGGGACCAAGGGAACCGTAAACCAAAACACACTGCCATGCCCGAGCTGACTTTTCACGCCAATGTCGCCGCCCATGAGTTCGACCAAACGTTTGGAGATGGCCAAGCCCAAACCGTTACCGCCATACACCGCTTGGGTTTGCACTGTTGCTTGCGAAAATCGTTCAAATACATGCGCCTGTTGCTCCTCGGAGATGCCAATACCCGTGTCCTCGACTTCAAACATCAGTGACTTATCGCTTTGCTTGACCCGCAGCGTCACATGACCTTGCTGGGTGAATTTAATGGCGTTGCCCAGCAAATTAACTAATACCTGCATCAATCGGTGACGATCCGCCAAGATCCATTGGGGCAGGTCATCGTCAATGTCACTTTGAAAAACCAGTCGCATACTTTTGATACGGTTATCAAACAAGTCCATGGCATGGGACACGGTTTTTCGCAATTCAAAGGGTTCGGGGTGTATACCTAATTTCCCCGATTGAAATTGGGAATAGTCCAGCACATCGTTGATCACAGTGAGTAAATGCTCGCCGGACTGTTGGGTGAGTTGCAATACCTCCATGGCCTTGGGATTACTCTCTTGGGACGATTGGAGCAAGTCGTTAAACCCCATGATGGCGTTCATGGGGGTTCGCAGTTCATGACTGACGGAGGCAATGAACTGGTCACGGATATCAGAGATGGCTTGTAACTCTTGTCGCTTGATTTCAAGTTCTTCATTGCGAACTTTGATTTCAGCGATGGCCTTGTTGGTGAAGCCTTGGTAAATCAGTGTCAAAGCAATCAAACTGCTGGACGTCACGAAATACACAAAAAAAGCATAGACCTCATGGGTTTTGTTCAGGGGCGTGTTGTTGGGCAGTACATCTAAATAGGTCAGCACCGATATGACCAGTTGCAATGCAATGACGATACCTGTCCAAATCCAGCCTGCTCGGCGACTCACCATGTAAATCATCAAAATGGGTATCAGGTAAAGCCAGTTGATGCGCGGTGAAAAAATCCCCTGACTGAACCAAGCAGCCAACGTAATATGGATGGCCGCATAAATACACACAAACGTCAGCATGCGTTTTGCAGATACACCAGCGTTGAGCAAGATCAGGCTAAATGCGATGACCGCCATGAACGCATAGCGGCCTTCTTGGCTGCCAATCTGGGGTGTCAAGACAGCAATCAAAGCGATCACGATGAGCAAAATCACGCCCGAATAAAACACAAAGGGCATGCGACCTTCTCGCAAGCGCCTGGGCGTGATGTATCGAAGTGACTCGTACAAGCTCATCTTGGCAATCTCCAGCAACGCAGCACGCAGGCATGGAGTGCATCTTGTTCGAGTGGCTTGAACACAATGTCATTCATACCCGCTTCCAAGCATTGGGCATGGTCGTTGGTGTTGCTGCTGGCGGTCAGGCCAATGACCTTCACGCTGTGCGTCGGGCTGGGCATGTGCCGAATGTGTTGTGTGGCTTGCAGACCGTCCATTTCTGGCATGAACATGTCCATGAGCACCATATCGACGGGATGGTTTTGCAACACATTCAAAGCCTCTTTGCCTGAAAGGGCAGTATGAACTTTGCAAGCAGGCCATATTTTTTTGAGTAAGCCCTGGGCAACCATCAAGTTGACAGCTTGGTCGTCCACCACCAAAAAAACAGCGGGGGAGCTGAGTTCAGCCGTGGAGAGTTCATTCGCTTCGCCAAGCGTGTAGGGGGATTCGGTAGACACCAAGGGCAGTTCTATCCAAAACAAGGAACCACGGTCTGGGGCGCTCCTCACGCCAATTTGGCCGCCTTGAAGTTGCACCAATTTTTCACAAATCGACAAACCCAGTCCAGTGCCACCATACAAATTGGGCGCATTGGAGGAGGCTTTCTCGAACCTGCCAAAAATGTTCGATGCCTGTGCAGGCGTCATGCCAATACCTGTGTCTTGCACTTCAATGCGCAAGCCCAATTCGCAGCGTTTGAAATGCAGTTCAATATGTCCTTGCCTTGTGAACTTCAAAGCGTTGTCTAACAGGTTATGAACCAATTGGATAAATCGTTTTCGGTCTAGCATGACCCATTCGGGCAGCAGCGGGTCAATGCTAGAAACAGCGTGTAAATGTTTGGCGTTGGCTTGTAGATTCAGGGTTTGGGCCATGTCCGCAAAGCCGTCCTGCAAGGCATAGGGCTCTACGCCCAGACGCATGCGCTGTGCTTGCAGCTGCGAAAAATCCAAAATATCGTTGACCAAGGCAAGCAAATGCTGCGTGGACTCACGGATCATGTCGACCCGTTCGGTATCCAGCGCGTTGCTACCCACTTGGTCGCGCAACACCGCGTTCAAGCCCAAAATGGCATTCATGGGTGTACGAAGCTCATGCCCTACAGACGCAATGAATTCGTCTTTGTGGCTTTGAGCTCGTATCAGCTCCTGGTGAATGTTTTGCAACTCTTGCCCTCG
>CANGPV010000098.1 GCA_947455935.1 Comamonadaceae bacterium
AAGCCTTGGAAGACCCGGCTCTCTTGCTGTTTGACATTTAAGGTAATCAACATGAGCAAACCATTCGACGTCATCGTCATTGTCGCGGGGCCTGGTGGCTACATCGCCGCCATCCGCGCGGCCCAGTTGGGTTTTCAAGTTGCTTGCATAGACGAGTGGCAAAGCGCAACTGGCGCCCCAGCCCCTGGCGGCACCTGTACCAATGTGGGTTGCATTCCCTCCAAGGCCTTGCTGCAGTCGTCAGAGCATTTTGACCACGCCAACCACCACTTTGCCGAGCATGGCATCACAGCCACCGGCGTGAAGATGGACGTGACGCAAATGCTCAAGCGCAAAGACACCGTGGTCAAGCAAAACAACGAAGGCATTTTGTTTTTGTTCAAGAAAAACAAGGTCACGTTTTTCCATGGACGCGGTGCTTTTGCCAGCAAGTCCGATGCTGGCTATGAAATCAAGGTGTCTGGCAAAACCGAAGAGTCCCTGACCGCCAAGCACGTCATCATCGCCACCGGCTCCAGTGCGCGTGCCTTGCCTGGTACGCCGTTTGACGAGGTCAATGTGCTGTCCAACGACGGTGCTTTGCGCGTGGGCGCGGTGCCCAAAAAATTGGCCCTCATCGGTTCAGGCGTGATTGGCTTGGAGATGGGCTCGGTCTGGCGTCGCTTGGGCGCTGAGGTCACTATTCTTGAAGGTCTGCCTACATTCTTGGGCGCGGTGGACGAACAAATCGCCAAGGAAGCCAAGAAAGCATTCGACAAGCAGGGCTTGAAAATCGAACTGGGTGTCAAGGTCGGCGAGATCGTCAACGGTAAAAAAGGTGTGACCGTGAATTACACCAATGCCAAAGGCGAAGCGGTGAAGTTAGACGCAGACAAACTCATTGTCAGCATTGGCCGTGTGCCCAACACCACCGGCTTGCACCCTGATGCAGTTGGTTTGGTGCTTGATGAACGTGGTGCCATCGTGGTGGACGCCGACTGCAAAACCAACTTGCCCGGTGTGTGGGCGGTGGGCGATGTGGTGCGTGGCCCCATGCTGGCCCACAAAGCCGAGGAAGAGGGCGTGGCCGTGGCTGAGCGCATCGCCGGTCAGCACGGGCATGTGAACTTCAACACCATCCCTTGGGTCATCTACACCAGCCCCGAGATCGCTTGGGTGGGACGAACAGAGCAGCAACTCAAGGCCGATGGTGTGGCTTACAAAGCGGGCACCTTCCCGTTCTTGGCCAATGGCCGTGCCCGTGCCTTGGGCGACACCACCGGCATGGTGAAGTTTTTGGCGGACGCCACGACCGATGAAATCTTGGGTGTGCACATGGTCGGCCCGCAGGTATCTGAATTGATCTCTGAGGCCGTGGTGGCGATGGAATTCAAAGCCAGTGCCGAAGACATCGCCCGCATTTGCCATGCCCACCCGTCTTTGAGTGAAGCCACCAAAGAGGCGGCCTTGGCGGTGGACAAGCGCACTTTGAACTTCTGATCTATCCAGGCCAAACCGACTCGTGCTCCGGCACGATGGCGCGAAGTTTCAACTCACGCTCTAAGCGTTGACGCAAAGTGTCAGATGCTTGGTTTTCGCCATGCACCACATACACCTGTGAAGGGGGTTTCGGCATACGCTTTAACCAATCCAACAGTTGATTGCTGTCCGCATGGGCTGATGAAGAGGTGAGTTGTACTATCTCGGCACGAACATCCAAGTCTTTGCCGTGCATTCGGATGGTAGGTGCCCCGCTGGCGAGGGTGGCACCGCGGGTTCCGGGCGATTGGTAGCCGGTCAAGATGATCATATTGCGGTGATGCCCCACATAGTTGGCTAAATGGTGAAGCACCCGACCACCGGTCGCCATGCCGCTGGCAGCCAAGATCACCATAGGCCCATGGCGTTTAATCAGAGCTTTAGATTGCTCTGGCGTTTCCACCATGGTAGCCACATGGTCCATGGCCGCCACTTCGTTTTCGCTTAAGCGGTGTTCGTCCATGTGCTTGCCAAACAAGGCCGTGGTGTGTATGGCCATGGGGCTGTCTAAGAAAATGGGCAAACCATGGGGAATTTCTCCTTGGGCTTTGAGTTGGGCAATGCTGTGCAACACGGCTTGCGCTCTGCCGACGGCAAATACAGGAACCACCGCCACACCACCGCGTGCCGCCACAGTTTTCAAGGCGGTACTCAGTTCGTGGTTGAGATTTTCTTTGGGGTGACTGCGGTCGCCGTAGGTGGACTCGATCAGCACCGTGTCCGCTTGTGGTGGGGGCGAGGGCGGGTTCATCAGTGCATCGTCGGGACGTCCTACATCCCCTGAAAACAAGATTCGTCGCCCAGCAACCTCGAGCAGCAAACTTGACGCACCCAAAATATGACCTGCTGGCGAAAACTGCGCCTTCCACCCAGGGATGGGTTCAAACCAGTGGTCCCATGTTTCCACATGGAAATGACGTATGCAGTTGATTGCGTCCACCTTGGTGTACAGGGGCAGCGCGGGAGCATGCTTGGAGTAGCCGTGTTTGTTGGCAAAAAAAGCGTCTTCCTCTTGAATATGACCGCTATCGGGCAGCAAGATGGCGCACAGGGCTTTGGTACCTGCGGTGGTGTGAATCCGTCCCTGATAGCCTTGGCGTACCAGCAGAGGGACATAGCCGCTGTGGTCCAAGTGGGCATGGGTGAGAATGACAGCGTCAATCTCCGAGGCTGGCATAGGCAGGGGGTTCCAGTTGCGTAGCCGCAGTTGTTTGTAGCCTTGGAACAAGCCGCAATCCACCAGCAAACGCTTGCCACCGTGTTCAACGCAATACTTTGAACCTGTGACGGTGCTGGCACCACCTAGAAAACGAATATTTAATCCCATGAATCATCCTAGTGCACGGAGGCGCAAAATAGCTTGATGAATATCAAACCAAAGTTAGAAAAGTTGTCCGTGCCAGCTGACGCTTACCGTTTGGCATTTGACGATCCCGAGTTCATGCTGCGTGACGAAGCCAGAGGCATTCGGCTGCAACTGGAGTTGCTCAAAGCCGATGTGGTGCAAGCTGAGGCAGGCATTGAGCACACCGTGGTGGTCTTTGGCAGTGCGCGTTTTGTGTCAAATGACGTTGCACAGCAGCAATGGGTCCAAGCCAGCAGCGCTAAGGACACTGAAGCCATTGTCAAAGCTGAATTAGCACTGCGCAATTCAGCCTACTACGAGGCGGCACGGCAATTTGCGTTCTTGGTGGCATCGTCGTGTGCCCATTGCGAACCCGAAGAACGCTTCACCATTTGTACCGGTGGCGGCCCAGGCATCATGGAGGCGGCCAACCGAGGGGCGCATGAAGCAGGTGTGGCATCTGTGGCGCTCAACATTGTCTTACCGCGAGAACAGAAACCTAATCCCTATGTGTCCAAGCACCTGAATTTTCAGTTTCATTATTTTGCGATTCGCAAAATGCACTTTATGTTGCGTGCCAAAGCACTGATTGCTTTCCCAGGGGGTTTTGGCACATTCGATGAGTTGTTTGAAATATTGACGTTGGTGCAAACCCATAAATCGCGCAAAGTGCCTGTGCTGCTGTATGGCCGCGATTACTGGGAAAAGGTGATCAATTTTGACGCCATGCAAGCCTCAGGCACTATCACGGCAGAAGACAGAGCCTGTTTTCAGTATGTAGACACCCCCGAAGAAGCTTGGGCGGCGATCACATTGTTTAGGCCTTAATGCAGTTTCACTGTTGGGTTGGTTTGCTTGGTGATCATGCGGGCTAAAGTGTAGAGCGATGTTTTCAAAAAACCGTGAATAGCCAGCTCATGTAATTTGTATAACGACAGGTACATGAGTTTGGCGAAATAACCTTCAATCATCAAGTTTTTACCAATCAATCCTCCCATCATGTTTCCCACCGTACTGAACTTTCCTAAAGAAACCAGCGAACCAAAATCACGGTAGCGGTAAGGTTGCAGAGGTTTGTTGGCAAATCGTCTCTTGATTTGCAGGTAAAGGTGTGTCGCTTGTTGGTGTGCCGCTTGGGCACGCGGTGGTACAAGGCCTGCGAGTCCGTCATGGATGTACGGACACGCAGCGCAATCGCCCAGCGCAAAAATAGCTTTGTCGCGGGTGGTTTGCAAGGTGTCTTCAACCACCAGTTGGTTGATCCGATTGGTCTCTAGGCCGCCCATGTCTTTCAAGACATCTGCCGCCTTGACGCCTGCTGCCCAGACCACCAATTCAGATTCAATCATGCGGCCATCAGCAAGCTTGACTCCCGTGGGCAACACTTCCATCACTTTGGAGCGCGTCAACACTTGGACCCCCAGGGATTCGATCAATTCTTCGGTGGCTTTGGATAACTGAGGCGGCAGAGCAGGCAGTATCCGGTCAGCCGCCTCGATCAAGCTCACCTTGATGTCTTTATCGGGATCAATCCGGTCTAAGCCAAAGGCCACCACTTCCCGTGTGGTTCTGTGCAACTCTGCAGCGAGTTCCACGCCCGTGGCACCCGCACCGATGATGGCCACATGCAACTGTCGTTTGCTAATCGCTTCTGCTTGGTTGTGCGCACGAATACAAGCGTTCACCATTTTGGAATGAAACTGCTTGGCGTCGTGTTGGTTTTCAAGCCGCAGGGCATATTCCTTCACACCATGGGTACCAAAATCATTGCTCAAACTACCTATGCAGATGACCAAAGTGTCATAGGAAATTTGTTGCACAGGTGTCACGGCCACGCCGTCTGTGTCCACATAGGGTGCTAAGGCGATATTTTTGTGTTCACGGTCCAAGCCACTGAGTTCGCCAATACGGAATGTGAAATGGTTCCAGTGGGCATGGGCCATGTAGTCCACTTCGTGGTCGCCAAAGTCCATGCTCCCTGACGCAATTTCATGCAATTTGGGTTTCCAAATATGGGTGCGATTTTTGTCAACCAAGGTAATGATCGCTTGCTTGCGTCGCCCAAAGGTTTTGCCTAGTCGGGTGGCAAGTTCCAGACCACCTGCGCCGCCGCCCACAATCACTATCTTGTGCAATTCATTTTTTTTATTCATACAGCTTCAATCATGTTTCAAGTGGGATGGCCAACGGCAAAGTCATTCAGGCCACAGGCATCTTGTCCTTTGAGCAACCAAATGGGACGTGTTGCAAAGTTCAAGCTTAAGCCAGTTTTGCCTGCAGATGGATGCAAGCTGCGGTCAAAGTGTGAGGTGGTTGGCATATAGCGAATCGCTACACCGCTGCGCCGCAGGCCCGAGGTGTTGGCCTTGGCACCGTGGATCATGTAAACATCGTGCAAAGACATCTGCCCAGGATGTAACTCTAAGTCAACCGCATCGGACTCATCAAAAGTGCCGTCCGCTGCCCGTTGGTTCAATACCAAATCGGTCCTGTCTTCATGCAGATGGGGATGCAAAACTTGGTTGCGATGTGAGCCGGGAATGACACGCAAGCAGCCATTGGTTGTCAAGCTGGGCTCTATTGCTATCCATACGGTGCAGGTGGCCAAGGGGCGCATAGGCCAGTATTGGCCATCTTGGTGCCAAGGTGTTTCGAAACCATGCTCGGCAGGTTTGCAAAACACCTGACAACCCCACAGCGCTACATCGTTGCCAATCACCTGTGACACCATCTCTACCAGCGGTGGGTACATGGCCAAATCCAAGAACTTACGGCTACCGGCCACCCCATCGCCATTTTTTCCTTGTTGCTGTCCTTCGATATGGGCACTCACCAATTTTTCGGGGCGAACATCGGGGTTGGCTTGAATCAGTGCATCTAAAGTAGTTTGCAAGTCTGTGACCATCTCAGGGGGCAGGCAAAAGCGCGGAATAACGTAGCCCTGCTGGTGGTAGTGACTGATTTCATCGGGACTGAGGATGAGGTCTTGCATGGTGGGTTTTTGTTGGGATGTGGGTAGGGCAGTTTTAGCAGACTTTGTATACTGAATCTATGCAACCTTTTCATTTGGCATTTCCAGTCACTTCGCTTGAAAAAGCCCGCGCTTTTTACGGCGAGCTTTTGGGCTGTCCCGAGGGGCGTTCGTCGCCAGACTGGGTAGACTTTGACTTTTATGGGCATCAAATCGTGGCACACCTGAGCCCCAAAGAGGCTCGTTTGAACCATACCAGCGCGGTCGACGGTCAGGATGTGCCTGTGCGTCACTTTGGCATGGTGCTGACCATGGAGCAATGGGAAACCTTGGCCGAACGACTCAAAGCAGCAGGTATCCGTTTCGTGATCGAGCCTTACATTCGTTTCAAAGGGGAGGTGGGTGAGCAAGCCACCATGTTTTTGCATGACCCCTGTGGTAACGCACTCGAGTTCAAAGCTTTTGCCGACCCCTCGCGGTTGTTTGCCAAATAAGCCCTGCGCCGCATGTCGGTTTTAGCTATTTACCAGCAGGAGCTCCAAGCGCGTGGTTTTCACAGCGACCCTGCGCAGTTGCGTGCCGTGACTGCCTTGGACGAATGCGCCCAAGCATGGTCAGATTACAAACACAAGCGTGCCAACGCCATCAAAAAACTCATTAACCACCCTGATATCCCCAAGGGGGTTTACCTGTATGGGGGTGTAGGGCGCGGCAAAAGCTTTTTGATGGATTGCTTTTTCCAAGCGGTACCCATCCAGCGTAAAACACGATTGCATTTTCATGAATTCATGCGCGAGGTGCACCGTGAGCTGCACGAGTTGCAAGGCACGGTCAATCCCTTAGATGAACTGGGTAGACGCATGGCCAAGCGTTTCAAGTTGATTTGCTTTGATGAGTTTCACATTGCCGACATCACTGATGCAATGATCTTGCACCGCCTGTTGGTGGCCATGCAGGCCAATG
>CANGPV010000099.1 GCA_947455935.1 Comamonadaceae bacterium
GAGATTGCACATTGGTCCATGTATTCGCCCATGCAACAACGACAGGTGTGGCAGCGCATAGGCGACCTCCTTGATTCACATGCTGCCCGGCTTTAACCATGCATCACATCACCTTTTATCTTGATTTCATCAGCCCCTATGCCTACTTGGCGTTTCATGCCATGCCCAAGGCTTTAGAGGGGTTGACGTACCGGGTGAACTACCAACCCATTTTGTTTGGTGCGGTGTTGCAACACCATGGTCAATTAGGACCGGCCGAAATTCCGGCCAAGCGGCTTTGGACCTACCGACAGGTGTTGTGGTTGGCGCAGCAGCAGGGCTGTCCTTTGCAGATGCCAGCCAGCCATCCCTTCAACCCCTTGGGGCTGCTGCGCTTGGCCACAGCGTGCGACGACAGCGGACAACCGAATCGCTCTGTGTGTCAGCAGTTGTTTGAATATGTTTGGGGCAACGGTTTGGAGGCCAGCGACCCACAACGGCTTGCTGCCTTGCAAGCCCGTTTGGCACCCAGCCGCGACCCGAACTCGCCAGAGGTGAAAACACAGTTACGTGATGCCACCCAAGCGGCGATCGACAAGGGTTTGTTTGGCGTTCCTAGCTTCGCGGTGAATGACAAACTGTTTTGGGGCCAAGACGCCTTGCCCATGTTGCGTGACTACCTGAACGATGGTGTGTGGTTTCAGGGTGCAGCTTGGGATGACTGCTCAGTTTTGCCTGAAAGTTTGCAACGCAAACGCTCCTAATTCGTATCGTGAAAAAAAGCCCAAGGGTTTGCCCTAGGGTTGTCAGCACTTGTTCAGCTTGAAGTCAGTCCGCGGCAAGCACGACTCACCACAATGCGAGACGGTCCAATCACTGGGCCCCAACCTCAGGAGATACCCATGGCCATCGTGCATGAAGACCGACCAATGTCATCGGAAGAGAAGAAAGTTATTTTTGCGTCCTCACTCGGCACCGTATTCGAGTGGTATGACTTTTATTTGTACGGTTCATTAGCCGCCATCATTGCCAAGCAGTTTTTCAGCGGCTTGGACGCGGGCTCTGCCTTTATTTTTGCACTGTTGGCATTTGCCGCAGGTTTCATTGTTCGCCCCTTTGGTGCCATTTTCTTTGGCCGCTTGGGCGACATGATTGGTCGTAAATACACCTTCTTGGTGACCATCCTCATCATGGGCTTGTCCACCTTCATCGTCGGCGTCTTGCCCGGTTACGCCAGTATCGGCGTGGCAGCGCCCGTCATTTTGATCGCCTTGCGTTTGTTGCAAGGTTTGGCCTTGGGCGGTGAGTACGGTGGTGCTGCTACCTATGTCGCAGAACATGCGCCGCACGGCAAGCGTGGCGCGTACACCGCGTGGATTCAAACCACCGCCACCTTGGGGCTGTTCTTGTCCTTGTTGGTGATTTTGGGTACCCGCACTGCCATTGGCGAAGAAGCTTTCACCGAATGGGGCTGGCGCATTCCTTTCTTGGTCTCTATCGCTTTGTTGGCCGTCTCGGTCTACATTCGCTTGTCCATGAACGAGTCACCCGCTTTCGTGAAAATGAAAGCCGAAGGCAAAACTTCCAAAGCACCTTTGTCTGAATCGTTTGGTCAATGGAAAAACCTGAAGATCGTGATCTTGGCCCTGATTGGTTTGACCGCCGGTCAAGCAGTGGTTTGGTACACCGGCCAGTTCTATGCTTTGTTCTTCTTGACCCAAGCTTTGAAAGTCGATGGCGCAACCGCCAACCTCTTCGTAGCCGCCTCTTTGATCATCGGTACACCGTTCTTTATCGTCTTCGGTGCTTTGTCCGACAAGATCGGTCGCAAGCCCATCATCATGCTGGGTTGTTTGTTGGCTGTGCTCACCTACTTCCCCGTGTTCGAGCAGCTCACCAAAGCAGCTAACCCCGATTTGCACGCCGCGCAACAAGCCAACAAAGTGGTGGTCATTGCCGACCCCGGTGAGTGTTCCTTCCAGTTCAACCCCACGGGTACTGTGAAGTTCACATCCTCTTGCGATGTGGCCAAACAAAAATTGGCGGCCAGCTCTGTCAGCTATTCCAACGAGATCGCAGCCCCTGGCACACCGGCTTTGATCAAAGTGGGCGATGTGGAAATCAAAACCACCGTCACGCCTGAAGACGTGGCAGCAGCCAAAGAAGTTGCTGAAAAGAAATTGGCCGATTTGAAAGCCGCTGAGCCTGTCAATGAGAAAGCCGTCAAGACCGCGGAAGATGCGTTGAAAAACCTGTCCGACGAGAAGAAAAGCAAAGACGCAGTCATTTCTGCCAACCTGAGTGCAGCCCTCAAAGCTGCGGGTTACCCTGCCAAGGCTGACCCTGCCAAAGTGAATAACTTGGTGGTGGTCATCATCCTCACTTACTTGGTGATTTTGGTGACCATGGTCTACGGCCCTATCGCCGCCATGTTGGTGGAAATGTTCCCCACCCGCATCCGCTACACCTCCATGTCCTTGCCTTATCACATTGGTAATGGCTGGTTTGGCGGCTTGTTGCCCACCACGGCGTTTGCCATCGTGGCGCAGACCGGCAATATGTACAACGGTCTGTGGTACCCCATCATCATTGCGGGCGCTACCTTCATCATTGGCACGTTGTTCATCACAGAAACCAAAGACGTGGATATTTACGCTGACGACTGAAGGCGTTGAATTCCTTGGTTTAGCCGAGCCCTCCCTTGCGGAGGGCTTTTTTTTACCTACAATCCGGCACCCTAGGGAGATCCGCCATCGATATCTTTTTTCAACAAATCATCAATGGCTTGGTCCTGGGCAGCATGTATGCGCTGGTCGCACTGGGCTACACCATGGTGTACGGCATCATCAACCTGATTAACTTTGCGCATGGCGAGGTGTTGATGGTGGGCGCACTCACCAGTTGGACCGTCATTGGTATCTTGCAAGAGCATATGCCGTGGTTGCCCGGGTGGTTGATGCTGTTGATTTCCTTGGTGGTGGCTTGTGTGGCTGCTGCCTTGCTCAATTTCACCATTGAAAAAGTGGCTTACCGCCCCTTGCGCGGCGCGCCCAAGTTGGCCCCGCTCATCACAGCCATTGGCATGTCTATCTTGTTACAAACCTTGGCCATGATCATTTGGAAGCCCAACTACAAAGCTTTCCCCACCTTGTTGCCCGCTGACCCCATCGACATTGGCGGAGCGGTCATCACGCCCACGCAAATCATGATCTTGGGCGTCACAGCCATTTCGCTGGCCTTGCTGATGTGGTTGGTCAACGGCACACGTTTGGGTCGGGCCATGCGAGCCACCGCCGAGAACCCCCGCGTGGCCACCTTGATGGGTGTGCGCCCTGACACCATCATCTCGGCCACCTTCATCATTGGTGCGGTCTTGGCGGCCTTGGCTGGTGTGATGTGGGCCTCTAACTACGGCACAGTGCAACACGCCATGGGCTTTTTGCCGGGCTTGAAGGCGTTCACCGCGGCGGTGTTTGGTGGCATTGGTAATTTGGCCGGTGCCGTGGTGGGTGGCATCTTGCTGGGCTTGATCGAATCGATTGCCTCGGGCTATATCGGCGACCTCACGGGTGGCGTGCTGGGCAGTCACTATGCCGATATTTTTGCGTTTGTGGTGCTCATCATCATGCTGACTTTGCGGCCCTCGGGCTTGCTGGGCGAACGAGTGGCGGACCGCGCATGAACAAGTCCAAACCTATCTCTTATGTTTTGTGGGCCATGGGCCTGTTGCTGTTGCCTTTGCTGCTGCAGTCGGTGGGCAATGCTTGGGTGCGTATCGCTGACATGGCGTTGTTGTATGTGTTGCTGGCGCTGGGCTTGAACATCGTGGTGGGCTACGCTGGCTTGCTCGACTTAGGCTTTGTGGCCTTCTTCGCGGTGGGTGCATATATGTTTGGTTTGCTGGCCTCGCCGCACCTGACCGACACCTTCCCCTGGATCGCCGCCATGTTCCCCCAAGGATTGCACACGCCTTTATGGGCGGTGATCCCCATAGGCGCGGGCTTGGCGGGTTTGTTTGGCGTGTTGCTGGGTGCGCCTACCTTGAAGTTGCGTGGCGACTATTTGGCCATCGTCACTTTGGGTTTTGGCGAAATCATCCGCGTGTTCATGAACAACTTGGACAACCCCGTCAACATCACCAACGGCCCCAAGGGTTTGGGTGCCATTGACCCGATGACGGTGATGGGTCACCCTTTGTCGCGCAAACTGGATCTGGGCTTTGTGGAGCTCTCCAGCGTCACCCAGTATTACTACCTGTTCTTGGCCTTGGTGTTGGTGAGTGTGCTGATTTGCTATCGGCTGCAAACCTCACGCATTGGGCGTGCATGGATGGCCATACGAGAAGATGAAATTGCGGCCAAAGCCATGGGCATCAATACCCGCAATATGAAGCTCATGGCGTTTGGCATGGGTGCTATGTTTGGTGGGGTGGCTGGCGTCATGTTTGCGTCTTTCCAAGGCTTTGTCTCGCCCGAATCGTTTAGCTTGATGGAGTCGGTGATGATTGTGGCGATGGTGGTCTTAGGCGGCTTAGGCCATTTGCCTGGTGTCATCTTGGGGGCGGTGTTGTTGTCGGCCTTGCCCGAGGTGTTGCGCTTTGTGGCCGGTCCTTTGCAAGCCATGACCGATGGTCGTTTGGATGCCGCCATCTTGCGTCAGTTGCTCATTGCTTTGGCCATGATCATCATCATGCTGTGGCGACCGCGCGGCCTGTGGCCAGCGCCAGAGCATGGCAAAGACTTGCTTGCCAGCGGAGACAAACCATGAGCACACCGGTGTTGCAGGTGCAAGGCATCTCTAAGCGCTTTGGCGGATTGCAGGCTTTGAGCGATGTGGGCATGACGATTCAGCCAGGGCAGGTGTATGGCTTGATCGGTCCCAATGGCGCGGGTAAAACCACCTTCTTCAACGTCATCACGGGTTTGTACACGCCCGACACGGGCAACTTCATGTTGGCGGGCAAGCCCTACCGACCTAGCGCAGTGCATGAGGTGGCGCAAGCGGGTATTGCGCGTACCTTTCAAAACATCCGTTTGTTTGCTGAGATGACCGCACTGGAAAACGTCATGGTGGGTCGCCATGTGCGCACGGGTTCAGGCTTGCTGGGCGCGATATTTCGCTCTTCTCAATTCGAGCAAGAAGAAGCGCAAATTGCTGTGCGTGCGCAAGAACTGCTTGACTACGTCGGCATAGGCGAATTTGCCGAGTTCAAAGCCCGCACCTTGTGCTACGGCGACCAGCGTCGCTTGGAGATCGCTCGCGCCTTGGCGACGGACCCTAAGCTCATCGCCTTGGACGAACCAGCGGCGGGCATGAACGCTACCGAAAAAGTGCAGTTGCGTGAACTGATTGATCGCATCCGCAAAGACGGTAAAACCATTTTGTTGATCGAACACGATGTGAAACTGGTCATGGGCTTGTGCGACGCGGTCACGGTGCTGGACTACGGCAAACAAATCGCGCAGGGTACGCCGGCGCAGGTGCAGTCGGACCCCAAAGTGATTGAAGCCTATTTGGGTACGGGGGAGCATTGACATGAGCGACCCCACTGTCTTATTGAAAGTCAACAACCTCCAAGTGGCCTATGGCGGCATTCAAGCCGTTAAGGGCATCACCTTGGAGGTGCGCGAAGGTGAATTGGTGTCCCTGATTGGCTCCAATGGTGCGGGCAAAACCACCACCATGAAAGCCATCACCGGCACGCTGGCCGCCACCTCGGGCAGCATCGAGTACTTGGGCCATAACATCCAAGGTCAAGGCGCTTGGGACTTGGTCAAACAAGGCTTGGTGATGGTGCCCGAAGGGCGTGGTGTGTTCACCCGCATGAGCATTTTGGAAAACCTTCAAATGGGTGCCTACTTGCGCGATGACAAAGACGGCATTGCTGCTGACGTTGACAGGGTCTTCAGCTTGTTTCCTCGCTTGAAAGAACGCAGCGCTCAGCTGGCGGGTACCTTGTCGGGGGGTGAGCAGCAAATGCTGGCCATGGGACGTGCCCTGCTGAGTCGCCCCAATGTGTTGTTGTTAGATGAACCGTCCATGGGTTTGTCGCCTTTGATGGTGGACAAAATTTTTGAAGTCATTCAAGAGGTGGCGTCCACGGGTGTCACCTTGCTGCTGGTCGAGCAAAACGCCAGTCGCGCACTGAAGATCGCACAGCGTGCTTATGTGATGGAGTCGGGTCAAATCAGCATGCAGGGTCAGGCGCATGATTTGCTGCATGACCCCAAAGTGCGAGCCGCCTACCTCGGGGAATAGCCACTTTATGGCACAGGGACTCATTCGTATCCGAGGCGCCCGTCAGCACAACCTCAAAAATCTGGACATCGATATACACACGGGCGAGCTGACCGTGTTCACCGGTCCCAGCGGTTCGGGTAAATCCAGTTTGGTGTTCGACACCTTGTACGCCGAAGGTCAGCGGCGTTATGTCGAAACCTTCAGCGCTTACGCACGGCAGTTTTTAGACCGCATGGACAGACCCGCTGTCGACAAAGTCGATGGTGTGCCCGCAGCGATTGCCATCGACCAAACCAA
>CANGPV010000100.1 GCA_947455935.1 Comamonadaceae bacterium
AGCATGAAAACCGCCATGCTGACCATGGCACTTGAGCAACTTCAAGCAGCGGGTTATGTCTACATTGGCATGGACCATTTTGCTTTGCCTGAAGACGCCTTGGCTGTTGCCAAGCGGCAGGGCAGACTGCACCGAAACTTTCAGGGTTACACCACCCAACCTGATTGCGATTTGATCGGTTTGGGTGTGTCGTCCATCGGGAATATCGGTACAACTTATCAGCAAAATACAAAGTCCCTCGCCGACTACCAAGACCTTTTGGCGCAGGGTCGCTTGCCAGTTGAGCGCGGCATTGCGTTAACACGCGACGATTTGCTTCGACGCAATGTCATCATGGCCATCATGTGTCAAGGCCATGTGAATTTCGAATCCGTCGAGTTATCACACCTGATCGATTTCAAACAGTACTTCCGTGCTGAGTTGGAGATGCTGAAAGACATGCAAGACCAAGGCTTGGTACTGGTCACAGATAGCGGTTTTGAAGTCACAGCGGATGGATGGTTTATTGTCCGAGCTGTGGCCATGTTGTTTGATCGCTATGTACAACACGATCAACACCGCACGCGGTTCTCTAAAATCATTTAATGAACGCTTCGTTGTTGGTGACGGCCGCCGTCATGGGTTTGGTTGGTGGACCACATTGCTTGGCCATGTGCGGTGCCGCTTGTGTGGGTGTATCGCGTTGGTCACCTAAGCCATCAGTGGCCCCGCTGTTATGGTTTCAATTCGGACGATTGCTTGGCTACGCGCTGCTTGGTGCCGTGGCGGCCTCATCGATGCAAGCTTTGGGTTGGATGACGGTGCGCAGTGCCGCCTTGCGGCCTTTATGGAGCATGGTACACATCGCTGCAGCGTTGATTGGCTTGATGTTGTTGATTCGCGCTGATCAACCACTTTGGCTCAGCAACCTTGCCAGTGGTATTTGGCACAAACTGTCATCTCCCCAGCAACGCCAAGTTTTGCATCAACACCCTTTGGGTCCTTTGCTTCTGGGATTGGTGTGGGCTTTTTTGCCTTGCGGCTTGCTTTACTCGGCCTTGTTGGTGGCCTTGCTCAGTGCATCCCCGTGGGAGGGCGCTGCAGTGATGTCTTGCTTTGCTGTGGGTGGTGGCCTCATGCTGATCCTGGCACCGTGGGTATGGTCGCGTTTGCAGCAATGGCATATATCAAAGGTCAATCTGTCGCACTTAGGTGTTCGCTTGGCGGGTCTTGGTTTGGCTGTTACTTCCGCTTGGGCTTTGTGGATGGGCTTGGTAGAGCAGCAAGCGCCTTGGTGTAAGGTCATCGCATAGCTCTTCCAATGCCTGTCTCTTGATGTACATCAAGGACAAACTCCCTTTGCAGTTTTAAGCTCTTTGCCATGAAACATACCCTGTCGGTATGTCTTTTACCTAAGAGAGAAAAATATGTTTACTCGCATCATGTTAGCCACAGACGGCTCCAAGTTATCGCAAAAAGCAGTGAAAAGCGCTATTGAAATGGCGACCAAATTCAATGCTGAATTGGTGGCTGTGAAGGTCATTCCCCGCTATGTTCAAACCTACTTTGAAGGTTCTTTCACAGTGGCAGATATCGATGTCAAAAGCATCGAGGCACAGTGGGCAGCCGGTGCACAAGTGGTGTTGGACAAAATAGCCACAAACGCTGCGGCCAAAGGTGTGAGTGTCAAAACTGCCGTCATCAAGTCAGACGATATATCCGATGGCTTGGTCAAAACCGCCAACAAAATGAAGGTGGATTTGATTGTCATGGCCTCACATGGGCGCAAAGGCATCAAACGCTTGCTGCTCGGCAGTGAAACTCAAAATGTGCTGACGCACTCTGAAGTGCCAGTATTGGTGTTGCGTTAATTCTGCAAGCCACGGTAGAGCATGTAACTGGCCAACAGAATAAGCAGCAGTGCAAAGCCGCGTTTGAGTTTGAGCACAGGCATGTTGTGCGCCATTCGTGCACCTAAGGGTGCAGTCACCATGGTGCACAGGCCAATCACCAACAATCCTGGCAACCAGATATAACCAAAGCTCCAATCCAAGTTGTGGGGGGCGTTCCAACCGCTGACCACATAGCCCAAGGCATTGGCCAAGGCCACAGGAAAACCAATCGCAGCGCTGGTGGCCACGGCTTGTCGAATAGGTACGTTGCACCACGTCATAAAAGGAATGCTGACAAAAGCTCCTCCTGCGCCGACTAAACCAGATAAAGTGCCAATCACAGTGCCAACTGCGGTTTGCCCCAACGGCCCAGGCATGTGGCGAGAAGGTTTGGGCTTTTTGTCCAAAATCATTTGAGTGGCTGAAAACGCTGTAAAACCTGCAAAAAACAAAGCCAAAGCCGAACCTTTCAGTACAGCAAACAGCCATAAACTTGAGAGGGCACTGCCTAGCAAAATACCAGGTGCCAAGCCTTTGACCAAATCCCATCGAACCGCACCTAACTTGTGGTGAGCACGTGTGCTGGCCAGTGAGGTCACCACGATAGTCGACATGCCGGTGGCGATAGCCATCTTGACGGCAGAGTCTGCTTCAACGCCTTGGGTGCTGAGTAAAAAAGTGATGAAGGGAATCATCATCAGTGCACCACCCACACCCAACATGCCAGCCAAAAAACCAGCGACAGTGCCCAGCATCACAAGCGCAATGAGCACCTCTGTGAACGACATGGCTTAAGCCAGTCCCAGTTTTTGGGCCATGCCTATGCGTTGGAGTTTGCCAGTGGCACCTTTGGGAATTTCTTCGAGCAGCAAGATTTTGCGTGGCACCTTGAAGTCAGCCACACGGGTGGCGACATAGTCACGAAGTTCTTTTTCGGTGGCCGTTTGGCCGTCCCGCAGTACCACCGCTGCACCGACTTCCTCACCCAATTTCTCATGGGGGATGCCAAAACAGACCACCTGACCCACAGCAGGGTGGTCCATCAAAATCTCGTCGATTTCGCGGGGACTGATTTTTTCGCCGCCACGGTTGATGATTTCTTTCAAGCGCCCCGTGATGCTGATGTAGCCTTCGCTGTCTATCACCCCTTGGTCGCCGGTGCGGAACCAACCGTTGGTGAAGTTTTCCGCATTGGCTTTGTCGTTATTTTCATAGCCAGGGGTGACATTGGGGCCACGAATCACAATCTCGCCAGTGCTGCCAGTCGCCAGCAATTGGCCTTCGGTGTCCATGATGGCTACTTCTGGTCCTGCGGCCAAACCCACAGTGCCCGGTTTGCGTTTGCCGGGTGGCAAAGGATTGCAGGCCATTTGGTGGGCCGCCTCGGTCATGCCATAGGCTTCAATCACGGGTGCGTGGAAAGTGGCTTCAAGTTCTGCCAACACTTGCGGCGGCAAGGATGACGATGAAGACCGAATAAAGCGCAAAGGTACCTTGGCAATCACCTCGCTGTTATTGGATGCACGAGACAAAATTGCCTGGTGCATGGTGGGCACGGCGGTGTACCACGTAGGTTTAACCTCTTCCATTTGCGAGAAAAATTTCAATGCATTGAAGCCACTGGTGCAATGCACTTCGCCGCCTTGCGACAGAGGCGCCAAGATGCCGGCAATCAAGCCGTGTATGTGGAACAAGGGCATGACGTTCAAACCCCGATCACTGGCCGTGAAAGCAGTACTGCGGGCGATATGCTGTGCTGATGCACAGACATTGCGCTGCGTCAGCGGAACAATTTTGGGGCGTGATGTGGTGCCAGAGGTGTGCAGCACCAAGGCCACATCATCTGCATGAGCCATGCCCGCGCTGGCCGCAGATGCGGATTGTCGGGACGATGTGTCCAATGTGAAAGATCCTGCACCAAGAGATGGTGTGGGTAAGACATACACAATCGACACGCCCAACTTTTCTGCGACCGCCACTGCAGGGGAAGTGGAGCCCTTTTCAACCATCAGCGCTTTGGCGTTCAAGTCGTTTAAATAAAACTCGAATTCATCCGCACGGTAAGAGGGATTCAAAGGTGCTGAGGTACAGCAAGCGGCAACTGCGACAAACGCTGCGGCCATCTCTGGGCCATTGGGCAACACAATCGCGACGCGGTCATTGCGACCAATGCCGACGGCATTGAGCGACTGTTGCACATGGGTAGTTAAATCGCGCAGACCTTGGTAGGTTAAAGGTGCAGCGCCTGCTGCGCTCAAACATACGGCGTGGGATTGGCCTTGGGCCATCCATTCTTGAAGGGTTTGCATCTCAGTCCTTTAAGTTTGTAATTTCAATCCGTGCTGGCTTTGCAGCACGCTTTGTTCCAGTAAACGGGTCAGGCTGTAGACCGTTTGCAAGGTGGGGGTGGGAATGCCCACCACGCGACCCAGTTCAATCACACCACCCAAAATGGCCTCAAGCTCTAAAGCCTTGCCTTGTTCGATGTCTTGCAGCATAGAGGTTTTGTGTGCCCCCACAGCTTGTGCACCAGCAATGCGTTTGTCGATGCTGATCTTGAACTGAGCCCCAGTTTTTTCGCCGACTGCTTGCGCTTCTTGCATCATGTGACTGGCCAAGGCATGGCTTAAGGGATGAAGCGCAATTTGTTCCAGCGTGGCGTGCGTCAAGGCGGAGATGGGGTTGAAACACAGATTGCCCCACAACTTCACCCACAACTCGCTGCGTATATCGTTGGAGACAGGCACCTTGAAACCCGCACCGATCATGGCTTGGGCCAGCAAAGTTACTCGCTCAGATTTGTCGCCACTGGGTTCGCCCAAGGTAAATCGGTTGCCTTCAATCAACTTGACGACACCGGGGGCTATCAACTCTGCTGCAGGGTAAACCACTGCGCCAATCACGCGTTCTGGCTTGAGGTGTTGCCACAACAGGCCATCAGGGTCCAAGCTTTTCAGTTGCGTGCCTTGGTAATCACCTGATAGTTGGTGAAAGTACCACCACGGTAAACCGTTTTGCATGGTCACCACGGCAGTGGTGCCATGGCATAGGCGGTCAATGTCTTGCGCAACGGCCACCACTTGGTGGGATTTCAGTGTCAAGAACACATAGTCATAGGTTTGCGCGTTATCAACGCTGCAGGCTTTGACGGGGGCGATAAGTTCTGTGCCATCGTCGAGCACCAACTTCATGCCGTGACTTTGGATGGCACGAAGATTCTCACCACGGGCAATACACGTCACATCGTGACCAGACAAGCTGAGTTTGACTGCCAAATAGCCGCCGATGGCACCGGCACCAACAATAGCTATGCGCAAGGACATGGCACACCAAGAAAAAATGGAGACATGGGAATGTGATTTGAAATGAAAAGTGTCTGCAAGGGCCGCCGGATCGTCATCCTGAACGAAAGGTTCAGGTGGGCGAGGTCAGAAAGGTGTTGGGTTCATCTAACGCGAGATGTTCACGCTCACCAGCCGATGTTCCAAGCCCGGGGCTCCAGAGAGCATTGGTTCAAGAAATATAAAACCCGGCAGACTTGCAGACATGGCTATTGTAGTTAGGCTCAGAGCAAATGTCCGTCGTGACCCAAGGCGTTGTCTAGGCGATGAAGTAAGTTTTGCAAATTGAGATTAGACGAGCTTGGCTCGTCGGGAGCGCCCGAAAAGTCGGACAACTCGAAAGCCAAGTTCAAAGCCGCCAGCACCGCAATGCGATCACGTGCTTTGATTTTTCCAGCGTCCCGAATTTTGCACATGGCATCATCCACACGTTTAACCGCTGCATGAAAACGTTCTTCAGCACCGACAGGGCAACCCAAGATATAGCTTTGCCCCATGATTTGAACCTCTAACTGGTTCATGCGCCGTCCTTGACTTCAAGGGGCAAGCGATCTAGCAACCCGTCTATGCGACTGCGCGCCGCCTGCAAACGGGATTTGAGCGAATCACGTTCTTGGGTGAGTGTATCGACTTGGATAGTGAGAAGTTCGTTGGTACGTTGAAGTTCTTCGTAGCGCAATAACAAACGTTCAACGCGTTCCAGAACAGGATCTAAGGATGAATTTTCCGACATGGACGCATTTTAGGGGGCGATACAGGGATTGTGGCTAGAATGAAGTCGTTGGTGCTCGCGGTGTGGTTCACATGCCGCAGTTCAACGGGAAGCAGAAGTTTGGGACTCTACAAGTACATCTTTTTTGTACATTGCTCTTGCCCATTACCAGCCTGCGCTGCCCCCGCAACGGTCAAGCGAACGAAATGCCCTCGGGTATTTCCGTCCTGTCCCACACAGCCACTGGTTGCCTTGAACAAGCAACTGGGAAGGCGGACAGGGTTGTTTTCGCTAGCCCGGATACCGGCCAACAAGGTGAAGCCGCGTTTATTCGTGGCTTCGTAACGTCCATGCACTGTCGGGGAAGGCGGTGAGGGCACTTGGCTGGTGTTTTTCATCATGAACTTTTTAAAATTGCTCTTATGCAGCATTTGTGCCGTGTCGCATCTCGCTGTCATGGCACAAACCTATGACGATGACACACCTGAACTTGCTACCAATGTCGTTACCGCAAACAAATACCCTGAAGATCCAGTAAAGCTAGCAGCTTTTGTCACAGTCTTAACCCAAGAGGACTTGAAAAATTCAGGG
>CANGPV010000101.1 GCA_947455935.1 Comamonadaceae bacterium
ACTGTTGCAAGGCTCGCGGGTTTAAGCCGCGAGTGCGAAACGTTCGTCGTTTGCAGTTAGTTTTTTTCTGCGGATTTACGAGGTGACAGAACCTCGACATGCCCTGCGCCGCGTCCGAACCCATGTCGAAACCAATGCAGCCCCAAGAGGGAGGGATTCTACGCCTGTACCAACAACTCCACCAGCGCCAAGGGTGAATGGATGATGTGATCAGCACCCCAGCGCAACACCTCGGCTTGGCTGCCCAAATAGCCATAGTGGGCAGCCACAGTGGTCATGCCTGCGGCCTTGCCCGCCACAATGTCACGTTCATCATCCCCCACATACCAACAATGCTGGGGGTTCAGCTGCATACGTCGCGCCGCTTCAAACAACGGCTCAGGATGGGGTTTGGCATGGGGCGTGGTGTCGCCACTCACAATGGCTTGGGCAGTTGCGAACAAGGGAATTTGAGCGGTTAAAGGCAAGGTAAAGCGTTGCGATTTGTTGGTAACCACACCCCAGCGCAAGCCCCGTTCAGCCAGATGCGCCAACATATCCTGAACCCCATCGAAGATGACCGAGCGCACCGTCATGGCCTGCTCGTAGTTGCTTAAAAACTCTTCTTTGAACGCTTCGTAATCGGGATGTTCTGGCTCCATGCCAAAGGCAACTTCCAACATACCCCGTGCGCCTGAACCCGCCATGGGACGGTAGAGCGCATAGTCCAAAGAGGCTAAGCCACGGTCGGTGCGCATTTTGTCGGCAGCGGCACCCAAGTCGGGGGCGCTGTCAATCAAAGTACCGTCCAAGTCGAACAACACCGCGTGAGGCAGCAAGGTAGTCATCGTGCGTTAATTTCAGGCTTCACGCTGGGTGGCCAGCATGTAGTTCACGCTGGTGTTGGCGTCCAACCAATAGCGCTGGGTCAAGGGGTTGTATTGCAAACCACGCGAAGCCGAGGTTTGCAAACCTGCGTCGCGGCAATAAGCGGCCAACTCGCTGGGGCGAATGAATTTGGCGTATTCATGGGTACCTTTGGGCAGCAAGTTCAAGATGTACTCAGCGCCAAGGATGGCAAACAGGAACGACTTGGGGTTGCGGTTCAAGGTGGAGAAAAACACCCGTCCACCCGGCTTGACCAAGCTAGCGCAAGCTTTCACCACCGACGCGGGATCGGGCACATGTTCCAGCATCTCCATGCAAGTCACCACATCAAAACGGCCAGGCTGCTCGGCGGCTAAATCTTCGGCACTCACCTCGCGGTAGCTCACGTTGGGGGTTTGGGTTTCCAAGGCATGCAGTTGCGCCACTTTGAGCGACTTGGTCGCCAAATCAATGCCTGTCACATGGGCACCAACACGTGCCATGGCGTCGCTCAAAATGCCCCCGCCACAGCCCACGTCCAGCACCTGCAAGCCGTGCAGCTTGCCAAAGGTTTCTATCCAACCCAAACGCAAGGGATTGATTTGGTGCAAAGGGCGAAATTCGCTGTTGACATCCCACCAACGGTGGGCGAGTTCTGAAAATTTGGCCAGTTCGGCGGGGTCTACATTGGTGGCGTTCATGGCTGAATTGTCGGTTATGCGGCAGACATAAAAAAACCCCGCGCAAGCGGGGTTTCACAAGAGGTGTCGCAGATCAGTTTTTGCGTGAACCCACGACTTCAATTTCAACGCGGCGGTTCTTAGCGCGACCTTCTTTGGTCTTGTTGTCAGCCACAGGCTGCTTTTCGCCTTTGCCTTCGGTGTAGATGCGAGTTTTGTCTATACCTTTGCTCACCAAATAAGCTTTCACAGCTTGTGAGCGACGCAGAGACAATTTTTGGTTGTACTCGTCTGAGCCCATAGAGTCTGTGTGACCGACGGCGATGATGACTTCCAAATTAATGGCTTTGACCTTGCTGACCAAATCGTCAAGCTTGGCTTTGCCTTCGGGCTTGATGACAGATTTGTCAAAGTCGAAGAAAGCGTCAGCAGCGTAAGTGACCTTGGAGGACACGGCAGCAGCAGGCGCGGGAGCGGCAGGCGCAGGTACCACGGCAACTTCAGGTGTAGGCATCACTGGATCGGGTTTGACAACCACGGGAGGCGCGGGGGGAAGATCAGAGGAGGAAGCTGCAGCTGCAGCGGAGGCTGCTGCGGGTGCTTCTGCCTTGTCAGTGATGGCGCCATCACAACCAGGCAGCGCATTGGCAGGAGTCCAAAAACCAGTGCGCCAGCATTCGCCAGGGGTGTTTTTCCAAATTTCACCGGCAGTGGAAGACCAGTTGCCAACGTCGTGGGCGAAAGAAACGGTGGCAAAGCCAAGCATCGACAGCGCCAAAGCTAAAGATTTGATATTTTTCATGGTGATCCTTTTGGATTTGCTTGATAAAGCAACAACAAAGTTTGCAAGGGTCGGGATTACCCTTTGGAGATAGATTGTGCCATACATCCTAATCCTTTAGATTACAGACGCTTAAGCCTAAAATCAGCGGTTTACCCAGCCCTACATAGACTGCCTCCATGACCCAGTTTGCCAAAGAAACGCTGCCCACCAGTCTAGAAGAGGAAATGCGCCGCAGCTACCTCGATTACGCCATGAGCGTGATTGTCGGACGCGCCCTGCCCGACGCCCGTGACGGCTTAAAACCTGTGCATCGCCGCGTCTTGTTCGCCATGCACGAGTTGAACAACGACTGGAACCGCCCTTACAAAAAATCTGCGCGTATTGTGGGTGACGTCATTGGTAAATACCACCCGCATGGCGACAGCGCGGTGTACGACACGATTGTGCGCATGGCGCAAGACTTCTCGCTGCGCCACATGCTGGTGGACGGACAAGGTAACTTCGGTTCGGTGGATGGCGATAACGCCGCGGCCATGCGTTACACCGAAATCCGCTTGTCCAAAATCGCCCATGAACTGCTGGATGATCTGGACAAAGAAACCGTTAACTTTGGCCCCAACTACGATGGCTCTGAAAAAGAGCCGCTGGTGTTACCTGCCAAATTCCCCAATTTATTGGTGAATGGCTCAGCGGGTATCGCTGTGGGCATGGCCACCAACATCCCGCCTCACAACCTGAATGAAGTGGTGGACGCTTGCTTACACATGTTGCGCAACCCTGACGCATCTATCGATGATCTGATGGAGATCGTGCCTGCCCCCGACTTTCCCACCGCCGGCATCATCTATGGCATCAGTGGCGTGAAAGAGGGCTACCGCACTGGTCGTGGCCGTGTGGTCATGCGAGCCAAATGCCACTTTGAAGACATCGACAAAGGCCAACGCCAAGCCATCATCGTTGACGAGTTGCCCTACCAGGTGAACAAAAAGACGCTGCAAGAGCGCATGGCCGAATTGGTGCATGAAAAGAAAATCGAGGACATCAGCCACATCCAGGACGAGTCCGACAAATCCGGCATGCGCTTGGTGATTGAACTCAAGCGCGGCGCGGTGCCTGAAGTTGTTTTGAACAACCTCTACAAACAAACCCAGTTGCAAGACACTTTTGGCATGAACATGGTGGCCTTGATCGACGGGCAGCCACGTTTGTGCAACTTGAAAGACCTCATCAGCGTCTTTTTGTCGCACCGCCGCGAAGTGGTGACACGCCGCACCATCTTCAACCTGCGCAAAGCCCGTGAGCGTGGTCATGTGCTGGAAGGTTTGGCGGTTGCCTTGGCCAATATCGATGAATTCATCGCCATCATCCGCAATGCGCCCACACCTCCCGTGGCCAAAACCGAATTGATGAGCAAGCCGTGGGACAGCCAGTTGGTGCGCACCATGCTCACCCGCGCCAAAGCGGATGGCAGCGTCATCAACGCCGACGATTACCGCCCCGATGGCTTGGAAAAAGAATTTGGCATGGGCGCAGACGGCCTCTACCGCTTAAGCGACACCCAAGCCCATGAAATTTTGCAAATGCGCTTGCAACGCCTGACCGGTTTGGAGCAAGACAAGATCGTCAACGAGTACAAAGAGGTCATGGCTGAAATCGACGACTTGCTCGACATCTTGGCAAGGTCGGAACGTGTCTCCACCATCATCGGCGACGAGCTGGCGGCCATTCGCCAAGAATTCGGTCAAAGCAAAGTGGGTATGCGTCGCAGCCACATCGAGCACAACGCCCAAGACTTGGCCACCGAAGACCTGATCACGCCCACCGACATGGTGGTCACGCTCAGCCACAGCGGCTACATCAAGAGCCAGCCGCTCAGCGAATACCGCGCCCAAAAACGCGGCGGCCGCGGCAAGCAAGCCACCGCCACCAAAGAAGACGACTGGATTGAGCAGCTCTTCATCGGCAACACCCACGACTACATCCTGTGTTTTTCTAACCGTGGCCGCTTGTACTGGCTCAAGGTTTGGGAAGTGCCTGAGGGTTCACGCGGTTCACGCGGTCGCCCCATTGTCAATATGTTCCCCTTGCAAGAGGGCGAAAAAATCAATGTGGTGCTGCCACTCACCGGCACGGCACGCACCTTCCCTGCCGACCAATATGTCTTCATGGCGACTTCCATGGGCACGGTCAAAAAGACCTCGCTGGATGAGTTCAACAACCCGCGCAAGGGCGGCATCATCGCGGTCAACTTGGACGACAACGACTTCCTGATTGGCGCAGCCCTCACCGACGGCAAGCACGATGTGATGCTCTTTAGCGACGGCGGCAAAGCCGTGCGCTTTGACGAAAACGATGTGCGCCCCCTGGGCCGCAGCGCCCGTGGTGTGCGCGGCATGATGATCGAAGACGGTCAAAGCGTGATTGCCATGTTGGTCGCCGCGCAAGATGTGCCGGCCCTCCCTGATGGCACGGCCAGTACCGACATGGCCCGCACCAGCGTACTCACCGCCACCGAAAACGGCTACGGCAAGCGCACACCGATCGACGAATACACCCGCCACGGACGCGGCACCAAGGGCATGATTGCCATCCAACAATCTGAGCGCAACGGCAAAGTCGTGGCCGCCACCTTGGTGCATGGCGATGACGACATCATGCTCATCACCGATCGCGGTGTCTTGGTGCGTACGCGGGTGAGCGAAATCCGCGAAATGGGCCGCGCCACACAGGGTGTGATCCTGATCAATTTGGACGATGGCACCAAGCTCAGCGGTATGCAACGCATTGTGGAAAACGATGCGCAAGCTGCAACGGACGAAGCCATTGACGACAGCGCCAGCGACGCGGCCCCCGACGACACCCCATGACACAAGGCGCCCAACCCGCCCCCAGCTTGGCCGATTTGCGGGTGCAGATCGACCAACTCGATGCGCAGTTGCTCACGCTCTTGAACCAACGTGCGCATTTGGCTGAAGCGGTGGGTGACATCAAGCGTGCCGAAGGCTCTCCCTTTTTTCGCCCCGACCGCGTGGCGCAGGTACTGGAAAAAATCCAAGCCCACAACCCTGGCCCGCTGAAAAACCAACACGTGGCCGCCATTTGGCGCGAAATCATGTCGGCATGTTTGGCGCTGGAAGCGCCGCAGCGTGTGGCGGTGCTGGGACCTGTGGGTACGTTTTGCGAGCAAGCAGCGATCGAGTTTTTTGGCTCAGCAGCTGAGCTGATTTACTGCAACAACTTTGACGAGGTGTTTCACGCCACCAGCGCAGGAACGGCGCAGTACGGCGTGGTGGGCGTGGAGAACTCCACCGAAGGCGCGGTAGCTCGGTCACTTGATTTGTTTTTGCGCACCCCAGTTCACGTCATTGGCGAGGTGAGCCTGTTGGTACGCCACAACCTGCTGCGCCAATCGGCGTCACTTGAAGGCATTGAAGTGGTGCTAGCGCATCCGCAGGCTTTAGGTCAATGTCAAGAGTGGCTGAACAAACACCTGCCCCACGCCGAACGCCGCGCAGTTGCCAGCAACGCCGAAGGTGCTCGCTTGGCGGCCACCCACCCGGCATGGGCGGGTTTGGCCAGCGAACGTGCAGCTTCTGAATTTGGCTTGCATGTGGTGGCCCACGCCATCCAAGACGAGGCCTATAACCGCACCCGTTTTGCCATCATCACCTTGCCGCAAACCTTGGCCACGCCCCCTGCCTCGGGCAAAGACTGCACCTCTCTGGTGGTGTCGGTGCCCAACAAACCGGGCGCGGTGCATGACCTGTTGATGCCCCTCAAGGCCAATGGCGTGTCCATGACCCGCTTCGAGTCGCGCCCCGCCAAGTCCGGCCAGTGGGAGTACAACTTCTACATCGACCTCGACGGCCACATCAGCCAACCCCACGTGGCCCAAGCGCTCAAAGAGCTGCAAAGCCTGTGCGCCTTTTACAAAGTGATTGGCTCCTACCCGGTTGGCGCATGAAGTTCAAGCAACTCGGCTTGGTCGGCTGCGGCCTCATGGGCGCTTCGTTTTCACTG
>CANGPV010000102.1 GCA_947455935.1 Comamonadaceae bacterium
GGTACTCACCGTGAAAGGGTGATGTCCTAGGCCTCTAGACGATAGGGTCAAAACCTTGTGGACTAACCAACTCGACGCCTTGTTTGGTGGAGGTAAGCGGGATCGAACCGCTGACCTCTTGCATGCCATGCAAGCGCTCTCCCAGCTGAGCTATACCCCCATTGGGTGTCGAGCCTGAGAGTATAACCAACTTTTTTAAGAGGCCTTAAGCCGTTGCAAAACTTTTTCCAAGCCACACAGGTGCAGCACCGCGTCGACCGAAGGTGTTTGCGGCGTACCCATCACCAACACCCGAACAGGCATGGCCAACTGCGGCATCTTCAGGCCCTTTTCTGCCAGCACCTCTTTGATGGCTGCGCTGATGGCGACCACACTCCACTCGGGTAATGCGGCCAGTTTGTCGGCCAGCAATTGCAGCGCGGGTTTCACCTCAACAGTGACGTGCTTGGCCAAGTCTTCAGTACCGGGGTGCACGTCGGCATAAAAGGCCGTGGACCAGCTGGCCAGCGCCACGGTGGTGTCGCAGCGATCTTTGAACAAACCGCAAATGGCTGGCAATCGTGTATCAGCTTCAAGGCCTTTCAAAGCCAAATGCGCTTGCACCAAAGGCGCCAGTGCATCGTCGCTCATGGCTTTGAGGTGCTGGGCGTTCACCCAGCGCAGCTTGGCCTCGTCAAACTGTGCGGCACTTTTGCCCAAGTGATCCAGATTGAACCATTCAACAAACTGCGCTTTGCTGAAAATTTCATCATCACCATGGCTCCAGCCCAATCGTGCAAGGTAGTTCACCATGGCCTCGGGCAAGAAACCCTCATCACGAAATTGTGTGACAGGCTTGGCGCCTGTGCGCTTGCTAAGCTTGTCGCCCTGCTCGTTGAGCACGGTAGGCAAATGCGCATACACAGGGGGTTCATGGCCCAAGGCTTTGAAGATGTGTATTTGGCGAGGCGTGTTGTTCACATGGTCGTCACCACGAATCACGTGGCTGATGGCCATGTCGATGTCGTCCACCACCACACAGAAGTTGTAAGTGGGTGTGCCATCGGGTCGCGCAATCACCAAGTCATCCAACTCGTTATTGCGAATCTCGATCAAGCCCTTGACCTTGTCTTCCCACGACACCACCCCTTGCAAAGGTGTTTTGAATCGCAACACAGGCTGCACGCCTTCTGGAATAGCGGGCAAGGTCTTTCCCGCTTCGGGACGCCATGTGCCGTCGTAGCGTGGCTTTTCTTTGGCGGCCATTTGACGCTCGCGCAGCGCATCCAACTCAGCCACACTCATGTAGCAGGGATAGACATGACCTGCAGCCACCAATTGCGCCAGCACCTCTTTGTAACGGTCCATGCGCTGCATTTGGTAGAAAGGACCTTCGTCGTGGTCCAAGCCCAACCAGGCCATGCCCTGCAAAATCACATCCACCGCTTCTTGCGACGAACGCTCAACATCGGTGTCTTCGATGCGCAAGATGAACTTGCCGCCCGTCGCCCTTGCAAACGCCCAAGGGTATAGAGCCGATCGAATATTGCCCAAATGAATAAAACCCGTGGGTGACGGGGCAAATCGGGTTCGGGTGGTCATTGGAGTCCGCGCAACAAGTCGTTTTTCATATCGTCCACATGCTCCAAGCCCACGGCTACACGAATAAGTCCTTGGCCAATGCCTGCAGCTTGGCGTTGCTCTTCAGACAACTTGCCGTGCGAGGTGCTGGCTGGGTGTGTCAGCAGGGTTTTGGTGTCGCCCAAGTTGGTACACAGGGACAACACTTGCAAACTGTCGAGAAGATGGAAAGCGCGTTCCCGAGCTTGTACCGGATCACCGGACTTCACGTCAAAGGACAGCACAGCGCCACCCAAATTAGACATTTGTTTCATAGAAAGTTCGTGCTGAGGATGGCTTTTCAGACCCGGGTAATACACACGTGCGACAGCTGGGTGTTGCTCTAACCAAGCGGCCAACTCATGCGCCTTGGCGCTTTGCGCCCGCATGCGGATGTCCAAGGTCTCTAGACCCTTGAGTACCACCCAAGCATTGAAGGGTGCCAGCACCATGCCCGCATTTTTCATGACAGGTAAAAACTTGTTCATCACCAGCGCTTCACTGGCGCACAGCGCTCCCGCCATGACACGCCCCTGACCGTCCAAATACTTGGTGCCCGAATGCATCACGATGTCACAACCCATGTCCATGGGCTTTTGCAAAATAGGCGTAGCAAAACAGTTGTCGACACACAGCAATGCCCCAGCGTTATGCGCCATATCGGCCAGCGCTGTGATGTCGCATACATCGGTCAGTGGGTTGGTGGGCGTCTCGGCAAATAAAAGCTTGGTGTTGGGGCGAATAGCGGCCTTCCACGCAAGCAAGTCGGTCTGGGGCACCATGGTGGATTCGACCCCAAAGCGAGCAAACTCAGAACCAATCAGTTTGATGGTCGAGCCAAACATGGACTGCGAGAACACCACATGGTCACCCGCTTTGAGAAGGCTGAACATCATCAGCATGATGGACGACATGCCGCTTGAAGTAGCGATAGCCGCCTCGCTGCCCTCCAAAGCAGCCAAACGCATCTCGAAACTGCTGACAGTGGGGTTACCTGCTCGGCCATAGGTATAGCCGTCTTCTTCACCTGCAAACTTATCTGCTGACACTTGCGCTGAAGGCTGCACATAACCACTGGTCAGGTACAGCGCTTCAGAATTTTCACCGTATTGGCTGCGCTCGACACCGAGGCGAACGGCCAAGGTTTCAGGGTGCAAATTCTGAGGTAAGGGCTTGTTACTCATGTGCAATTCATTCGGCGTGATTGGGTAAGGCCAGGCGAGAATTGTCTTCGCCGTCTTCTTCGGTGTTCACACGTTGTTGGTTCAGTCTGGCAATATCAGCCACGGTGATGTCACCCGTGATGTACACCCCATCAAAACACGAAGCGTCAAAACCCTTGACCTCTGGCGAGCCTTGCAATACCGAACGTGACACGGCCTCTCTCATGGCATTGACTTCTTGGTAAATCAGTGCATCACAGCCAATGAGTTGGCGAATTTCTTCCACACTGCGCTCATGCGCCACCAGTTCTTCGGGCGTGGGCATGTCGATGCCGTACACGTTGGGAAAGCGTACTGGCGGCGCAGCGCTGGCTAAGTACACCTTGTTGGCGCCCGCATCCCTGGCCATTTGAACGATTTCTTTGCTGGTGGTGCCTCGCACGATGGAGTCGTCCACCAACAAGACATTGCGGCCCTTGAACTCACTCACAATCACATTCAATTTTTGGCGCACCGAGCGCTTGCGCACCGCTTGGCCTGGCATGATGAAGGTACGACCGACATAGCGGTTCTTCACAAACCCTTCGCGATAAGGTTTACCCAACAAATGCGCCAGTTGGGTTGCGCTTGGACGGCTGGATTCAGGGATGGGAATCACCACATCAATTTCAGAAGGCGGCAAGGTGGAGACCACCCGCTTGGCCAAGGTTTCTCCCAAATTCAAACGGGCTTGGTAGACAGACATGCCATCCATGGTGGAGTCGGGACGGGCCAAATACACAAACTCAAAAATGCAGGGCATGAGCTGGGGGTTGGCTGCACATTGTTGGGCATGCAACTGTCCTTTCAGGTCAATGAACACGGCCTCACCAGGAACGACATCCCGCTCAAACTGATGGCCTGTGCCCTCCAGCGCCACCGACTCGCTGCCCACCATCCAAGTGCCATCTGCACCCTTACCAATACACAAAGGGCGAATACCAAAAGGGTCGCGAAATGCCAGCAAACCATGGCCGGCAATCAGCGCAACTACCGCATAAGAACCCTTCACGCGTTGGTGAACGCCCGCCACAGCTGCAAACACATCAGCAGGCGTCAAAACCACGCCGCGGGTGGTTTTTTCCAACTCGTGGGCGAGCACATTAAGCAAGACCTCGGAGTCGCTCTCGGTATTGATGTGGCGATGGTCAGTGGAAAAAAGCTCTGCCTTAAGCGACTGCGCATTGGTCAAGTTACCGTTGTGCACCAACACCAAACCAAACGGCGCATTCACATAAAACGGCTGGGCTTCCTCTTCACTGTAAGCATTGCCCGCTGTGGGATAGCGCACTTGGCCCAGACCAATATTGCCAGGCAGCGCTCGCATATTACGTGTACGAAACACATCGCGCACCATGCCTTTGGCCTTGTGCATGAAAAACTTATGTTCAAGTTGCGTGACGATGCCCGCTGCGTCTTGGCCGCGGTGCTGCAAAAGCAGCAACGCGTCATAGATGAGTTGATTCACCGCCGTCTGACTGACCACACCCACAATGCCGCACATCAGAACACCCAACCTTCCAGAGGAGCAGGTAAAAATGGTTTGAAAAATTCAACGCCTTGGTTCGCCATTTGCACCACCCAAGACGATTTCCAAAGAGGGTAACGCACAGCAGGCGTGAGGCTCACCACAATAGCCAACACCATCAAACTCAACGCTGCCCGGGTTAAACCAAAAACACCACCAAAGAAGCGGTTGATGAGGCCCAAGCCTACCAATGACAACATGCTGCTCAGCAAAGCCGACGCCGCATGGCAGACCAACCAGACCACAATGAAAATCAGTATCCAAGCCAGCATATAGGTGAGTGCGGGCGAAGTGTCACTCACATCGAGCAAGCGCCTGACTGCCGGGGCGAAATGGGAGGCCAAAGGAAAGCCAATGATCCAAGCGAGCACCGCAAACGACTCTTTAATCACACCGCGCCATAAACCCATGACCACCGAGATCGCGGCCAATGCCAGCAAAACCAAGTCCAGGGTGTTCATCGCTTTAAATTGTCAGCACCGAGGCACCGAGTTGCAAAGACTTGATTTTGTCGACAGCTTTTTGTGCTTCTTCTTTGGTGGCAAAAGGACCCACGCGCACACGTATGCGCTTGCCCTCTTTGGTTTGCGCCACATGGGTATAGGTTTTGATACCTGCTTTTTCTAGCTTGGCTCGCACTTCCCTGGCCTTAGCCTCTTCAGCGAATGCACCCACTTGAACGATGAAGCGTGGTGCAAGCTCTTCATGCTTGGCCGACGCTTCAGGCTTGATTTCTTCCTCTTTGGCTTGTGTTTTTTCAGGCATGACCGGTGGGGGCACCACAGACTTGTTGACGACCTCATCGTCAGGCACTGGCACAGGTTGAGAAGCGGGTGGAGGCGTTGGGGGTTGAGAGGCACGCACGGTGTCTTTGTCGGGCATGTCAATACGTATGTCCGCGGCAACTTCTCGAGGCTTGGTATCAAACACCAAAGGGAAACCGACCACAGCCAACAGTACCAAAACCGTCGCACCTATCAATCGATGACGTGCTTGACGACGCAATGCGTCTAGGCTTTGGGCGGCCATACCGTCAGCGTTTTTATCGTCTGCAGAAGCATTGCTGGAGGAGCGGGACTTGAAAAATGCCATGTCAGTCAGGTGGGCTTTGGGCAGAAAGGCGGCCCGCTATGCCGTGCTGTAACACACTGCCAACGGTCAGGAAAGAACCAAAGACCAGAATTCTATCAGTGGGGTCTGCGTCAGCCATGGCCTGCACCAAAGCAGCGACGGGGTCTGAAAAGGTTTTGCCAGATTGCCCCTCAGGTGGCGAACACGCTTGCCAAATAGACTGCAGTTGTGCGGCTGTGGCCGCCCTGGGGGTAGGTAAATCACAAAAATACCAATGCGCTACCAAAGGTTGTAAGCGCTGCACCATGGCCTGCAGGTCTTTATCGGCCATGGCACCCATCACGACGCGGGTGACCGCAAAAAAGCCCATGGCGTCTAAGTTGTGCGCCAAAGCAGCGACAGCATGGGGGTTGTGCGCGACATCCAGCACCAGCGCAGGCTGGCCAGGCAGCATCTGAAAACGCCCTGGCCACTCCACCCGAGACAAGCCCAGCCGAATAGCTTGCGCATTCACAGGCAAGCTATCGCGCAAGGCGTGCAACGCAGCCAATACCCCGGCTGCATTGACCAATTGGTTAACACCACGCAACACGGGATAAGCCATACCAGCCCAAGTGCGCCCAGCACCCTGCCATCGCCACTGCTGCTGGTCGCCGGAAAAATGAAAGTCGCTGCCTGATTGCCACAGCAAGGCGCCCACTGAGGCAGCATATTGCCCCACGCTGGCAGGGGGGTGCGGGTCGCTGACGATGACGGGCTTACCACTTCGCATGATGCCGGCTTTTTCTCGGCCAATGCTCTCGCGGTCAGGTCCCAGCCACTCGGTGTGATCGAGATCGATGCTGGTAATGATGGCGCAATCAGTGTCGATCACATTCACCGCATCCAAACGGCCACCTAAACCCACTTCCAAAATCAC
>CANGPV010000103.1 GCA_947455935.1 Comamonadaceae bacterium
AACGACGCACCTGAACTTGCTACCAACGTCGTTACCGCAAACAAATACCCTGAAGATCCACTAAAGCTGCCTGCTTTTGTCACAGTCTTAACCCAAGAGGATTTAAAAAATTCAGGGGTGAAAACGGTGAACGAGGCTTTGATGAGTCTAGGTGGTGTGCTGGGTCGAAAAAGTTTGTTTGGAGGCAATGAGTTCTCCATGGACATGGGTGGCTTTGGCGAAGCTGCTGCCTCTAATTTGGTGTATGTGATTGATGGTGTCGCTTTCAAACAAGGCGACAGCGGTGAAATTCGAATCAGCAACATTTCCTTAGACGAAGTGGAGCGGATCGAAATTCAACGCGGTGGTTCCTCTGTGTTGTATGGTGAAGGCGCTGTTGGTGGCGTGATCAACATCATCACCCATGCATCTGGGCTAAGTAGCAAATCACAAAACGCTGCAAAGCTAGAAGCTGGAATTGGTAGCTATGGCTATAAAGACATCAAAGCCAGCACGCAGTATTCTCGCAATGGTCTTCGCTTGTTCGCGTCAGGTTCCAAAGGTGAGTCGGATGGTTTCAGGGAAAATTCAGCAAGTAAAACAGACAACGCCAGTCTTGCCATTCAAATGATCAGTGACAAAGCAAGGATCGGTGGCAGTGTTTCCGACAACAATGAATTTGCCCGAACGCCGGGCGGTTTAACCATGGCGAAATATTTGGAAAACAGGAACCAAGCGAACACCACCAATTTATCTTTGCTGACCTTTATAGACTCAAACTCCAAACATTACGGTGCGTTTTCTGAAATTGATTTCAATGGCATCGTTTGGAGAAACGACGTTAAGCGAAGAGACAGAAGTTATTATTTTCTTGAAAATAAAGGTGGATATGCCTCTACTGCTACCTACACAACAAAAAACGATGCCTACTCCACAAATTTAAGCCAAGGACTGCCTACCAGTTGGGGTAAGTACACTTATTTAGTGGGCTTGGAAAAAAATAATTGGACACAATTAAGAAACGACGCTAGCTATGGTTTTTACGATAACTCTGCAGACAGCAATTCATTTTTTCTGAAAAATGAATTTGATTTGGCATCCTCCCAAACCCGTCTAACTGCAGGTTACAGAGTGGAAGATATGTACAAAGATACTTACGGGCGTGATGATGGAAAGACCTACTCGACACAAAAGAATGCAAAAGCATGGGAATTAGGGCTTACACAATCCATCAGTTCAAACCAGTCAGTATGGGCTAAGTTATCTAGAAATTACCGGTTGCCAAATTTAGACGAAATCATTAGTTCATATGGAACGTTAGGTGATACATATACGGATTTGAATCCTCAAACATCTGTAGATAAAGAAATTGGCTGGCACTTCGTTTACAGCAAAGGGGATATCAATGTACGGTTTTTTCAAAGCAATTTAAAAAATGAAATTGCTTACGATGAAAACTACTATACAAATATCAATCTTGATCCCACAAAAAGAGAAGGTATTGATTTAAATATTCGTCACCGTTTTACAAACTCATTTGATATCGGTGGATTTGCTACTTACAAGCATTCACGTTTTGTTGATGGAGTCTACGCAGGCAATGCGATCCCGTTGTCACCGGATAAGATTTATTCATTCAGAGCCAATTGGAAATTTGCTTCTGCGCAAAGCTTTAGTTTGAATGTTGTTTACACAGGCTCACAACAAATCGGTAGTGACTATACAAATATTTACAGCATGCCTTCTTATACAGTCACTGATCTAAGCTACCAATACAAGTTTCCGAAATCGGAATTCCAAGTTGCAGTTAAAAATGTATTTAACAAGGACTACTACTCCTATGCCACTACCAATGTTGGCAGCATGGCCTTGTACCCCGACATGAAACGAAGTGTCTTTGCTGTTTACAAATACTACTTGAACTGACGGGCCATCGTGTTTCCCCAACGCATCATCTGCCTCACAGAAGAAACCACCGAGTGGTTGTACCTCTTGGGGCAGTCGCATCGCATCGTGGGGATATCGGGATACACCGTCAGGCCTAAAGAAGCGCGGCATGAAAAACCGCGTGTGAGCGCCTTCACCAGCGCCAAGATCGGCAAAATTTTGGCGCTGAAGCCCGACTGTGTATTTGGGTTCTCAGACCTCCAAGCAGACATTGCTGCAGAGTTGATTCGTCGTGGGGTGCAAGTCACGGTTTTTAATCAGCGCAGCGTGGACGAGATTTTTTCCATGCTCTACCAAGTTGCCGCCATGGTGGGTGAAGCTACTCAAGGTTTGCAACGCATTCAAGCGATGCAAGACCATTTACACTCTTTGAAGACCCCAAGCTATGCCAAGCGTCCCAAGGTGTATTTTGAAGAATGGGACGAACCACGCATCAGCGCCATTCGCTGGGTGTCCGAACTCATTCATATCGCAGGGGGTGACGATTGTTTCCCTGAGCTATCCATGCAATCCATGGGCAAAGACCGCATCATTGCTGACCCGATGGAGATCGTCAGACGCAGCCCCGACATCATTATTGGTTCGTGGTGCGGCAAGAAGTTTCGCCCTGACAAAGTGGCTGCTCGTGCTGGTTGGAGCGATGTCCCTGCTGTCAAAAATGGCCAGATTTTTGAAATCAAATCAGCTGACATCTTGCAGCCCGGCCCTGCAGCCTTGACCGATGGCGTGAACCAGTTACACCGCATCATCAACAACTGGGTAAATGTGCATGGTTAAGCGTTTGCTCATGGTGTGCATAGGCGTGTGGCTTCAAGTTGCATCAGCGGTGACCGTGGTGGATGACAGGCAAGTCGCTGTGACATTCACCCAAGCGCCAAAGCGCATCGTGACCTTGCTGCCCTCGTTGGCTGAAACGGTGTGTGTGTTGGGCGCTTGTGACCGTTTGGTAGGAACCGATAAACACGCCAATTGGCCTATCTCTGTCAAAGCTTTGCCCAAGCTGGGTGGTTTAGACGATACTCAATTGGAAGCCTTGGTGCGTTTGAAGCCCGATGTGGTGTTGCTGGCTAAGTCTGCTCGTATCATTCATCGCTTGCAAGCCTTGGGCATTCCTGTGGTGGCCCTGGAGCCTCAATCCTTTGCCGATGTTCAGCGAGTATTGAGAGCCGTGGCTGTCGTGCTGCAACTGCCAGACGCACAAGCGCAAGCTGATGCTGTGTGGGCTTCCATTCAGACTCAAATCGCCAAAGCTAACTCACAGCTTCCCGCCAGTTCGCTGAACGCCACGGTGTATTTCGAAGCCAGCACGGGTGGCTATGCGGCGGGTGAGTCCTCGTTCATGGGTGAAGTGATGCACCAACTCGGTTTGAAGAACATAGTTCCTGCAAGTATGGGTGCGTTTCCTCAACTCAACCCCGAATTTGTGGTGCGAGCCAACCCACAACTGATTGTGTTGGCGCAACCCATGGTTACCCAGCTTTCACAACGTCCTGGTTGGTCGGGGATCGATGCCATCAAGCATCAACGTGTCTGTGCATTCCCTCCTCAGCAAGCAGATGTACTGGTTCGCCCAGGACCTCGCTTAGGCGAAGCCGCCCAACTCATCAGTGACTGTGTAAAGCGCAGTTTTGCTTTATGAAGCCGCAGTTCACCCTCACTGCTAGCTTGCTGGTCTTGTCGGTTGTCACGCTTGTCATGGGTTTGATGACGGGCAGCCTAGGCTGGGAATGGCACATTGTTTGGCAAGACCCCATCGTTCAAGACATTCGTCTACCGCGTAGCTTAGGCGCTTGGTTGGCAGGTGCCTTATTAGGCTTGGCCGGTGCTTTGTCGCAAGGTTTGTTTCGCAATCCCTTGGCAGATCCTTATTTGTTGGGCAGTGCTTCGGGGGCATCTTTAGGCGTAGCCATCGCTTTAGCTTTAGGTATGTGGGGTGCAGTTGAAACGAGCCCTCTCTCGCAAGGCTTGCAGTGGTGGTTTCGCTTGGGACTCACCGGCATGGCGTTCATCGGCGCTTGGGTGGCGGTGTTACTGACTTTGTTGCTGGCCCGTGGTGCAGAGCAGACCTTGCGATTGCTGTTGGCGGGTGTCGTCGTGGGCGTGGTCTTGGGTGCCGTTACTTCTATGGTGACCTTGGCATTTCCACACACCTTACCTGCTATGCAATCGTTTTTATTGGGTAACACCAGCATGTTGAGCGGTCAGGCCTGTGTATTGATGGCGTGCGTGTTGTTGCTTTGTTTAGCAGCATCTTGGCTGCTCAGTCCTGTGTTGGATGGTTTGCGCTTGGGTGAATCTACCGCGCAAAGCTTGGGTCTGCGTGTGGCACCCTTAAGAATGGTCCTGTTAGCGGTGATGGGACTGGTAACTGCCACAGCGGTGGCCCAAACAGGTCTGGTGGCTTTCGTGGGTTTGGTCGCTCCGCATTTGGTGCGCTCTCGTGTGCAAGCTCGCTATGGCGTGTTGTTGATCTTGTCGTCTTTGATGGGCGGCGTGTTGTTAACGATAGCCGATGTATTGGCCCGAGCTTTGTGGGCGCCGCAAGAATTGCCTGTGGGTGTGCTCACGGGTGTGTTGGGTGGTGGCTATTTACTTTGGCGACTGCATTCACCGCCTATGAAAACCATCTCCGCATGAGTTCAAGTGCCATCACCGCAAAGGACCTGCACGTCAAGTTCGGTGGAGACGCGGTCTTGCATGGCATTTCATTGTCTGTATCTCAAGGGCAGTGGACCTGTATCGTGGGACCCAATGGCGCTGGTAAATCCACTTTGCTGATGGCCTTGGCAGGTTTGCTGCCATGCTCGGGTCAAGTGCTGGTGCAGGGTCGCCCCCTAGGCGCGATGCAAGCCAAAAAACGTGCCCGTTGTATGGCATGGCTGGGTCACCAAGAACCAGTCAGCGATGATTTGTCGGTGTGGGATGTGGTGATGCTCGGTCGTTTCCCTCATCAAACCATGTGGTCGGGAATCAGTGCAGAAGATCACGCTTGTGTGAATGCCTGGTTAGACCGTTTGCAATTGACACACCTGAAAAACAGAAGCCTGCAACATTTGTCAGGTGGAGAGCGGCAACGGGTGTTATTGGCCAGAGCCTTGGCGGTGCAAGCCCCCATTGTGTTAATGGACGAGCCTATTGCCAACGTTGATATTCCTCACCAATCCGATTGGTTGAACACGGTACGGCAGTTAACTGCACAACACACCACGGTGGTGAGTGTGCTGCATGATTTGAATTTAGCTTTGCGAGCTGACCATGTGGTGTTGATGGACCAAGGTCGCATATGTATGCAAGCAACCCCCGATGATCCCCAATTACATCAAGCCTTGAAAGATGTCTTTCAGCAGCGCATGACTATTGCGAAAGTGGCTGATCAGTGGGTGGTCCTGCCGATTTAGGGGTTTTTCAAGCTTTGCTAAGCTCGCCCCATCAGAGGGAACAATGCCATGAGCACTTTAAATACCCAAGCCAATTTTCACGACAGCGGTTCTGCTTTGCGCGGGGACTTCGAGCCCGGCGATGCGTTTTACGAAGCCTTGATGGACGCACACCAAGGTTTGAACGAATCACAAAGTCATTTGCTCAATGCCCGTTTGATTTTGGTGTTGGCCAACCACATTGGTGACCTTGACGTGCTGAAAGAAGCGATACAGCTGGCGCGTGACCACCTGGGTGAATAAGCTCAGCAGGGCGACATCGTTTTAGGCTTGAAGTCGCAATAGTTTGACACTTGGCATTGCCAACACAGGGGCTTGCGTGCTTGGCAGACATAGCGGCCATGCAGAATCAACCAATGGTGGGCGTCCACCAAATAGGCAACAGGAATGCGCTTGAGTAAACCCATTTCAACTTCGTAGGGCGTGGCGCCAGGTGCCAAACCGGTGCGGTTGCCCATGCGAAAAATATGCGTGTCCACCGCCATGGTGGCTTCACCAAACGCCACATTCAACACCACATTGGCCGTTTTGCGGCCCACACCTGGCAAAGCCTCTAGGGCCTCTCTGCTGCGTGGGACTTCACCGCCGTGTAAGTCCACCAGCATTTGGCAGGTTTGCATCAAGTGCTTGGCCTTGCTGCGAAAAAGCCCAATTGTTTTGATGTAACTCTCTAAACCCTCTAGCCCTAAAGCCAGTATTTTTTGCGGCGTATTCGCTACGTGAAACAGTTTGCGGGTCGCCTTGTTCACCCCCACATCGGTGGCTTGAGCACTCAGCAACACAGCCGCAAGCAACTCAAACACGCTGGTATATTCCAACTCGGTATTGGGCTGCGGGTTCGCTGCTTTGAGCGTCGCAAAAAATGGCTCGATGTGCTCTTTTTTCATTTTCAACAATCGGGGTCAGATCCCAATTATCACCCTATGCAATTTG
>CANGPV010000104.1 GCA_947455935.1 Comamonadaceae bacterium
ACCTTGAAGCTGGCCAAAGAGGCCGATGCGATTTTGTTTGGCGCAGTCGGCGACTGGAAATACGACACCCTGGACCGTCCTTTGCGCCCCGAGCAAGCCATTTTGGGTTTGCGCAAAAACCTGGGGTTGTTTGCCAACTTCCGTCCTGCAATTTGTTACAAAGAACTGGTGAACGCCTCCAGCTTGAAGCCCGAGTTGATCGCGGGCTTGGACATCCTCATCATCCGCGAGTTGACCGGCGACATTTACTTTGGCCAACCGCGTGGCCGCCGCATCTCGCCCGATGGCGCATTCGCCGGTGCCGAAGAAGCCTTTGACACCATGCGCTACACCCGTCCCGAGGTCGAGCGCATTGCCCGTGTGGCGTTTGAAGCCGCCCGCAAGCGCAGCAAGCGCGTGACCAGCGTCGATAAGGCCAATGTGCTGGAGACTTTTCAGTTCTGGAAAGACATCGTCACCGAAGTGCACAAAGACTACCCCGATGTGGTGCTGGACCACATGTATGTGGACAACGCGGCCATGCAGTTGGTGAAAGAGCCCAAGCGTTTTGACGTGGTGGTCACCGGCAATATGTTTGGCGACATCTTGAGCGACGAAGCGTCCATGCTCACCGGCTCGATTGGCATGCTGCCCTCGGCATCGCTCAACGCAAGCAACCAAGGCCTGTACGAACCCAGCCATGGCAGCGCTCCCGATATCGCGGGCAAAGGCGTGGCCAATCCCTTGGCCACCATCTTGAGTGCGGCCATGATGTTGCGCTTCAGCCTGAACCAAGAAGCCGCTGCGGTGCGCATTGAAGACGCCGTGAAAAAAGTGTTGGCCCAAGGCTTGCGCACTGGCGACATTTACAGCGAAGGCACCACCAAGGTGGGCACTGCGCACATGGGTGACGCGGTGGTCAAGGCTTTGAGCGCATGACCACGTCTACGTTCCAATTCAACGCAACAACCGCTTTCTCCCTTCAAGGGCAAACCGCCATCATCACCGGTGGTGCTCGCGGCATTGGCGCTGCTGTGGCCAAAGGCATGGCACAGTCTGGGGCGCACATCGCCCTCTTCGACCGCGATGCAGATGCTGTCAACCAACTTGCGCAACAACTCAACGCGCAAGGCTGTACAGCCCAGGGCTACACCGTTGACGTCACCGACGAGCACAGCGTAGAACAAGCGATGCAAGCGGTGGTGGAGCGAAGCGGACGAATCGACTGCCTCTTCAACAACGCGGGTTTGGCGATACGCAGACCCTCGCTGGACTTGTCTTTGGAAGACTGGAACAAGGTGCTTGATGTCAACCTCACCGGCGTCTTTCTGTGTGCCCGTTTGGCCGCGCGTCATATGGTAAAGCGCCACAGCGGTTGCATCATCAACACCGCCTCCATCATGGGTTTATCGGGCGGTGGTCTGTACCCGAATATCTCTTACCAATCAACCAAAGGAGCGGTGGTCAACCTGACCCGTTCGCTGGCTGTGGAATGGGCCCACGAGGGCATACGCGTCAATGCCATCGCGCCTACCTGGGTGCGCACCGAGTTCATCAAGCCCCTGACAGATAACCCCGAGTTGCTGGGCAAACTCAACGCCATGACACCCATGGGGCGCATTGCCGAGGTCGATGAGATTGTGGGCGGTGTGATTTATTTGGCCAGCCCCGCAGCCGGCATGGTGACGGGCCACACCTTGGCGATTGATGGCGGGTTTCTGGCGCAGTAGAACTAAGGTTAGAATATTTGCCATGATGATCGCAATCACCACTGCTACCAAAACCACCAAGACAACCACCTGATGGCTTAGGTTCGTCGCGCCCTTCCCGGCCAGACGAGCCGGGGATCAAGAACACATTGATTGAAAGGGCAAACACATGAAAAAAATCGGAAATCGCGTCGGCTTGGTCGGCTGGCGAGGCATGGTCGGCTCGGTCCTGATGGACCGCATGCAAGCCGAAAAAGATTTCGACTTGATCGAGCCTGTGTTTTTCTCCACCTCCAACGCCGGAGGCGCAGCGCCTGCCATGGCGAAAAACGAAACCAAGCTGCTTGATGGCCACAACATCGACGCCCTCAAAGCTTGCGACATCATCATCACTTGCCAAGGCGGCGACTACACCTCCGACGTGTTTCCCAAACTGCGCAGCGCGGGTTGGAAGGGCCACTGGATCGATGCAGCCTCCACCTTGCGCATGAAGGACGACGCCATCATCATCCTCGACCCGGTGAACCTGCCGGTGATCGAAAACGCCCTCGCCAAGGGTGGCCTGAATTGGGTGGGCGGCAACTGCACTGTGAGCTGCATGTTGATGGGTGTGGGTGCTTTGTACAAAGCCGGTTTGGTGGAGTGGATGAGCACCCAAACCTACCAAGCGGCTTCTGGCGGTGGCGCTGCGCACATGCGCGAACTGCTGACCCAGTTTGGCACCCTCCATGCCGAGGTCAAAGACCTGTTGAACGACCCTAAAAGCGCCATCTTGGAAATCGACCGCAAAGTCATCGCCAAGCAGCGTGCCCTCACTGCTGCCGAGACTGAGAACTTCGGCGCACCTTTGGGTGGCTCGCTCATCCCATGGATCGATAAAGATTTGGGTCTGGGCAAAACAGAGGGCGACGAGTTCTGGGGCACCAGCCGTGAAGAATGGAAAGGCATGGCCGAAGCCAACAAAATTCTGGGCCAAGGCCCGGGCTTTGCGCAACCCGCCGTCCCCGTTGATGGCTTTTGCGTGCGCATCGGCGCGATGCGCTGCCACAGCCAAGCCCTCACCTTCAAACTCAAAAAAAATGTACCGATTGCCGACATCGAAGCCATGATCGCCGCTGACAACGAATGGGTGAAGGTGGTGCCCAACCACCGTGAGGACAGTTTGCAGCACCTGACCCCAGTGGCCGTGACCGGCACCATGACGATTCCCGTGGGTCGCATCCGCAAAATGGCATTCGGTCCGGAATATGTGGGTGCTTTCACCATCGGCGACCAACTGTTGTGGGGCGCGGCAGAGCCTTTGCGGCGTATGTTGAGAATATTGTTGAAAGCCTGAAATTCAATAAAAAGCGCTCATTTCCATTATGATCGGTGCTTCCACAGCTGCACGAGACTTTGCGTAATGACCCAGTCGCCCCACCTACCGTTTAGCCTGCGTTGGTTGTTCAGTTGTTTTCTCTTGTCGCTGGCATGCAATGCCCATGCGCTTCAATTGGGTCGTCCACAAATTCAATCCAAGCTGGGCGAACCTTTGAAACTGGAAGTTCAGGTAAGCGACTTGTCTGCACAAGAAGCACAAGAATTCCAAGCTAGCTTAGCTAATTCGACGGTTTACCAAGCCGCCAAAATTACCCGTGTCACAGGTTTGGACAATGTGCGAATCACCATGGTTCGCAAAGGCGACGACGTCTATCTGATGCAGTTCCAAGGGGCAGAGGCCGTCACTGAAGGCTATGTCGATTTGTTACTTGAATTTCGCTGGGCTACCGGTCGCGCATTCCGTAACCTTGGTTTTCCTTTGGGTACAGGACAAGCCCCCGAGCCCGCAGCTGTAGCCAATAACGATGCGCCAGCGGCCAATAACCTGCCACCCATGCCTGTCGACAAGCCTGCGCCTGTTGCGCAGCCACCACGTCCCGCACCTTTACCACCCTCTGCCAAAGAGCTCGTAGCCAAAGCAGAGGCCAAGCCTAAGTCCGAAAAACCTGTCGTTGAAAAACCCCCTGCCAAAACAAAGCCAGACAGCGGCTTGGTTAACAAAGAAGGCGAAACCATTGAAGTGGCCAAAGGCGACACAGCCAGCCAATTGGTACTCTCCCACTCTCCTGGCGGGGAAGTCTCCTTGGATCAGTTGCTGATGTCCTTGTTGCGCAACAACCCCAAAGCTTTCGTTGACAACAATGTCAACCGCCTGAAAGCGGGAGCGCTGATTACTTTGCCTACCCAAGAAGATGCGGCATCCATAGACCGTCAACAAGCGCGTGAAGACATACGCCTGCAAGCGCTTGACTTTGATGCCTACCGCTCTCAATTGGCAGGACAAACCGGCAAGACCAAACTGGCTGATGCCAACGAGCGTGAATCCAAAGGTGGTTTGAAAGCGCAAGTACAAAACAAGGCACAGAAATCGCCCGATCAGTTGACCTTGAGTAAACCCGGTGCTGGCGAAGCGGATCAAGTGAAGCAAAAACTTGAAGCTGAGCAAGCAGCGCAGCGCAACCAAGAGGTGTCTAAAAATGTCTCTGAGTTGGATGCTATTTCTAAGGCTGCTGGCAAGATGCAAGAAGGTTTGTCGTCGAGCTTGCCTGCCATGCCCGCCAGCGCCCAAGATTTCTTGGCTTGGCTCAAACGCTATATGTTCGAGTTGATTGGCCTCATTGCGGTTGCCGCAGCCGTGCTGGTCAGTATCTCTTTGTTGCGAGACAAACGCCGCCAGCAGCATGCCCCCGAGCGGGATGAAGCGGACTTGGATTTCAAATCAGGAAGTGGCCCCGCTGAAAGCAAGCCGCAAGAGATGAAAATCGATTTCGATTTAGACCTTCCCCCTCACAACACGGCCCCCGCAGCGCCTGTTTATTCGCCGCCAACAGCAGCGCCTGCGCCCTTCTCTGCGCCAGCTGCTGCGCCAGCTTTCAACACCCCTTACCGACCAAGTGCACCTGCCACCAACATGGCCAACGCAGCGCCTTTGAGCGAAGACCCTTTCCAAGTGCGTTTGGACTTGGCTGACGAGCTGTGGAAACTCGGTCAACGCCAAACTGGCCGCGCTTTAGCGCAAGAGGTAGCTGACCAAACCCATGGTGAAACCCGCGAACGGGCTCTGCGCTGGTTACAAGAACGAGCGTGACGCCAATGCGCTTGGCGCTGGGTCTGAGCTACGCGGGTCACAACTACGAAGGCTGGCAAAGCCAGCCCAACGGGCTCACAGTTCAAGACAAGCTTGAAGCGGCACTCTCAACATTTGCCGACCAAGCTGTACGTACCTTGTGTGCAGGTCGCACCGATTCGGGTGTACATGGTCTGATGCAAGTCGTGCATTTCGACATCCCCTTTGAGCGCGATATGCAAAGCTGGGTGCGTGGCACCAACACCTATTTACCTCCCGACATCGCAGTGCAATGGGCGCAAGCTGTTCCCGACAGCTTTCATGCCCGCGGCAGCGCTTTGTCAAGACGCTATGCGTACATTCTGTTGCAGTCGCCGGTTCGTCCCAGCTTGGAAGCTGAACGCGTGGGGTGGGTTTACCGACCTATGCGCATAGAGCCCATGCAAGAAGCTACAAAGTACTTGCTGGGTGAGCATGATTTCACTTCTTTCAGGGCATCCAGTTGCCAAGCGCTGAGTCCTGTTAAAGACATGATGCATATCGGCATTCAACGCATCGGTCATAGCGAAGAAACCGCTTATTGGCGTTTTGATTTCCAAGCATCGGCGTTTTTGCACCACATGATTCGCAACCTCATGGGCTGCTTCGTGGCTATTGGCCAAGGTTTGCAACCCCCTGAGTGGATGCAAGCGGTTTTGCAAGCGAAAAGCAGAAAAGTGGCCGCACCCACTTTCTCGCCACATGGCCTGTATTTTTTGGGGCCGGTGTATGACAAGGCCTGGGGCTTGCCAGAGCGAACAGCGGTTTACGATAGCTTGCCAGGACTCACCCCATGAACACTATCCCCATCAAAATCTGTGGCCTGACCCGATCGCAAGATGTGCAGGCCGCAGTGGCCGCCGGTGCCAACGCCATAGGCTTTGTGCTTTACCCCGCCAGCCCCCGATACGTCACGCCCCATCGAGCAGCTGAACTGGCAAGCCTGCTGCCAGCTTTCGTCACGCCCGTGCTGTTGTTTGTGAATGCCTCGGCTGATGAAATTGCACAGGCTGCTTTGCAGGTACCAGGCGCTTGGCTGCAGTTTCACGGTGACGAAACCCCCGCGTTTTGCCAAGAAGTCGCACAAAAGCTCGGCAGACGCTGGATTCGTGTGGCTCGCATCCCCAAGGAAACCCCTCAGGGCGAGGTAGCTTTTGACCTCTTAAAATACGCTTTCGATTACTCACAAGCCCATGCCCTGTTGCTCGACACCTTGGTCGATGCCTATGGCGGCAGTGGCAGCACATTCAATTGGTCACAGCTTCCAACAAACGTCAATGCTCACCTCGTTTTGTCTGGTGGACTCACACCTGCAAACGTGGCCGACGGCATTCGCGCCGTGCAGTCGCGCGGACTGTCGCTGGCCGTTGATGTGAGCTCGGGCGTGGAAAGCGCCAAGGGCATCAAAGACCACGACAAAATCCGCGCCTTCGTGGCAGCCGTG
>CANGPV010000105.1 GCA_947455935.1 Comamonadaceae bacterium
CACCAACGTTAGGCGAAAAAAAACCACCTCAAAAAAGAGGTGGTTTTGAGAGAACAGGGCGATCAGTTCTTTTGCACAGTGACTAAGAACTCGATGATGCTCTTGATTTCGTCTTCAGGAATGATGCCGCCCCATGTGGGCATGCCCAGGTCGGGACGACCTTTGGTGATGGTGGTGAAGGCCACATCTTTCCAGTTCTCTTTGTAGCGCATGCTGAGCTTGCGCAAATCACGTTCTTGTACCGGAGAAGCGCCGTTTTGACCGTGGCAGTGTGAGCATTTGTTGTTGAACACAGATTTGGCTTCTTCTGGGCTTAAACCCGCATTGGCAACCACCCATTCGGTTCTTTGCTGCTCTTTCATACCAACACGCACAAAGCCAGACTTGTTTGTTGAACTTTGTGCCGTCAAGGTACTGGGTGTCACCACATGGGATTTGGTACTACGCACCAAATCAATGGGCGACTGGGTGGGGAAACCATATTTGGTAACCAGTTTGGCGATCTCGGGCTGCAAGTCGTCTAAAGCTTGGTTGATTTGATCTTTCAAACCAGGCTTAGATTTAGAGACGGCCACAGCCACTTGACCGCCTAAGCTTTCGCCACGCACGGGTAAAACCTGCCAACGGCTATTGAATTGTTTCAAATTGTCAAAGCCGGCACTGGGGCCCCACATCAAAGCGAGGTCAACTTCACCTTTGTTAAGCGCTTCAAACAACTGTTCATGGGTACGGAAGGTGTTCCATGTATAGCCTTCGCGTGTAGCCAACAAAATTTGGGGAGGCGAGCCAAACATGACGCCCACACGCTTGCCCTTCAAATCAGCTAAACCGGTAAAAGTTTGACCAGCAGGCGCAACAATGGCGTAACTCACATTCAAAAAGGCTTTACTCTTGTCAACACCTTTGACGCGGTACTCAGCGTCAGCAGGTAAAGCAAAGTAAGCGTCGCAGCCTTCCATGGTGTTGCGCAAAGCACGGCGTTGGTTAAATGACAACCACCAAACATATTCCACGGTGGTGCCTAAGCGTTGTCCCACCATTTCAGCCAAATCGATATACAGGCCCTTTTCAGGACCCTCTGATTTGCTAAAGGGCAAGTTATCGGGGTCAGAACACACGCGCAGTGGCTCGGCGGCTAAGGCCCAAGACGAAGTCATGGCGGCCAAAACCAAAGCAATGCCAGAAAGGCGCGAACGAGCGGTTAAACGCAACTTCAACATGAAAACTCTCCGTCAAAATAAAGTTGATACTTTGAAAAAACTGTGTAGCCACAGCGCTTTAAAAGTAAACCCTGTTCAGAAAAAGACACCGCCCCGAAGGGCGGCATCTTCATCACAACTGTCGATCAGTTCAAAGAGAACACAAACAAGGTGCCGCCTTCAGGGCTGGCAGCAACCATTTTTTCACCCAAAGCGCCCAAGAAGGCGGGGATGGATTGTGTGCGACCTGACACCACGGCAACGTATTGCTTGCCGTCCAAGGTGTAGGAGATAGGTGCGGCAGAGATGCCAGAGCCTGTGGCGAATTTCCACAGTTCTTTACCTGTTTTTGCGTCATTGGCACGGAAAGTACCTTTGAGGTCACCAGAGAACACCAAACCAGTTTTCGTGGTCATGGTGCCGCCGCCCCAAGGCAGTTCGTCTTTGTTGAACCAAACTTCTTTTTGTGCAACGGGGTCCCATGCTTTCAAACCGCCGCCGTGGCCACCAGGACCGACTTTGCCCAAGTCAAAGTTCACGCCCAAAAAGAATTGGCCGCGTTTGTACTCTTCTTGCACGCCTTCGAGGTCCATACACAGGTTAAGTGTGGGGATGTAGACCAAGCCGGTGTTGGGGTTGTAGGACATGGGCATCCAGTTTTTGCCGCCCAACAAGTTGGGGCAAATGTCTTTGGCCCATTTTTTCAACTGGGGACGCTTGGCGTTACCAGCTGTTTCGATGGGAGAACCTGTTTTCAGGTCGATGCCAGTGGCCCAGTTCACGCCGTTCACAAACTGCTTGGCAGAGATCAACTTGCCGTTGGCACGGTCGATCACATAGAAGAAGCCGTTACGGTTAGCTTGCATGATGACAGGCACTTTTTTGCCGTCAACAGGCAGGTCAGCAAACACGAGTTCGTTCACACCGTCGTAGTCCCATGCATCATGGGGTGTGAACTGGTAGTGCCAAACGATGTTGCCGGTGTCAGGGTTCAAAGCAACCACTGAAGCGGTGTACAAGTTAGAGAACTTGCCCACGTCAGAGGAGTCATTACCGCGAACAGAAGCAGACCAAGGTGAGGGATTGCTGGTGCCGTAGTACACCAAGTTCAACTTGGGATCGTAAGAACCGACGTTCCAAGCAGCGCCGCCGCCTGTTTTGCCAGAGTCACCTTTCCAAGTGTCAGCATTTTTTTCGTTGCCAATTGGCACGGTGTGGGTGCGCCACACTTCTTTACCCGTACCTTGGTCGATGGCAACCAAAGCGCCACGAGCGCCGTACTCGCCGCCACCGAAGCCGGTGATGACCAGGTTTTTAGCGATGGTGGGGGGTGAAGTGATGACAGAACCTTGGGTGTAGTCAACCACTTTGGTAGTCCACAACTCTTTGCCGGTTTTGGCGTCGAGTGCAGTGACTTGAGAGTCCAAGCGGCCAAAGAAAATTTTGCCGTCGTTGTAGGCCACGCCGCGGTTGTTTACGTCACAGCAAGCGTATTGGTCAATCGCTTTGGGCATTTCAGGTGAATATTTCCACTTCACTTCGCCAGTTTTTGCGTTCACAGCAAAAACGTTTTTGGGGCCGAATGAAGAAGTGACGTACAAGGTGTCGCCAACCAAAATGGGGGACGATTCTTGTGAGCGGTTGGAGCCGAGTTGCAGGGCCCATTTGACAGACAACTTGTTCACGTTGGCAGCGGTGATTTGCGTACCTTCGCTGTAACGTGTGTTGCCGGTGTCACCACCGTAGGTTGGCCAGCTTTGTGCGCTAGCCAGCGATGCTGCGCCCAAGGCGGCAGCCAAAGCGACTGATTTCACTAACAGTTTCATAAAGTTCCTTCAGGGTTAAATAAAGAACGACGGGAAAAACACTAACCCCGCCATTCTCAAAGACTTGTATAAGACTCACCCTAGCAGAAACCCTAGTTGGGTTATTCAGTTCAATGAATTTCTCAAAAAGAAACACACCTGACATACAGGTGTAAGGCTCTTAAAAGTTTGAAGTAAGTTTTGATTCAGTTACTGACTGAATTCCATCAATCGCATACGCAAATGACCACCTTGGAAAAACTTCGCGGTGGTGGGTTCGTCACGCTCAAATTGAGCCAAACCTACGCCTGGGCAATACCACTCACGTGTGAGCAAAGGGGTGGGCTTATAGGCATAGATATCGTCATGCCACAGCATCAACTCCATGTGGCCATCCACACGAACGCAATGCTCGAAGCGACCAGCGGATGTATCAACTGATTCGTCTAAGGCTGCAAGCACATACGTCATTGGAACGTTCTTAAACTTATCAACATAACGAAATTCTGCAGGCGTTTCATTGCGTCGTCGCAAAAAATAAGGAAGCGTGTTGTGCTTCCATTGGGCTCCAACGGCTAAGGTGTTGGGTAAAACTTGGCGAGGTTCTTCGTCCATCACCGCTTGTTCTTGCAAAGGTGACTTCATGGCGACTCGATCCACGCCCTTATCAGAGATTTGAAACCAGTACTCATGGCCATTGCTGCTGCGTCGCAGCCAAGCGGTAGAGCCATCGGCTAAGGTGGCACTGCCTAAATTGTGAAACTCTACTTTTTGTTTGACGGTTCGACCCTCAGGGTTGTCGTAAACCGTCTCCACTTGGTAAGTCCAGCGTTTGCCAGCACCCAAAGGAAATAAAGCGTTGTCGTTGCTGGGTTTGTCACACGCGGTGAGCAACAGCAGGCTGCAAGCAGCAAATAAAAAGCGGCGCATGGTTATTTCTCGGGAACTTGCGGAGTGGGCAAATCCAAAATCTTCACTTCTTGCTCATCGGTGCCAGGGTTGAGCCAACTCGGGCCCTTGCCATTACCCGTTTTCACCTCAGCCGTCCCCATTTGTGGCACACCTTCGCGGCCTTTTTTCATGCCGTCGGCAATTTGTTCATGCAGCACGCGGGAGTAGGGGAGTTTGTAAGCACGGGGTTGCATCACGCTTTTGCCTTCCTCAATCGGCGTGACCCACATGTACAAAGCGCCAGGAAACTTGCCGCGTGGTTCGTCAACGATGGCGGCAATCATCACAAAACGCTCAGGCAGGGCATCGGTGCTGGGCAAACCCAATAACGAATGCACACTGCCAAAGCCAAAGAAATAAAAGCCGGTGACACCTAATGCCAGCAGACCTTTAAGCCATCGTGGCCATTGCGAAAACACCAGGGACAAGGCGACGAGCACCGTGAAAGCCACAAAGGCCAGAACGAAAGTTAGTGTCATATTAAAAAGACTTCACAAGAATTTTGGGAATGGTGTTGATGTTGTCGACACCGCCGTTGGGGTTGACAGTAAAGCGCACCATGGTGACTTCTTTGCCGCGACTCTCTAGGGTGGCTTGACCGTAGTAAACCACCTCGGCTTTGGGGTTGACCTTGATCACCGATAACGTAGCCTCAACCGGTTGACCCGTTTTGGGGTCGTTACGGTCAATTTCTTTGGTTTCGTAGTAGTGCGCATTGACCACGTACTCGCCAGGGACGATGCTGCGAATCGTCACCACTTCTTGGCGCAAGGGGTTCACCACTTTTTTGCCATTGATCATGATGGTGTTGTTGGAGTTACCTCGGTCATCACGGTCCAGATGCATCAAATCAGCTTCGCGGTTGCGAAACCATACGCTCTCACCCGACGGGCCTTGTACCCATAAATCCAAATCATTGGGGTCTAAATCGGGCCACGACAAGGTGATGATGAATTCAGCCTTGGCGGGGATGTCACCCGACTTCAAAGCCTTGGGGTTCATCGCCAACAAGGCAATGATGAAACAAAACACAAATGCAATGAGCATGTTGAACAACATGTCATAAAAGGGGTCAACCTCGGGTTCGCGGGAGTGTCGGGATTTGCGCATACAACAGCGTGTTGAGGGCGTTCAGCGGGAAATGCGCAAGCCATGGCGCTGCGCTTGCGCAACGATGTCATCGGCAAAACGGTCCATGCGGGTGAGTTGAAGACCTAACAAAATATTGCCAACCAATCCCACCATGGTGGTGAGCAACGCTACACCCAAGCCTGAGGTGAGGTTACGCAACAGGTCTTGTGCTTGAGAAGGGTCAAAGCTTTGGATTTGTCCAATTTGCATGGCCAAGACCGAAAAGCCAATCACTTTGCCCAATAAGCCCAATTTGAGTTGAACCCCATTCACCCACCATGCAGTGGAATGGGGACCATGGGTATGTTCCATCAACAAATCAAGTGGAGCGCCGCTGTCTTGGGGGTTCAGTGCCAAGGCGTTCCAGTATTCGCCTGCCCAACCTTCGGCTTGAATCATGCTGTCAACCCCAGAGGCACTGGCATGCGACAGCAAATCGCGTTGGCGGCTGAGCTCTTTGGCGCGAACGCCGCACCACAAAGTGGCTACCGCAAACACAATGATGATGACCAGTGTGATACCTGTCGGGTCAGAGCTCAACAGCAAGTGCCACACACCTTGAATGCCTAGCAACCAAGTGGCAAATACAAACAAGCCCACCAAAACCAGCCATTCAAACCACAAAGGTTCCACTTCCCAATGGGGATTTTGTTTCTTTAGGTTTTGGAAAAAAGACTTCAAGTGAACTGCCTTGTAAGAAGAGGGGCGGATGATAACTGAGGCCTCTACAGAAAATATCTAGGTGGCAGTTAAAGGTCTATGTAGAAGGGGATTAGGTGAAAA
>CANGPV010000106.1 GCA_947455935.1 Comamonadaceae bacterium
AGCGACCTGTCTATTACCTCAGCACCATCAACCGTACAGCAACCCCTGAGTACACCAATAAGGAAAACGTCTTTTCAGTGCGATCTCAGATCAATTTCTAAAGCCAAGCGTTCAGCGCAAACCATTGCCAAGGTCAGTCCCCGAGACCCTAAAGCTGTCAGCACATACCAAGAGGGCAGTTTGGCGGGGTCAAGGGCACGACATACAGGCATTCGGTTAACCGATGTACAGCGAACCCCAGACCAGCCTTGCAGTTGGTCTGGGGTTTGCCATTGAGCCTTCAGTTCTTGTGCCGCGCGGGGCAGCAACTGCTGCAATTTGGCCAAGTTGTCTGCATGGTCTTGTGGGGTGACTTCTGCTTTCAATTCACCACGGTGAAACGTGGCGCCGCTGTACCAAGCCAAGCCCTGCGGTGTAGGCACACCGCTGACAAAGCCGCCAAAGCCATTGACTGCAAAAGGAGGGAATGCTGTGGCAGTGCCTGTGGCGTGATAGCCCCAACTGACTTGCCCCGCCACAGGTATCAATGGCAATTCAGGCGCATGGGGCAGGTCTGCCAAAAAGTCACTGGTATGGGCGCCCAAGGCCAGCACCACCGCGTCATAGCCCAAGGCTGGTATGTCCATAGCTCTTAAAGTTTGACCACCTTGAAAGCGTATTCCCCTGTGGTCCATCAAAGCATTCACCAAGGTCTTGGGTTTGATCCAAGCGCCATGGGGTTGCCACAGTTGTTCGTGCGCATTGACCTCGCTCAGGCCTGCCTGTGACAGTTGCCCTTGCGTGGGCGTTTGCACCCAGCCGTGCCATACGCTGCCGATCAACGATGGCTGCCATGTTTTTTTCTTGGTGTGCCCCTCTAAGCGACGCTCTAAAACGCCGCAGTCCAGCCAATCTTGGCCTTTGACAAGGTGTTGCTGGGCAAACGCCATCACCTTTTGCACCCCTGCGCGGGTGAGCTGGGACAAGGGGTTGTCGTCCACCGACACATGGCACGACAGCACACCAACAGGTACAGCTGATGCACCGGCGGCAGGTGAGGGTGCTTGGTCAACGACATCGACCTGCCAAACTTTGTCCGCCAAGGCGCGGGCCATGGCGGCACCGGCAACACCTGCGCCCACCACCAAACAGTGGCGAGGAGCCGTCACCGGTTAAGCAGCGGGTGGGGGAACGTAACCTTGTGCGGCGTCAGCGCCATCGCCAAAAAAGTGGTTTTCCATTTGACGCGCAAGGTATTGACGGGCACGCAAATCGGCCAAATTCAGTCGGTTTTCATTCACCAGCATGGTTTGGTGTTTCAGCCATGCAGCCCAAGCGTCCTTGCTGACGTTTTCCCAAATGCGCTTGCCCAGATCGCCAGGGTAAGGGGGAAAGTCCAGGCCTTCGGCCTCTTTTTCAAGCTTGATGCAGTGGACGGTACGTGCCATGTTGTTCCTCTGAGGGGGTTTCCGTAAAAGCGCTGACTTTAGCAAGCTTTGCTAAGGGGTTCTGCTAAAGCGCTAGACTGAGAACTTATTTATTTGTTGAAGACCATGCTGAAAAAGTTGCTGCTTGATTTGTCGCCTCGTCAAACATGGGCCTTGGTGGCCATGGCTTGCATAGGTTTACTGGGTTTTGGTTTGTATTTGCAACATGTCGTGGGCTTAGAGCCCTGCCCCATGTGCATCGTGCAACGCTACGCCATGACGGGCATTGCCTTGGTGGCCTTGGTGGCTGTGTTTTGGCATCAAGCTTGGCGTGGTTGGGTGATGACCGTCATGGGCACGGTGTTGGCTTTAGGTGGAGCTTTTGTGGCAGCCAGACAAAGTTGGTTGCAGTGGTACCCGCCCGAGACGCTCAGTTGCGGCCGCGACTTTTACGGCATGGTGGAATCATTTCCCTTGCAAAGGGCGATACCCATGATTTTTCGAGGCAGCGGTGACTGCACCAAGATCGATTGGACGTTTTTAGGTGGATCTATCGCCAATTGGTCTTTCGTGGCCTTTGTAGCCATGGCGGTATGGATGGTGGCTTTTGCGGTGTGGCGACAATGGTTGAAAACTGCAGATACCATCCCCAATGACCTAAAGATTTAAATCAAGTGCCATGCGAAATTTTTTAATCACTGACAACCAAATAGTGGAATCAGAGGTACTTATAGATAACTTGCCTGACAAAGGCTTTTACTGGCTCAGTTTTAGCAGAAGAGAGTTTGAAGTTGAACTTCCTGGCATTCAAAGAATGCTGGAAAAGTTGTATCAATTTGAAGTCTTAGAGTTGCATTTGGCAGATTTGCTCAACAACCAATTGCCTTCTCATTACGATTACACCTCTGAGTACGACGTCATCATTTTCAGGCGACTGGCACGTGGTCGTTCAGAATCTGATCTGTCTAACCCTGGACAAATTCTCCATACGTCCAACACCAGCGGTGGCCCTCCTATTTTGCGAAGAATAGACACCAGTCCTATTGGGTTTTTGGTCATCGACAAATTAATCATCACTGTCCATCCTGCCGATTGCTCTGTGCGAAGCGCTTTTGCCAGCAAACTGCTCAATACGGTGACAAGCTCTAACACCACGCATACCAGCAGTCGATTGCCAGGAAATTCCACCGAGTTGATGCTCAGGATGATTGGCTTGGTGGTTGATGGCTATTTGGATTTACGAAAAGAACTAACCCGTCAACTCGATCATTGGCAAAGCGAGTTAATCAACCCTAGGGCCAGATTCAATAATTGGAATGCCTTGTTGGATTCGCGCTTAACTTTGCATTACTTGGATGAAATTTGTGAAGATCAACGAGCAGCTATTCAAGATTGGATTGAAGCCCTTGATTCTTGGCTGGCAAGCGATTTATTGACGAGCAAGGATTTGGAATTGATCAAAGTTCGCAGTCGTGATGTGTTGGAGCATATCGAGCGCGTAGTTCACCATGTCAACAGGCTAGAGCAAAGTGCTGAAACGGCAGTTCAAATGCATTTCAATATTCAAAGCAATCACAATAACGATGTCATGAAAACATTGACAGCTTTGACTGCTATTTTCTTGCCACTGAATTTAATTACCGGCTTTTTTGGAATGAACTTCGAACATTTCCCTTTTCTCAAAAATGAAGAGGGTTTACTTCTCACCGAGTTGTTTATGGGCTTGCTGGTCGTCGCTTTGGGTAGCTATTTTTGGGTCAACAGTTATTTGACGACCTCTCCAACCAAACCGAAAAAGGCGAAATAGCTCAGGTCAGTTTTTTCACCAACACCACGCTTTTACGGTCAAGGTTGTATTTGCGTTGACGCGCTTCGGGCAGCCAGTCAATCGGCGCTTGCACAAACCCGCGCTTTAAAAACCAGTGCATGGTGCGGGTGGTCAGCACAAAAATACTTTCCAATCCTTTGTTTTTGGCGCGTTGTTCGATGCGGCGCAGTATTTTTTCGCCGTCGCCTTGGCCTTGCGAGTGGGGCGAGACGGTGAGGGCGGCCATTTCACCGGTACGGTTTTCGGGGTAGGCGTACAGGGCGGCACAGCCAAAAATGACGCCATCGTGCTCGATGACGGTGTATTCGGCAATATCACGCTCAATTTCTGTGCGTTCGCGGCGCACCAAGGTGCCGTCGTTCTCAAAAGGTTCGATGAGCTGTAACACCCCGCCTAAGTCATCGGAGGTAGCCTCGCGCAAGCTCTCTAAGCGTTCGTCCACCACCATGGTGCCAATGCCGTCATGCACATAGACCTCGAGCAGCAATACCCCATCAACAGCAAATGGCAGGATGTGGCTTCGCTCCACGCCCGACTTGCAAGCCTTCACGCAATGCTGCAAATAAAACCCGATGTCGGTGGGTTGGGTTGCCATGGGCAAACGGGCCAGCAGTTTTTCAGCCTCATCTAGGGGGATTTCAGTGTCGATGGGGTTGTCTTCACCAGCCGGTTCAGTGGGCGCTATGCGTATGCCCGGTACTTCGGTGACAAAAATAAGCTTGTCGGCGCGTAAAGCGATGGCCACCGAGGTGGCTACTTCTTCCATGGTCAAGTTGAACGCTTCGCCCGTGGGCGAAAACCCAAACGGCGAGAGCAAGACCATGGAGCCTAAATTCAAGGTTTGCACAATGCCCGCCACATCCACCTTGCGAACCAAGCCTGAGTGTTGGAAGTCCACGCCGTCCACAATGCCTACAGGTTTGGCGGTGATGAAGTTACCGGAAATCACACGGATGGTGGCACCCGCCATGGGTGTGTTGGGTAAACCTTGGCTAAAGGCTGCTTCAATTTCATAGCGAAGTTGACCAGCAGCCTCTTGGGCGCAGTCCAACGCCACGCTGTCGGTGATGCGCATACCGTGCGAGTATTTGGGCGCATGACCTTTGGCCAGCAGTTGCTCATTCACCTGTGGTCTAAAACCGTGGACCAACACCACTTTCACGCCCATGCTTTGGATCAGCGCCAAGTCTTGTACCAAGCTGGGCAACTTGCCTGCAGCAATCGCTTCGCCCGCAATGGCCACCACAAAGGTTTTGCCACGGTGCATATGGATGTAGGGCGCGACCGAGCGGAACCAAGGAACGAAGGTGAAATTGAAGACAGTGGACATGGTTTATCGGCTCACAAGGTAAAGGTTTTCAGCGGGCAAGATTTTTTTGAAATCACGATCAAAGGTGTGCAGTATTTGACCCCATTGCAAAGCACAGGCGGCGATCCACACATCGGTTGATGAATCTGGGTTCCCGTCCGTTTGCAGACTCAGGTCTCTGAAGCTCGGCCAGTCACTGCCTGCACCCTGAAACACCACGCCGGGTGCGCTCAGCAGCGTTTCCACAAAATCAATGGCCTGCAGCAAACTGCTGGGCAGTTGGAAAATTCTGCGATGGGTAACGATACGAATAAAGCCTGCCACAACCACACCAAACAGCATGATGGACGATTGGTTTGGCCGCTCTGAAGCCAGCTTCAATTGCGCTTGCAAATGGTTGAAGGCCATGGCGTGATGCGGATGATCCAGCCTCATGGCCGCCACAAGCAAATTGACATCAGGTGTCATCTGAGTTTGAGGATGTCCATGTCGGCGTCCATGGCTTCATAGAAGGAACGGTTGCTGCTGGGGTCTATGCCTGGCATCAAGCCGCCACTGCCACCCGTGGGCAACTTGGGGATGACAGCCGGCGCAGTGGGCAGGTCTTGCCGCACATAGGCCGCCAGCATTTCGCGTACCTTGGCGCTGAGCGATGTGCCCTCTTGAATAGCCTTGATGCGGGCTTGTTTGATGAGGTTTTCGTCCAAGGAAATGGTGAGATTGGCCATAAGGGGCTCCTTCAACACAGATTCACATAAACAAGTGTAGCACGTGAAAGTGTGTCGTGGGATAATTCCGCAGTGAACCCACCTAGCCCCCTGTCTATTGACTTTCCCGACAACCTGCCTGTCAGCGAGCGGCGCGAAGAGATCATGGCGGCCATCGAGGCGCATCAGGTGGTCATCGTCTGCGGAGAAACCGGTTCGGGCAAAACCACTCAGTTACCCAAAATGGCCTTGGCGCTAGGGCGTGGTGGCAGGAAATTGTGGTCAGATCCCAATTATTCCAAAGGCCGCCGCCAAATCATTGGCCACACCCAACCGCGCCGCATTGCCGCCACCTCCGTGGCCAAGCGAATCGCCGAAGAGCTGAAAACCCTGCTGGGCGAGGTGGTGGGTTTCAAGGTGCGCTTTCAAGACAAGCTGTCGCGCGACGCTTCGGTCAAGCTGATGACCGACGGCATTTTGCTGGCCGAGTCGCAAACCGACCCGCTCTTGCAGGCTTATGAC
>CANGPV010000107.1 GCA_947455935.1 Comamonadaceae bacterium
CCCATGCGCCAAATGAATTGGCCCGAGCCAAAGTCTTGGTAGCTGTCGTTGATGACTTCCATTTGGTGACCCAAGGCCTGCAAGCCTTTGACGGTGTGCGGGTCCATGGCCGATTCGACATTGATGACCAAGCCTTCGTTGTAGCGCCATCGCGGTGCGTCACAAGCCGTTTGCGGGTTTTGTTGGTAGTCCAGCATACGCACCAAGGTTTGCACATGACCTTGGGGTTGCATGTTCGCGCCCATCACGCCATAGCTCATCACCGGTTGACCGTCTTTGGTAAGGAAGGCGGGAATGATGGTGTGGAAAGGTCGCTTGCCTGGGGCCACCAAGTTGGCAGGGTTATGGCCACCAGCGCGAGTCGCGAAAGCGTGTCCTCGGTTTTGCAAACTCACACCGAATTCGGGCTCGACACAGCCCGAGCCAAAGCCCATGTAATTGCTTTGGATGAAGCTCACCATCATGCCGTTTTCATCCGCAGCGGTGAGGTAAATCGTGCCGCCCTTGGCGGGGTTTCCAGCTTTGAAGTCTTGCGCCTTCTTCATGTCGATCAGGCCAGCGCGTTGTTTTAAATAAGCGGGGTCCAACATCTGCTGGGCTGTGACTTCCATGCTGGCCTCGTCGGCCACATAGCGGTAGACATCGGCAAAGGCCAGCTTCATGGCTTCAATTTGCAGATGCTGCGAGTCCACGCCGTCGCGGCTTAGGGCGGCCAAATCGAAATTGCCCAAAATGCCCAAGGTGATGAGTGCGGCGATGCCTTGCCCATTGGGCGGAATTTCATGCAGGGTGTGACCACGGTAGTTTTGCGCAATGGGCGTGACCCAATCGGCTTTGTAAGCTGCAAAGTCGCTGGCCTTCAAACTGCCGCCATGGGCATTGGAGAATTTTTCCAAAGCATGGGCGATTTCACCGCCGTAAAACGCTTGGCCCTTGCTGTTGGCAATGGCGCGTAAGCCGCGAGCAGCTGCGGGGAACTTGAACAGTTCGCCCACTTGCGGCGCACGCCCCCAAGGCAAAAAGTGCTCTGTGAATCCGGGTTGAATGCGCAACTCCTCCACCGGTGCGGCCCATTTCTCTTGCACCACCACGCTCAGCAAATAGCCACGCTCGGCGATCTCGATGGCAGACTGCATCAAATCGGCAAATGGCAGTTTGCCAAAACGCTCGCTCATCGCCACCCAACTGGCCACGGCCCCTGGTACGGTCACCGAATCGATACCGCGCTTGGGAGGTTGCATGGCGTCGGGGCCGTATTTTTTTTGGAAATAGTCGGGCGTCCATGCTTGTGGTGCTCGCCCCGAGGCATTCAAGCCATGCAACGCTTTGCCATCCCACAAAATGCAAAACGCATCAGACCCCAAACCACAACTGACAGGCTCGACGATGGTGAGCACCGCCGCCGCTGCAATGGCGGCATCGACCGCATTGCCACCTTGCCACAAGATGCGCAAGCCCGCTTGGGCGGCCAAGGGATGCGAGGTGGAAACGATGTTGCGGGCGAATACAGGAAGACGGGTGCTGGTGTAGGGGTTGGTGAAGTTGAAAGTCATGGTTGGTCTGATTTAAAAACTTTGTAATGCAGGCGGCGGGTAATCCACCATACGGTCAATGCGATAAAGGGAACGCAGAGGGCGGTGGCCCATGTGGGGTCTTGAATCCATCCCTTGGCTTGCAAGCCCTCGGCCATGTAGTGCATCAACCCTGCGATGTAATAAGTGATGGCGGCCACCGACAAACCCTCGACCGTGGTTTGCAATTTCAATTGCATGCCTTGGCGTCGGTTCATCGCGGTCAGCAGGGCTTGGCTGCTTTGTTCTTGCTGGAAATCCACCCGGGTGCGCAACAAATTGCTCATGCGAGAAACCCGCTCGGACAAGGCAGTTTGGCGCTTGGCCACCCAATCACAGGTGCTGCGTGCAGGGCTTAAACGCCGCTCCATGAACTCGCCCACCGATTGAAAACCAGGCAAACGTGTTTCACGTATGTCTTTGATGCGCCTGTCCACCAACTCGAAGTAAGCCTTGCTGGCAGAAAAACGAGAATGCTGAGAGGCGTACAAACCCTCGACTTGCCCTGCCAATCGGGTAAGTCGGTCAAGCAACTCGGCCTCTTGGTCGTGGCTGGCGCTGCGAATGGCTTGCGCCAAATCAGCCAGCTCTTGCTCGGCAGCAGCCAACGCCGGAACAGCACTTCGGGCAATGGGCAGACCCAGCAAGGCCATCATGCGGTAGGTTTCGATCTCCAGCAAACGCTGTACCAAACGACCCAAACGCCGCTGGGTAAGTTTGCCCACACGCAACAACATGCGCGAGCAGCCATTGGGGTCGATTTGGAAATCGGTATGCAAGGTTGCCGACCCTTCAGCGAGTTGGCAAGCCACCAAACTGTCTTCACGAAATTGCTGGTGAAGCTCATCGCGGTCAGAGAGGTCTTCGGTGAGCTTGGCCCACAACTGAATATGCGCCAAGCATTCCCCCGGTAAAGCTTTCAACCAAGTTTGGGGCACGCTGCGCAGCGCCAAATCGTAATCCGGGCCTTTGGGCAAACCCATGGGTGCGTCTGCCATGAACGTCCAAGTGACGAACTCGGTGTGCAATTCCCAGCGCAAACGCCATGCGCCCATGTCCACCCGCAAGTGATTGGTATGGGCATCGGGAATCGGCAAATGGTGATCGCGCAGCAAGGCAGCCAAGTGCTCACGACTGGCTTGGCGAGCGGTGTCATCGGCCAGCATCACCACATGGCTGATGGCCAAGGGCGCGGTCATGGGTTCGGGCGGGCGGGCGTGTACCTCGTTGTGCAAAGCACGGCGCAGGGGATGTTCATTGACCAGCATAGGGTGCTTCAATCTTCCACAAAAGCTTCTTCACGCTTGGACTTGACCGCTGGCAGCAACACCATCACAACCAAGGCCAAAGCCACCGCCAACAAAGCGGCAGACAGGGGGCGGGTGATGAACACCGACCAATCACCCCGCGCCAATTTCAAAGCGCGTTTCAAATACTCTTCCATCATGGGACCCAGCACAAAGCCCAGCAGCAGGGGAGCAGGCTCGCAGCCGAGCTTGTAAAACACATAGCCAGCCAAACCAAACGCGGCGACCAGGGCAATGTCAAACGTGGCGTTGTTGGTGGTGTACACGCCAATCGCACAAAACAACACGATGGCCGGAAACAGGTAGTGGTAGGGAACGGTGAGCAACTTGATCCACACGCCAATCATGGGCAGGTTCAACACAATCAACATCAGGTTGCCTATCCACATCGACGCAATCAAGCCCCAAAACAACTCGGGGTTGACCGTCATCACCTGAGGGCCAGGTTGTATGTTGTGGATGGTCATGGCGCCCACCATCAAGGCCATCACCGCATTAGGCGGGATGCCCAAGGTGAGCAAGGGAATGAATGAAGTTTGGGCTCCCGCGTTATTGGCAGATTCGGGGGAAGCCACACCGCGGATATTGCCTTGTCCTAACGGAACCTCGCCAGCCTTGAGTTTGATTTTTTTCTCTAAGGTGTAAGCAGCAAACGAGGCCAACACCGCGCCGCCACCAGGCAACACGCCCAATACAGAACCTAATGCGGTGCCACGCAACACCGCCGGCATCATTTGGCGAAAGTCTTCTCGCGTAGGCATCAGCCCTTGCACCTTGGCGGTGAAGACTTCACGGTCCTCGCCTGTTTTGGCCAAGTTGGTGATGATCTCTGCGTAACCAAACACGCCCATGGCCACAGCCACAAAACCTATGCCATCGGCCAGTTCGGGAATGTCCAGGGTGAAACGGGCGATGCCAGAGTTGACATCGGTACCCACCAAACCCAGCAGCAAACCCAAAATAATCATGGCAATGGCTTTGAGCAGCGAACCCGAAGCCAAGACCACCGCACCCACCAAACCTAAGACCATCAAGGCACAGTATTCGGCAGGACCAAAGGCAAAGGCCATCTCGGTCAAAGGACCGGCAAACGCCGCCAACAACAAGGTGCCCACGCAACCCGCGAAGAATGAGCCCAAACCGGCAGCGGCCAAAGCAGGACCGGCTCGTCCTTGACGGGCCATTTGGTAGCCATCGATGGTAGTGACCACCGAGGACGATTCGCCGGGCAGATTGACCAAAATCGCCGTGGTCGAGCCGCCATATTGCGCACCGTAATAAATACCCGCCAACATGATCAGCGCTGAGACGGGCGGCAAGGCATAGGTGGCAGGCAACAACATGGCGATGGTCGCCACAGGGCCAATACCTGGCAACACACCAATGAGCGTTCCCAACAAGCAGCCCACCAAGGCGTACAGCAAATTAAGGGGTGTAGCTGCGACACCAAATCCGGTGGCTAAGTTAGCGAGTAAATCCATGTCAGTCCCGATCTACAGCGCAAGAAAAGAGGGCCACACGGGCATTTGCAAACCCAGTAAGGCAATGAAAATCACATAGCTGCCACCCGCCAAAATGGTGGACAGCACCAAGACGCGGCGGATTTGAAAAGCGGTTTCATCAGCCATGGCGGCAATGACGGTCAAGCCCAAGATGGCCACGACCAATCCCATGGAAGGCAGGCCGATAGCTTCAATCCCGCCCAACAAAGCACCAAATACCAAGTTGGCACCCAAAATGCACAGCAAAGGTCGCCAGGCAAATGCACCTATTTTTCCGCCATCAGGGGTTTCTACCACCAGCGAGAAAAACAAAATAAAGGCACCCAGGAAGGCTAATATCACAGCCAACACCAAAGGGAAATAACCCGGGCCCATCTGGCTGGCCGAGCCAACGGTGTAAGAGGACACGCTGGCCCATGCAAATACACCGCCCGTGGCAATGAACATCACGCCCGAGGCAAAGTCTTTTTCGCTTTTGATCGACACAACACGACCCTTGGCAACTGAGAGACTGGCATTGTCACCTAAACCGCTACCGGCTTAAGCACCTTGAGCCACAGCGGTGCAGGCAAGTTAAACCGTGCTTGGATGGTGTCGGCACGGGCTTGCAAAATATCTCTGTCCATCGGCGTTGCTCGAGCCTGCGCCAACACCACGGTATTGCCCTCGCGGGTAGGCTTGAAGGCCCACACCGCTTGCTCACCAAAGGCTTGGGTGATATGGGCCAGGCTCTTGTCATAACTGGAGGAACGACCAAACAGGTTGACCACCATACAGCCTTGGCCTGTCAATAACTGGCGGCATTGGCTGTAAAAGTCCGCATCGTCCAGCACGGGTGCGGCCGCCTCATGGTCATACAGGTCCACATGCAAGACATCGATCTGTCCTCGCCAGTGGCTGTGCGCCACCACCTCAGCGGCGTCGCCCAGCACCACCGACAGCTTGTCGTCGTCGGCTGGCAAGGCAAACCAGCTGCGGCACGCACCAATCACCTGCGGGTTGAGTTCGATGGCGGTGGTTTGCATGCCCAACACTTTGTAACAGTTCTTTGTCAGCGCTGCTGCACCCAAACCCAGTTGCATGGCATGCAGTTGACTGACCGTATCCGGCTCGACAAACAGCAACCAAGCTTGCATACGCTGCACATAGTCCAAATGGATGGCGTTGGGTTTGGACGTGTCCATGGAGCCTTGCACCCACTCTGAGCCCAAATGCAAATAGCGCACCTTGCCGTGCTCGGAGATATTGACTTGCGGTAGGGTAAGAGTGGCCATAGGGGGATTGTCGCCG
>CANGPV010000108.1 GCA_947455935.1 Comamonadaceae bacterium
CTTTGGAGTTGGGCGGCAACGCACCCTTCATCGTGTTTGACGATGCGGATATTGACTCGGCGGTTGAAGGCGCCATGATCAGCAAATTCCGCAATGCCGGACAAACCTGCGTGTGCGCCAACCGCATCTATGTGCAAGACGGTGTGTATGAAGCATTTGTGCAAAAGTTTGCGACCAAAGTCGCCACGCTCAAGGTGGGTAATGGCTTTGCCGATGGGGTGACGCAAGGCCCCTTGATCGAGGATGCGGCGGTGGAAAAAGTAGAGCGCCATGTGGCTGACGCTGTGCAGCAAGGCGGGCGTGTGCTGGCCGGTGGTAAAAAAATGCAAGGTCAGTTTTTCGAGCCCACCGTCATTGCCGACGCCAAGGCCAGCATGTTGTGCGCCAAGGAAGAAACCTTTGGTCCGTTTGCACCGGTGTTTCGTTTCTCCACCGAGCAAGAAGCGATTGATGCGGCCAACAACACTGAATTTGGTTTGGCCAGTTACTTTTACAGCCGCGATGTGGGCCGCATTTACCGCGTGGCCGAAGCTTTGGAATACGGTATGGTGGGCATCAATGTCGGCGTCATCGCCACCGAGCATGTGCCCTTTGGCGGCGTGAAACAGTCGGGTTTGGGGCGGGAAGGTTCAAGTCACGGTATGGCAGAATACTTGGAGATGAAATACCTTTGCATTGGCGATATCATTCAAAAATAATTAAACTGATAAAATTTAACCATGAGCAACCATATTTACCTCCGATTTTTGACACTTCTTCAGACCATCGAAGGCAAAGGTGAACTACCCGATTTGGATCTTGACGCCAAAAAACTGCTTGAAACCATTGCCGTGAGACACGCGCAAGGTAAACCGCTTACCGTCACAGAAGCCATGGCCATGGCCCATATTGCTTCACCTGCCACCGTGCATCGCAAATTGGACATGTTGCGAGAAATCGGCATGATTGACACCCAGTTTGAGGGCACCAATCGCCGTACCAAATTTTTGGTGCCTACACCCCAAGCCAATCAATATTTCCAAGCGCACAGCAAGGCCATGAGCCAAGCCATGGCGCCTACGGCTTAATATTTGATTTAAATCAGCTTAACGCCGGTCTTGCTTTGCAAGAATTCACGGGTAACGCCGTCGGCCAGTTCCACGACTTTCAAGCCCTCTGGGGTCACATCCATCACCGCTAAATCGGTGATGATGCGGTCGACCACGCCAACCCCCGTCAAGGGCAAGGTGCATTGCGGCAGGATTTTCAAATCCTCGGTGCCGTCTTTTTTCTTGGCCACATGCTCCATCAAAATGATGACGCGCTTGACGCCAGCGACCAAATCCATGGCGCCGCCCATGCCTTTGACCATCTTGCCGGGAATCATCCAGTTGGCCAGATCGCCTTTTTCGCTCACCTGCATGGCGCCCAAAATAGACAAATTGATTTTGCCGCCGCGGATCATGGCAAAGCTGTCGTGACTGCCAAAAATAGAGGTGCCTGCCAAGGTGGTGACGGTTTGCTTACCGGCGTTGATGAGGTCGGCGTCCACATGGTCTTCATTGGGGAAAGGGCCAATGCCCAACATGCCGTTCTCAGACTGCAACCACACCTCGATGTTGCTGGGCACATGGTTGGCCACCAGCGTGGGAATGCCGATACCGAGGTTGACATAAAAACCGTCTTCTAATTCGTGGGCAGCACGGGCTGCCATTTGGTCTTGGCTCCAGCTCATGGTCAGACCCCCGCTTTCTCTGTGATGGTTCTTTTTTCAATGCGTTTTTCGGGATGGGCATTAAGTACAATGCGATGCACATAAATGCCTGGCAAATGCACATGATCGGGGTCGAGTTCTCCCACCTCGACGATTTTTTCCACCTCCACCACACAGACCTTGCCAGCCATGGCCACAGCAGGGTTGAAGTTGCGCGCAGTTAAGCGGAACTGCAAATTGCCCACGCGGTCAGCGGCATAGGCTTTGACCAAAGACACATCGGGCACCAAAGAGCGCTCCATGACATAGGTTTCGCCATCAAATTCACGTAATTCTTTGCCATCGGCCACCACGGTGCCCACACCGGTTTTGGTAAAAAACGCGGGGATACCAGCGCCACCAGCGCGAAGCTTTTCGGCCAAGGTGCCTTGGGGCGTGAATTCCAATTCAAGTTCGCCAGCCAAATACTGACGCTCAAACTCTTTGTTTTCGCCCACATAAGAGGAAATCATTTTTTTGATTTGACGGGTTTGCAGCAACAGCCCCAAACCAAAATCATCGACACCTGCGTTGTTAGAGATGGCGGTGAGGTTTTGCACCTTGCTGTCACGCAACGCCGCGATCAAGGCTTCGGGGATGCCACATAAACCAAAACCACCTACAGCAATCAGCTGTCCATCGTGGACCAAGCCGTCAAGGGCGGCCGCCGCACTGGGAAACAATTTATTCAAACCACTCTCCTTTGCTGCAATGCAGCGATTCTAAGGGCCGCCCCCTTGGCTTGGCTGACGCTGGGCATAATCAAGGGCAAATGGAGACAACATGAACCGCTACCCTGCCCCAGAAATCAAAGACCTGCCTGAAGACATACGCACCAAGATTTTGGAAGTGCAAGACAAAGCGGGTTTTGTGCCCAATGTGTTTTTAACCTTGGCACGGCGTCCCGCTGAATGGCGAGCTTTTTTTGCTTACCACGACGCATTGATGTTGCGCGAAGACAGTGGCCTGACCAAGGGCGAGCGGGAAATGATCGTCACCACCACCAGCGCAGCTAACCACTGCTTGTATTGCGTGGTGGCGCATGGCGCGATTTTGCGGATCTACGAGAAAAAACCTTTGGTGGCCGACCAAGTGGCCACCAATTACCGCAAGGCTGACATCAGCCCCCGACAACGTGCCATGCTCGACTTTGCCATGAAGGTGTGTTTACACAGCCATGAAATAGAGGACACTGACTTTGCACCCTTGCATGAACATGGCTTCAACGACGAGGACATTTGGGACATCGCGGCTATCACGGCTTTTTTTGGTCTGTCTAACCGTATTGCCAGCTTTTCGAACATGATGCCCAACCCCGAGTTTTATGTCATGGGGCGCATTCCCAAAGATAAAAAAGCTTAAAAAGATTTAAACGGACTCTAAGTTACGCACCAACTGCGCCATGACCAGATCAACAAGTTGATTTTCAAAGGCTGAAGAGTCCAAGGGTTCAAAGCGTTCGAGCGAGGCACTGCGCAAACAACCCATCAGTGAGCGACTCAGCACAAACATTTGCGTCTCATCCAACACCGGCAGCATGGGGTGTTGAAGGTATTTCAAGCACGCCATCAAGCGCTCGATCATTTTTTGAACCGATACGGCGGTCTCTTCGGGTTGTTCTAGCAACCAACACAAGCGGTTCATAGCGCGTCGATAATTTTTCCCCAAGGCAAAGCCTTGTATGCAGATTTGGACATACTGGCGCACAAAAGTATCTGGGTTGATGTCTTCAGGGTCTTGGCTGCACTCGATGGAGAACAAATAGCTTTCAAGTTCTCGCAGCACCAAGGTGCGACCGTGTTCAGACATGGCGCGAAAAATAGCCTCTTTGCTGGAGAAATATTGGTAAAGCGTGCCCACGGAAAAGCCAGCCTTCGCTGCAATTTTGTTGGTCGTGAGTCCACTGACCCCTTCTCTGTCAACAATTTGCGAGGTGGCTTCAAAGATAGCGTCAATGGTGAGTTGAGCTCGTTTTTGTGTTGGTTGTTTGCGCATGATTTGCGCTGACAACTCGTGGGGAAGCGTCACTGTCGTTATCTCCGTCAGTTCCACTGCGTACGGTGGAACAGCCAAATAATAACCACAAAAGGTAATTAATAATAATTAAATCAAATATTTAGTGCTAGATATGAAAGTTTGTTTAAAAGGGGCAGCGCGTCGAAACTGAGCAACTCAAACCAAGTGAGCCCTCATCCAGTCAGGCAAGGGCGCAGATTTTTTCAAAGGAAAATTAACCCACACGGTGGTCGCTCCACCCTCGGCATGGATCACACCAGGCTGGTCTGTGCGTTCTAAAGTCGCCCACGATTCAAATGAGCTGCGTTGCGGATCGCTGACATACATCTTGACCAACACATCGCAAGGGTACTCCAGCTGGATCAGAAAGTTACAAAAAGCATTGACGATAACGGGCCCTTCGCCAGCGGGGTCGGGAGGGCATGCCAGCTGCGTGAACCAATTGATACGGGCCGTCTCCAAATAACGAAAGTAGCTGGCATTGTTCAAATGCCCCATCGCATCCATGTCGCCCCAGCGCATGGCGATCACTTCTTGGTAGACCCATTTTTTCTCAGTGGGCAGATGGATTCTCATATGGAGAAACCATCATCTGCAGAAATCACGGCGCCATTGATAAAGCCGCTTTGCGGTGAAGCCAACATCACCAGCAAAGCGTCGAGGTCATGCACATGCCCCAAGCGTTTTTTAGGCAACATATTGACCAATTTTTTGCCTTGCTCTGTCTCCCAATGGTGATGGTTGATGTCGGTATCGATGTAGCCCGGACAAATCGCATTCACATTGATACCGTATTTACCCCACTCAACTGCCATGGCCTTGGTCATTTGAACCACCGCTGCCTTGCTCATGCAATACACGCCAATTTGTGGCAAAACTCTCAGTGCCGCGGCGGACGCAATATTGATGATGCGTCCACCCGCATAGGTACCAGGCAAGGCACCCTTGGCCCGAGCCAGCATGTGCTTGCCAACGGTTTGCGCCACAAAGAAAGCGCCCCGCACATTGGTGTCAAAGATGAAGTCAAAATCTTCTTCCCTCACATCCTGCAATCGCTGCGTGGTACTGACGCCCGAGTTGTTAATCAGGATATCAATAGGGCCAACATCGGCTTCAGCCTGCGCCACGGCTGCTTCAATGCTGAGCACATCGGTGACGTCCAAACTGACCACGTGGGCATCACCCCCTTGCGCCTCGATATCCGCTCGCAAGGTCTTTAAGCGTTCAACACGTCGGCTCGCCAGCACCACAGCGGCCCCCGCGCTGGCCAAGGTACGTGCAAACTGCTCTCCCAAGCCGCTGGAAGCACCTGTGACCAAGGCCACACGTCCAGATAAATCAAGGCTGTATGCCATGTTGAACTCCTGAAGATACAAAATCAATGCGTTAGCTGCAACTGCAGTGCGTGCAAGAGATTATGGCCATAAGCACATACCACTGAGAATAGAATCTGTCGCTGCAATGACATCTTCTACATCTCCTCTATGACTCCCCACGATTTGCTTGAACAATTTGGTCCCCGCGAGGCCATGGACTATGACCTGGTGGTAGTGGGTGGCGGCCCAGGTGGTTTGGCCACGGCCATTCGCTTGAAACAACTCTGCATGGAAAAAGGCCACGACTTGTCGGTGGTGGTGTTAGAAAAAGGCTCCGAACCCGGCGCGCATATTTTGTCGGGTGCTGTCATGGACCCTCGTGCCATGAACGAATTGTTTCCCGATTGGAAAGAGCGCGGTGCGCCTTTGAACCAATCGGTCACGGGCGACGAGTTGCTGATTTTGTCCGAACAA
>CANGPV010000109.1 GCA_947455935.1 Comamonadaceae bacterium
GGGCTGGCGGTTGATGCCAATCGCTGGTGGCGCAATCCAATTGGCAAACTTGCCAGGTTCGACCACACGGCCCATCAGACTTTGCACAAATACGCGGTCTTCAGCGGTTGGCAACCATTCGCCGACTTTGGCATTCCATTCGCTTTCAGACACCACGCGGCCATCGGGCGACACCTTGGCACCCGACAAAGCGCCAATGTTGCGGTGAAACGCTTTGTGCGGCACGCTCAGGCGATGCGGCAAACCGGCTTTGTCGATGACGCGGTTCCAACGGTCAACGCCGCCTACCGAGTCCTTGATGTAGTCATCACGCAGCACTTCATTCAGCGCATTGAGCATGGGCACTTCTTTTTCTTGCAACTGGCCATTGACCACATGCAAGACCTTGTAGGTTTGGCCGCGCAACACATGGTCGTCATCCCGCTTGCCTTCTTCGTAGCGGCCTTTGATGCCGGTGGAATAAAACGTGGCGGCGTTGCTGGACTCGTCGGCGCCAAATAAATCGATGGTCACGCTGAAATGGAAATTCAAGTAGCGCTGGATGGTGGGCAAATCAATCACTCCTGCGGCACGCAGTTGACCCACGTCGTCGGTTTTAAGCTCATTCATCTTGGCGCAGGTGCGTTGGATGATGCGGCTGATGCCGGACTCGCCCACAAACATGTGGTGCGCCTCTTCGGTCAGCATGAACTTGGTGGTGCGAGCCAGTGGGTCGAAACTGCTCTCGGCCAAGGCACAAAGTTGGAACTTGCCGTCGCGGTCGGTGAAGTAGGTGAACATGAAGAAGCTCAGCCAATCGGGCGTTTGCTCGTTGAAGGCTTGCAAGATGCGCGGGTTGTCTTCTTGGCCGCTGCGACGCTCAAGCAATGCCTCGGCTTCTTCGCGGCCATCGCGGCCAAAATGTTTGTGCAGCAAATACACCATGGCCCACAGGTGGCGGCCCTCTTCCACATTGATTTGGAACAGATTGCGCAAGTCGTACATGCTGGGCGCGGTGAGGCCCAAGTGGCGTTGCTGCTCCACAGAGGCTGGCTCGGTGTCACCTTGCGTCACGATGATGCGGCGCAAATTGGCGCGGTGCTCGCCAGGTACGTCCTGCCATGCGGCCTCGCCTTTGTGGTCGCCGAAATGGATTTTGCGCTCGGCCTCGCCTTGGTTCAAAAAGATGCCCCAACGGTAGTCACGCATCTTCACATGGCCAAATTGCGCCCAGCCTTGTGGGTCAACGCTGACGGCGGTGCGCAAATACACCTCGCTGTCGGTGCTGCCTTCGGGGCCCATGTCGTCCCACCAATTGATGAAGTTGGGTTGCCACTGCTCCAAAGCGCGTTGCAGAGTGCGGTCGCCGCCGAGGTCGACGTTGTTGGGGATTTTTTCGCTGTAGTTGATGGCTGACATGTTGTTTCCTGATGAGATGGAGGAAATTAATTGGGATCTGACCCCAATTAAATGCGGTTGAAATCGAAAGCGGCTTTTTCGCCTTTGCCGTAAACCTTGAGGGCGCCTTTGTCGCCCACAGCATTGGGGCGGTTGAAGATCCAGTTTTGCCAAGCCGACAAGCGGCCAAAAATACGGGTCTCCATGGATTCCTTTTGGCTGAAGCGCAAATTCGCTTCCAAGCCGGTGAGCGAGTCGGGCGACATGGCAGCACGCTCTTCGATGGCGATACGCAACTCGTCCGCCCAGTCAATATCATCGGGCGCAGCAGTGACCAGTCCCAAAGCCAGCGCTTGGTCTGCGTCCAAGGCTTGACCCAAAGCAGCACGCACGGCTTCGAGTGGCGCGGTTTCTTCATAGAAGCGACGTTGCAAACGTGACTGGTGGTTCACCATGGGAAAGAAACCCATGTTCAATTCATTCAACACCACACGAGGCGCTGTGTCTGGCGCATCGGGCAGGGCCAGCATGTAAGCGCGGTCAGCGCACAGCGCCAATTCGGCCAAGGTGCCCGCAAAACACGAACCCTCGTCGATCAGCGCAAACATCGAGCGTGAAGACACATCCAAGCGCGCCAGAGTGCGGCGCAGCAAGCCGATGGTTTCGTTGACCAACCAATGCTCTTGGTGTTGCAGCAGCACCGCATCCGATTGCAAAGCCCAAGCTTGATCGCCGCTGGTCTTGAGCAGCCATGTACCAATGTCCAACTCATTGGTACGCAGACACAAAATCGCATCATCCAACTCACGCGCCATTTGCAGTGGGTACCAAGCGTCGCCTGCGAGTTGAATGGCTTCTAGGCTGCTGGGAACCGCTGCTTTAGGTGCTGACACGGTGAGGGTGGCGGTGCGCTTGGCACGGTCGATCGCCACATTCACATAGGTGTAGCTCAAACTGTCAGCCGTGGTGGTTTTGTGCAAGGGCTTAAGCTCCACGCCCTGACCTCGGGCTGCCATGCCCGCCCTTTGGCTGTGTGCAGGCAAGTCGTGTGCGTGCTTGGCAACCACTTCAGCAAACTGTGCAGGCTTGGCGATGGCGTCGACCAAGCGCCAATCGACGGCTTTTTGGCCACGCACACCTTCCACGCTGGTGCAAAAAATATCAGCATGGTCATGGCGCACATGGCGCTTATCGGTGATGCGGGTCAAACCACCCGTGCCAGGCAACACGCCCAATAAAGGCACTTCAGGCAGCGACACGCTGCTGGAGCGGTCATCCACTAAGACAATCTCGTCACAGGCCAGCGCCAATTCATAGCCACCACCTGCACACGCACCGTTGACCGCTGCGACGAATTTCAAGCCACTGTGGCGGCTGCTGTCTTCGATGCCATTGCGTGTTTCATTGGTGAATTTACAAAAATTCACCTTCCACGCATGGGTGGACAAGCCCAACATGAAGATGTTGGCGCCAGAGCAAAAAATGCGGTCCTTCAAACTCGTGACCACCACAGACTTGACTTCGGGATGTTCAAAACGCACCCTTTGCAAGGCGTCGTGTAATTCAATGTCAACGCCCAAGTCATAGGAATTGAGCTTGAGCTTGTAGCCGGGCAAGATGCCGCCGTCTTCTTGGATGTCCAGTGACAAGGTGGCGACCTCGCCCTCCACCTTCAAAGACCAATGGCGGTATTGGCTGGGGTGAGTTTGGTAATCAACGGTGAAATCAGACATGCGGGCTCTCCTGCGAAGCCGTGCATCATCGTGCAGAAATTCTCTTGATTAATGCAATATATTGCACATTTTCACAACTGAGCCAACCAAGCCTTTTTCAGCGACTGAAAGCTTTGCTCCTCGGACTGTGCGCTGGTGTCGATATGCACATCAGCCTTGGCATAAAACGGGCTGCGGTTGCTGAGGATGCGTTGCAAATCTTGCATGGCTTCGGTGCTGGCTGCCATGGGACGGGTATCGCCTTGCGCCAAAACCCGCGCCATATGGTCTTCGGGCGTGGCTTGCAACCAGATGGTGAAGCACTGCGCCAGCAGCATGGTGAAGGTGGTGTCCTCAGACACCAAACCACCAGGCGTCGCCAACACCACATGGGTGTGGTTCGCCAAGCTGTCTTCCAATGCGCGGCGCTCATAGCGGCGGTAAGCCTCGGGCCCATAAAGACCATGAATTTCGCTGATGCTGCAGCCGGCCAGTTGTTCGATGACGCGGCTGAGTTCGATGAAGACATAGCCCAGCTCTTTGGCCAAACGCTGGCCTAGGGTGGACTTGCCCGCGCCGCGCAAACCAATCAAAGCGATGTGTTGACGCCGCAAGCTGCCAGCGGCTGGCGCTTCTTGCAGCAAGGTCACCAAGTCGCATTGCAAGGCCTTGGCCACTTGCAACAACACCAACACGGATGCGTTGCCGGTACCCGATTCCAAATTCGCCCAATGCCGCTCAGACACCTGCGCACGGGCCGATGCAGCTTTGCGCGACAGACCACGGCGAGCGCGCAGGGCTCGCACACGGTCTCCCAAGGCAATCAGAAAGGGGTGTTTGTCCTCAGACAGGGTGTTGCGCATCCATGCACTTTAATGCATCTTGGATGCTGCTCGGCTTCAGGTGTCTTTGGACACCTTGATGGTGGGGAACTTAGAAGAAAAATCTTTGGCTTTGGCAGCCACCGCCACCGCCAATTGACGCGCCACGGCCTTGTAGATGGCAGTGACCTCGCCATCGGGTTCAGCCACCACGCTGGGCAGGCCGCTGTCGGCTTGCACGCGTATGGCCATGCTCAAAGGCAGTGCGCCCAAATACGCCATGCCTTCTGCGTTGGCCATTTTTTTGCCGCCTTCCACGCCAAAGATGTGCTCGGCATGACCGCACTGGCTGCACACATGCACCGCCATGTTTTCCACGATGCCCAAAATCGGCACGCCTACTTTTTGGAACATGCGAATGCCCTTCAAAGCGTCTATCAAGGCAATGTCTTGCGGCGTGGTGACGATGACCGCACCCGTCAGCGGCACACGTTGGCTCAGCGTCAATTGAATGTCACCCGTGCCAGGGGGCATGTCGACGATAAGGTAATCCAAGTCCCGCCAGTTGGTTTGGCGCAGCAACTGCTCCAGCGCCTGCGTGGCCATGGGACCGCGCCACACCATGGCTTGGTCTTGCGCCACCAAAAAACCTATCGACATGACCTGCACACCGTGGGCTTCGAGCGGTTGCATGGTTTTGCCATCCGCGCTTTCGGGTCTGCCCGACAAGCCCATCATCATGGGCTGGCTGGGGCCGTAAATATCAGCGTCCAGCAAGCCCACACTCGCACCTTCAGCGGCCAAGGCCAGCGCCAAATTGGCGGCGGTGGTGGATTTGCCGACGCCGCCTTTGCCCGAGGCCACCGCGATGATGTTTTTCACCTGCGGCAACAGCGCCACGCCGGGCTGCGCTGCATGGGCGATTACTTTGGAAGTGACCTTGACCTTGACAGAGGTCACGCCGCTGACGTGACCCACCACGTGTTGCAACTGCTGCTCGAAAGCCGCCCACAGGCTTTTAGCGGGGTAGCCCAACTCCACTTCGAAACTGACATCGCCGCTTTTGATTTGCAGGTTTTTGACCGATTTGCTGCTAACAAAGTCTTGGCCAGTGAGAGGGTCGACCACGGTTTTCAACGCGTTGCTGACGTCTTGTTCGCTCAGGGCCATGTGTACTCCAGTGTGTCTGTTGGGCAAAAGGTGGCTAGTCTAACGAGCCCACAGCGTCATTGCGAGGAGCTGTCATTCCGAAGGGCAAAGCCCTGAGGCAATCTGTAGGCCAAGACTTGTGACAAAGACACGAAATTGTTGATACATGTTGATACCTATTGCAAATCCGAATAAACTCCTGCTGGGCTTAGGGAGCATTTCAATGACAGCCATCGTGTCCGTCGATCAGACAATTCAAGAATGGGGTAACGGCCTCGCAGTTCGCATCACCGCTAAGGTGGCAAAAGCCGCTCACTTCACCCGCGGGCAACCCATCAAAGTGGAGGTGGTTGAAGGTGGTGTTTTTTTGCGTACCGCAGGAAAACCTAAATTAACA
>CANGPV010000110.1 GCA_947455935.1 Comamonadaceae bacterium
AGTGGCATGGCCGATGTGGGTTTTGGCGTGGAAACGCCCGCCAGGCGCTTTAAGTTGGAGTTTTTGCCCTTGGCCACCGAGCGTTATTTTTTGTTGTGCAACCAATCCGACTTAGAGCGTCCCCATTTGCAAGCCGTGCTCAAGGTGCTCAACAGTGATGAGTTTCAATTTGCGGTCAATCAACTTCCAGGTTACACCGCTGCGCACTGCGGGCAGGTGTCTACTATCCATGAGGCCTTTGCAGAGTTGCCAGCAGCGAAAAAATACTGATGAGGCGTTGACATAAAAAAAGGCACCCGAGGGTGCCTTTTTCATATGACAGTAAGAGATCAGTAGACAAAAGTAGGGTTCACAATGGCTTGTACCGAACCGGTGGTGCGGTGGGGGCCAACGGTGATCATGCCTTCATAAACCTTATCTTTGACAGCCTGTTCAGCAACCACATTCTCCAAAATGAAGACGCCGTGCTCAGCTAGCAAAATTTGGTGCACATGGAAGACTTGACCTTCGTTCTCAAAGGGGATGACTTCCAAAGCCCATGTGTCTGAGCCGATCATGGCGACACCCAAGGATGCCAAGTAGCGAGCACCTTGTACGCCCAAGCCAGGCTCCACGGAGCCGTTTTTCTTGTCATCCACACCCAGCAGTTTGTGCCAGCCGGTATAGAAAATCACAATATCGCCTTTGTTGATTTTCATATTGCCTTGGCGCTTGAGGGCTGCTTCAATTTCAGGTTGGTTAAAGGCGGTACCTTCTGGGACGATGTCTTTGCCCATCAAGCCTGTCATATCCAAAATGACAGCGCGGGTGGCCACGGCAGGAACCGTTTCAATGCCGAATTTTTTCAAACCGCTGATGCCGGTGATTTCAATGCCGGGTGTGCAGTTGTAGAACACGTTGTCAATACCGATATGGCCCAGTCCATCCAACTGTGTGCCAATACCCACCCAAGTGTTCAAAATATCGTCGTGGTAAACAGTTTTAGTGTTACCCAAGGTTTGTCCATAGTCTTGACCTGGTTTTACGATGGTCACGGAATAGGAGCGGGGTGGGTAGGCCGGTGTTTTGCTGCTGGTTTCTATCGCCATGCGCATGGACTTACCCTGCTTAATTAACTTAGCTGCAGCCAAAATATTCTCTTGGGTAATGTTGTTGATCGCGCCAGCTTGGTCATTGGGACCCCACTTGGATTTGTAGCAGCTCTCATAGGCAAAGGCGCTGCCCATGGACAAAGTACCCAAGAGGGCGCTTGCCAAGAAAGCGGCAGCAATTTTTTTGATTTTCATGATTTGTCTCCGTTGATGGGCTCATTGAGGGGGGAAACCTGTGCATTGGGCTGAGCCGCGGCACCCTTTGCACATTGAACAACGATACGTTGAACTTCTTGTTCGCCTTGGGTAGGCGTTTGGCGTTTTTCACGCGTGATATCGGAACTGCACTCACTGTCTGCTGCCAGCACTTGACCCATGCGCGGCATAAAACCTATGTACCAAGTGGGATCTTGCATTTGCAACAGCGCTTGGTTGTGACTTAAGGGTTGAGCAAGTTGCACATCAAACTCAAGGTAAACCCCGCCTTGAAAGCCGCGTCCGCCATCACGTGCGGAAAAGTTACTCACTGCAAATAACAAGGGCAACGAACTTTGCCCGTCCTCAAGGGTTAAAAAATAGTTATAGGGTTGCATGAGCGACTGGTTGCCATCGGCGAAGGCTTGCAGTTCATCTGCGTCAAGCAGACCGTTTTGGTTCAAATCGATGTTTTCCCGAACCAGCAAGCTGTTTTGCGCATCCATCTGCCAGCTGATGTGAAAGCCTTGCAATGCACCGTTGACCAGCAAAGGTTGAAGTTGATAGGCCAAGCGCAAATGCGGGTGGGCATATGCCAAACCCGAGCACAACAAGAGTGCGCTGAATAACCCAACCAGATAACGAGTTTTCACAACAGTCAACCTAGTGTTCGCATAAACACTTAATTTAATTGGCTATGGCTACCAAAACAAGGTGCTTTGGATCTTTTGTAGGCGGGATAAACCCCAAGAAATAATCCCTAGAAAAATTAAGGTAATTGATGGTGCCCCCGACAGGAATCGAACCTGTATCACTCCCTTAGGAGGGGAGAGTTCTATCCATTGAACTACGGTGGCAGCGGGGGCTAGTTTAAGGTCGACTTAAGTGCGAACCACAGGCAAACCGCTGATATAGCCCACAGCAGATTGTTGGTTGATGCCGCCCCACTGGCTGCTGATGGCTGACATGAGCTCAGCAGGCACGGTTTTGCCATTCAGGGTTCCGGTGCCTGTGGTGGCGTTGTAAGACCAGTCGCCAGCGTGCTGAAAAGCCGACATGACATAGGCAAAGCCGTTGAGGTTGTCAACGGCTTGCAAACCTGTGCACTCGGCTCCAGCGGGTGTGGACAGCAGTTTGGTCAGTTGCTGTGTGTCCACGTTGTAGGCCCAAACATAGTTGTTCAAGTGTCCGGAACCATCCTCTCCCACAAACAAAGTGCGCATGGATTCCGAAAACTTCACATTGTCAGGCTGGGAAATTTTGAGCAGATTGGCGTTGTTGCCGTCTGCATCTGTGGCGAGGTTTTCACCGAGCAAGCCATGGGGTACATAAAAGGAGGTGGGCACCCACGCACTTGGAATGGCTTGCCCCATGGTGTCCGATTGCCCGGCACTCAATGGGGCTGCATACACGCCACCGGGACGCAGCGCTGGCAATTGGATATCGTCTGTTTCGGGGCGGGTGGTAGCCGTTTGTTCAGGGCCCGCCAACATGGTGGTTTCAATGCGTGAAACTGCGAAATAAGCAATTTTGTCTTTGGCGTTAACACTCACACCTTCGAGCTTGGTGAGTTCCATGGTGACGCCCGCAATGGCTGCAAAGCGGTGGGTTTCTAAAAAAGCAGCGGCTTTGGCTTGCTGGGCTAGCACTTTCACCCATTGGTAGCCCCAGCCATCCAAAGCCAACTTGGTGTAACTGGCGTCTGTGGGATCGGTGAAACGCACATCCAAGATGTCTTTAGGCGAGAGTGAATCCGCCAAGGCTTTGATGTCTTTGCTGCTGGCGCTGCCCAGCTTGATCCAACTCAGTTTAAACGTGCCGCCGTAAGTGGCGCTGGTTTGTTCCATCTTGGCACCATACAAAGTACCCGATGACAAGTCGCCCGCTGTGTCTGCGATGAACATGAACAGGGCACCACCGGTGTAGTCGTCGCCCATCAACACGGTTTGTTGGTCGGGCATGACCTGCACCAACTCGCGGGAAATTCTGCCTAAGCAATAGTGTTTTTGAATGCTCCCTGTGCCGTCGGGGTTGACGGTGACTTCAGGCACATGTCCATAGTGGTAAGGGTTGGCCGTGGTATTTGCCTCGGGTGTGTTCGGTGCATCCAAGGTGTTGCGGCTGAATTCAAAGAACTTAGACAGACTGGTGTTTGCCAACGACATGTGCGACGCCCTCCAACCCGTTAACTCAGCTGCGGTCAATGCCGAGCCTTTGGCTTTTCGCATCATCACCAACCAAGCATCAGGCTCGTACTCTTCGCTGGATAAATGGGTGTTCCAAGGCGAGAGACTACCGGCGCAGGTAGTCCACAAACCATGCACGGCCTGGGTCGGCAAGGGGTAGAGGTACTTGACGCTTAATGCGCCGGTTTGGGGGTTCTGCGACAAGGTGGTGATGGAGATCGGGCAGGGCAAAGTGCCATAAATGGCTGCGCCAGCCAAATTGACCGACTTGTATTCATATTGCGTCACCAAAAACAAGGTGTTGCCGTCTATGCCAGGCACCGAGGGCTTGGCAAGTTGGATCAAGGACTGGCCGTCAACACAGTCAGAGAACATTTGTTTGCCATCGGTGTCCACAATGGGGGTGATCCCGTCAGGGCGTGTGTAGCCCGCAGCGAGAACCTTTCCGCCACCTGCAGCAGGTGGTTTTAAGAGGGTGTCGCCAGTGCGGAAAAGCTCGATAAAGCTCAAGGCTTGCGCATACTTGACGGTGTTGTCGCTGTAGGTGATGTCGACGGTGGCATCGGTGAAGACCGCAGCGCGTTGAGCCACGGTGGATGGGTTGCTAGAGGGATTGAATTTGACTGAAGTTGCGTAGGGTTTGGCATCTGCCGATTGGGCGGGCAAAGCAAACAAAGAGCCACCTGCCAAAAGCACGGGGCTGGTGCCTAACAGTTGCAAAATGTTTCTTCTGTTAAGGGGTCGAGGTAGAGAGTTTTGCACGGCACGCATCCTAGTGTTGAAGGCTAGAAATATAGATTTGCAATATGACGAGAAAAAGAATTATTTGCTGAGCATGCGCATCGCATCTTCCAAACCCTTGAGGGTCAGCGGGAACATGCGGTTGCTGACCAACTGCTGGATGATGCTGATGCTTTGCCGGTATTGCCACACACCCAAGGGCTCGGGGTTGATCCAAGCGAATTTAGGGTAGGCGTGGGTCAAGCGTTGCAGCCATTCTGCACCGGCTTCTTCATTGTTGTATTCCACGCTGCCGCCGGGCTGCAAAATTTCATAGGGGCTCATGGTGGCATCACCCACAAAGATGAGCTTATGGTCTTTGTTGTACTTGCGGATCACATCCCAGGTGTCGAACTTTTCAGCGAAGCGGCGGCGGTTGTTTTTCCACAGAAAGTCATACACACAGTTGTGGAAATAGAAAAACTCAAGGTGCTTAAACTCACCCTTCACCGCTGAGAACAGCTCTTCCACCCGTGCCACATGCTCGTCCATGGTGCCACCCACATCCATCAACAACAACACTTTCACATGGTTGTGGCGTTCGGGCCGCATCTTGATATCTAGGTAGCCCGCATTGGCAGCCGTGCTGCGGATGGTGTTGTCCAAATCGAATTCGTCTTCGGCGCCTTCACGTGCAAAGCGGCGCAGTCGGCGCAGCGCCACTTTGATGTTGCGCGTACCCAGTTCAACGGCGTCGTCATAGTCTTGGTAGGCCCGCTGCTCCCACACCTTCACAGCGCTTTTGTTGCCGCCTTTACCGCCAATGCGTATGCCTTGCGGGTTGTAGCCGCTGTTGCCAAAAGGTGAGGTGCCGCCGGTGCCAATCCATTTATTGCCGCCCTCGTGGCGTTCTTTTTGTTCTTCCAAGCGTTTCTTTAAGGTGTCCATGAGCTCGTCCCAGCCCATTTTGTCGATGGCGGCTTTTTGCTCGGGCGTGAGTTCGTTCTCTAAAGTTTTCTTCAGCCACTCCAAAGGCACGTCGGCGGTGAAGTCGGTCAACATCTCCACGCCTTTGAAATAAGCGCCAAAGGCTTTGTCGAACTTATCGAAATGCTTTTCATCCTTCACCAAAATCATGCGACTGAGGTGGTAAAAATCATCCATGCTGCTGGCGTCGCTGTTGGGGCCCACCACATTGGCTTGCAGCGCTTCCAACAGGGTCAGGTATTCCTTGACCGATACCGGCAGTTTGG
>CANGPV010000111.1 GCA_947455935.1 Comamonadaceae bacterium
CATCTGACCTTGGACGCCAAAGGCGCTCGCATCTTCAAAGAAATCACGCGCGAAAACGTGGGCAAACGCATGGCGATTTTGTTGTTTGAAAAAGGCAAAGGCGAAGTCGTCACCTCGCCTGTCATCCGCAGCGAAATTGGCGGCGGACGTGTGCAAATTTCGGGCCGCATGAGCACGGTTGAAGCGGCTGACACAGCGCTTTTGCTGCGTGCAGGCTCACTGGCCGCACCGATGGAAATCATCGAAGAGCGCACCATTGGCCCCAGCCTCGGCGCAGAAAACATCGCCAAAGGTTTTGACAGCGTGACATGGGGCTTTGTCGCTGTCACCGCTTTCATGTGTATTTACTACGCATTGTTTGGTGTTATCTCCAGCATTGCGCTGGCCGTCAATTTGCTGCTGTTGGTGGCGGTGCTCTCGATGTTGCAAGCCACCCTCACCTTGCCAGGCATGGCGGCGATGGCGCTGGTGCTGGGCATGGCGATTGATGCCAACGTGCTGATCAATGAGCGTGTGCGCGAAGAGTTGCGCAACGGCGCGGCACCGCAAACGGCGATTCACATGGGCTATGACCGCGCTTGGTCCACCATTTTGGATTCCAACGTCACCACCTTGATCGCTGGTTTGGCGCTGTTGGCGTTTGGCTCAGGGCCAGTGCGAGGGTTTGCCGTGGTGCATTGCTTAGGTATTCTTACCAGCATGTTCTCGGCAGTGTTTTTCTCACGCGGCTTGGTCAATCTTTGGTATGGCCGCCAAAAACGTTTGCAAACCGTCTCGATTGGTACGGTGTGGAAGCCCGATGCCGCCACCCAAGACGTGATTGCCAAAGCCAAAGCCGATTAAAGAAAGCCTGCCATGGAATTTTTCAAAATCCGCAAAGACATACCGTTCATGCGCCATGCGCTGGTGTTTAACGCCGTGTCTTTCATCACGTTTTTAGCCGCGGTGTTTTTCCTCTTCAGTCGAGGTCTGCATTTGTCGGTGGAGTTCACCGGCGGCACCTTGATGGAGGTGAGCTTTGCGCAACCCGTGGCGCTCGACCCCATGCGCGATCGCATCGCCGCCTTGGGCATCAACGATGTGCAAGTACAAAACTTTGGTTCCGCGCGGGACGTGCTGATCCGTATGCCTGCGGCCAAAGGCAGCAATGCGGCCGAACTCAGCACCAAGGTCTTGGGCAGTCTCAAAGAGATGGACGCCAGCGCCGAGTTGCGTCGCACAGAGTTTGTCGGTCCGCAAGTAGGCGACGAGCTGGCCATCGATGGCCTCAAAGCCTTGGCCTGTGTGGTCATTGGCATCATGATTTATTTGGCCATCCGTTTCGAGTGGAAGTACGCGGTGGCCGGCATCATTGCTAACTTGCATGACGTGGTCATCATCTTGGGCTTTTTCGCCTTTTTCCAATGGGAGTTTTCGCTGCCTGTGCTGGCTGCGGTGTTGGCCGTGCTGGGCTACTCCGTCAACGAGTCGGTGGTGATTTTTGACCGGGTACGCGAAAACTTTCGCCGCTACCGCAAGATGAGCACGGTGGAAATTATTGACAACGCCATCACCTCCACCATCAGCCGCACCATCATCACCCACGGCTGTACCCAGCTGATGGTCTTGTCCATGCTGTTGTTTGGCGGCGCCACACTGCACTATTTCGCCATGGCGCTGACCATTGGTATTTTGTTTGGTATTTACTCGTCGGTCTTTGTGGCCGCAGCGATTGCCATGTGGCTGGGTATTCGCCGTGAAGACTTGATCAAAGCGGTGAAAAAAGACGGCCCTGAAGAAGACCCGAACGACCCGAACGCAGGGGCCGTGGTTTAACGCTGTTCAGTGGGCGATGCGATCGGTCACGTCGTCGCACAACTCGTCCAACACCAAAGCATCGGGCTCTATGCCCGCACTCCAGTACACCATCAGCACGATGATTTTCAAATCATCCAAGCTGATGGGGTGGGTATTCACCGCCATGGCGCGGTCCACCACAATCTCGCGCACCTGAGGGGGCAACACGCCCGCACCTTCCATGAAGGTGATAAAGCCCAAGCCCGCAGCGCCCAACTGCTGCTGCTCTGCGATGGAATACACACGCATGCTGGTGGGTGACTGCACATACGCAGTTTCCCAAGCAGTTTTGGGTGCGTTGATTTGAATGGTTTCGGCGTTTTGCGCAGCGGTGTGTAATCCCGCGAGCCAAGACAACGCTTGCTCGATTTCATCGGCGTCAAAGCCGGCGGCACTGAGTTTGCGTCCTAAGAGGGGTAACTCAGGACAGGCCTCGCCGCGCCAGTAGTGTTCGTACACATACACAAGAACATCGAACATATGGCGAGAATATACCTTGTTTTCAAAGCCCTCCAGCCGTCATGTTTCGGTTGCTTATTTCTATAGCAACTGTCTTGATGCATCAGACTCTACTGCGCTGAATGCGTTGGTAACTTCCCGCACTGTTCATGGCCACACATGCGTGTTCTTGCAGTTCGTGCAACACCGCCAACACCTGTGACACCGCCAAGCCGCTTCGCAACACCAGCACGTCCACACTGTGCGCCTCATCGCCCAAAGCAGACCACACCGCCATTGCATCAGGCTTTTGCAACACATCGGGCAAATAGGCTTCCCAAGGTGGCAGCGGCAGACCGTTGATGGGCGGCATCTCTTCGACAATGTCTTGGGTGTTCTCCACCAGCTTGGCGCCTTGGCGTAGCAAGGCATGGCAGCCACGCGACAAGGCCGAGTGGATGGAGCCAGGAATAGCGAACACCTCTTTGCCTTGGTCCAAAGCCAGTTGCGCGGTGATGAGAGAACCCGATTTCAAAGCCGCCTCCACCACCAACACGCCTTGGCTTAATCCTGCAATCAAGCGGTTGCGTTGGGGGAAGTGATGCGCCAAAGGCTGTGTGCCCAAGGGCAGTTCGCTGATGACCCAGCCGCAAGCGGCAATGTCTTGCGACAAGCCAAGGTGTTGGCGTGGATACACCTGATCCAACCCCGTGCCCACCACAGCCACCGTGGGGCAGTGACCGCCCGCATCCGCTTGCATGGCCCCCAGATGTGCAGCGGCATCAATGCCCATGGCCATGCCCGAGACCACTGCATAACCTCCCGCCGACAAGCTGTGGGCAAAGGCGCGGGCATTTTCCCGTCCCTGATGTGTGGGGTTGCGACTGCCCACCACCGCCAAGGCAGGCCCCAAGGGTCGCTGCAACTGCCCCCGTGCGTACACCAGCAAAGGGGCGTCATGCAAAGCCAGCAAACCGACGGGATAGTCCGCATCGTCCCATGTCCACACCGCATGGCTCACGCCTGGATCCGCTTGGGCCAACCATTGCTGTGTGCGCTCGCACTGCGCAGCCCATGCTGTGGGCTCGGTTTGCAAAGCCGTCGCAGCTTGCGCACCGACCAGTTCGGCGCATTGCGCCCATGTCAGGGTTTGAATGGCAGATAACGAACCGCAGGCTTGCCATAGTTTTCGTGCTGCTTGCGGGCCCACACCCGGGGTGAGCCATAAGCGCAAAGCTTCCCGCCAGTGTGCGGGCTGGGTGGGGGCGGGAAGAAGCGAGGCATCGTGTGACACAAGCATGGCATGAACTCCAAGGTAAGAGGTTCATGAGCTTAAAAACCAAACGACGACCAAGGATCAGGTGGCAATGCGGTTATTCATCAGCCAAACTTCACCCCGCACGGCAAAAAAGCGACAATACAGCCCCATGGCAATACTTACCATTCTTTCCTACCCCGACCCCCGCTTGCACACCGTGGCCAAACCGGTTGCCGTGGTCGACGACCGCATACGCACCCTGGCGGCGGACATGATCGAGACCATGTACGAGTCCAAAGGCGTGGGCCTGGCCGCCACCCAAGTGAATGTGCATGAACGCGTGGTGGTGATGGATGTGTCTGAAGAACACAACCAGCCCTTGGTGATGATCAACCCCGAGTTGCTGTGGAAAAGCGATGAGCGCATCAAGGGCGAAGAAGGCTGCTTGTCGGTGCCTGGCGTTTTTGACAATGTTGAACGCGCAGCACAAGTCAGAATTCAAGCCTTGGATGAACATGGGAATATGCAAACTTATGAAGCCGATGGCTTGATGGCCGTGTGCATTCAGCACGAGATGGACCACCTCATGGGCAAGGTGTTTGTCGAGTACCTGTCCTTGCTCAAACGCACCCGCATACGCGGCAAGCTGGTCAAAGCACAACGCGAACTCGAGCGCTAAGCCATGCGCTTGGTCTTTGCCGGCACGCCGGTTTTTGCCCAAACGGCGTTGGCTGCGTTGCACGCTGGCGGTCATGACATCGCCTTGGTACTGACCCAACCCGACCGCCCTGCCGGTCGCGGCATGCAAATGCAAGCCTCTGCGGTCAAGCAATACGCCTTGCAACACGGCATGGCACTGTGCCAACCCACCAGTTTGCGCTTGGATGGCAACTACCCCGATGAAGCCGCCGCTGCCCAAACCGCCATTGCCCAAGCACAGGCCGAGGCTATGGTGGTGGTGGCCTATGGTTTGTTGCTGCCCTCGTGGACGCTGCACAGCGTGCCCTTGGGTTGCTTGAATATCCATGCCTCTTTGCTGCCACGCTGGCGTGGTGCTGCGCCCATTCAACGCGCCATCGAAGCGGGAGATAAGGAGAGCGGTGTGTGCATCATGCGCATGGACGAAGGCTTGGACACCGGTCCCGTGTTGTGGCGTCAAGCCTTGCCTTTGTCAGCCGATGAAACCAGCGCCTCGCTGCACGACAAGCTGGCCAGCTTGGGTGCCCAAGGTATTTTGCAAACCTTGGCGCAACTGCCTCAGTTAAACGCAGTGGCTCAACCAACGCAAGGTGTTAGCTATGCCGCCAAGATTGACAAACATGAAGCGCTGATCGACTGGTCACTCAGCGCCGAGGTGCTGTCGCGCCGCGTGCGTGCCTTTGACCCCTTTCCAGGGGCGCACACCGTGTGGCAAGGGCAGGCTTTAAAGGTTTGGTCCGCACGTGCGTTGTCCGCAACAACTGACCAAGCCCCCGGTACCGTGTTGCAAGCCAGCGAGCAGGGCTTGGACGTGGCCTGCGGCCAAGGCGTGATGCGGGTGACGCAGATGCAAAAGCCTGGCGGCAAGCGTTTGGCCTTTGCCGATGTGTTGCGTGGGCAGCCTGATTGGCAAGGCGTTGTGTTGGGACAGTGATGCCAGCTATATGTTTTTAGACCCTGCCAATTTCCGCCATCCCGCTTTTCGCAAGGGCATGGCTGACGCCTTCAAAGTCGCGCCCGGCATTTGGGCTTGGGGCTTGATGACCGGCGTGTCCATGGTGCAAGCGGGCTTGGGTC
>CANGPV010000112.1 GCA_947455935.1 Comamonadaceae bacterium
ACTTGCGTGGCGCCTGGCTTGATCGACAGCCATGTGCATCCGGTGTTTGGCGACTGGACGCCACGGCAAAACCAAATCGGCTGGATTGACTCCACCATGAATGGCGGCGTGACCACCATGGTCTCGGCCGGTGAGGTGCACCTGCCCGGTCGCCCCAAAGACATCGTGGGTTTGAAAGCCTTGGCCATCACCGCGCAAAGGGCGTTCAGCAACTTTCGCCCTGGCGGCGTGAAAGTGATCGCGGGTGCGCCCATCATCGAAAAAGGCATGACCGAGCACGACTTCCAAGAGTTGGCCGCTGCTGGCGTGACTCTCTTGGGCGAAGTGGGCTTGGGTTCGGTCAAAGCAGGTTATGAAGCCAAAGAGATGGTGGCGTGGGCACGCAAACACGGCATCCAAAGCACCATTCACACGGGCGGCCCCTCCATCCCTGGCTCGGGCTTGATTGACAAAGACGTGGTGCTTGAAGCTGATGCGGATGTGATCGGGCACATCAACGGAGGACACACCTCCTTGTCCGAAGCGCATGTGTGCGAGTTGTGCGAAAAATCCAGCCGTGCGATTGAAATCGTGCACAACGGCAACGAGCGTGTGGCCATCGCTGCCGCCAAAGCAGCGCTTGAACTCAAATGCCCGCACCGCGTGATCTTGGGTACCGACGGGCCCGCAGGGTCGGGCGTACAGCCCTTGGGTATGTTGCGCATGATTGCCTTGCTCTCCAGCTTGGCCAACATCCCTGCTGAGCTGGTAATTTGTTTTGCAACCGGCAACACGGCGCGAATTCGCAACCTCAATTGCGGCCTCATCGAGGTGGGTCGCGCTGCAGACTTTGTGTTCATGGACCGCGCGCAAGAAACCGCAGGTCGCACCTTGTTGGAGAGCGTGCAACTGGGTGACATCCCGGGCATTGGCATGGTGATGATTGATGGTTTGGTGCGCTGCCACCGCAGTCGTAACACGCCACCCGCCACGCAAGTGCCTGTGGTGGTGCATTGAGCGCTCTCGCTAACCCAAGCAGCCCACCGATTCTGCACATCGCTGATGGTGTCGCCACCATCACCCTGAACCACCCGGCGCAACGCAACCGTTTGGAAAACGCTGATCTGGGCTTGCTGTTGCAGTATTTTGATCAAATCAACCAAGACATGAGCGTCAAGGTGGCGGTGCTGACCGCCAATACCCACGGACACCCCAAGCCTGTGTTTTGTGCGGGCTATGACATCGGTGGTTTCAGCGATGCCGATCACGGCTCCACCACGTTTGAAAAAGTACCGCAGGCTTTGAACCAACTGCGCCCCATCACTGTCTGTGCGCTCAATGGCAGCATCTATGGAGGTGCTACCGACTTGGTGCTGGCCTGCGATGTGCGCTTAGCGCTAGAGGGTATCGAGTGGCGCATGCCTGCTGCCGCTTTGGGTTTGCACTACTACCCCAGCGGTTTGCAACGCTATGTCAGCCACTTTGGCATTGCCGCGGCCAAGCGGGCTTTTCTCACGGCAAGGGTTTTCTCGTCGAAGGATTTGCAAGCCTTGGGGTTGTTTGAAAGCTTTTCCTCTGCCGAAGATTTTCCAGTGCAACTTCAATCGCTCGTCAACGATGTGCTGGCCTTGGCACCGCTGGCTGCACAAGCCATGAAGCGCTCGCTCAACGACATAGCCGCTGGTCACTACGATGAAGTAACGCTGCGTGAGCGTGAATTGCAAAGCAGCCGCACCGCAGATTTTGCTGAGGGTGTGAGGGCGTTTGGTGAGCGCAGAAAACCAGTGTTCAAAGGGTGCTAGTTCAAGCTCTTCTGGGCATACGAAACGGCAACATGGCCTGCACCACGGGCGACACCAAGCGCGACATGGTGATGCTTTCATGGAAGCTTTGCACTTGTTCCCCCAGCAACTGGCTGTGCAGCAAGGCACGTTGGTAAAACGGCGTGTCTTCCAATTGCTCAGTTACCCGCACACCGCCGTCACTGCGCATACGTCTGCCCAGTCGCCACAGGGTGGAGGGCAAGGTTTGCCGCTCAGGCGCAAGGAATGGCAAGACCTCGCCTTGCGGGGTAAAGCGAAGCGCCAGCAACTTATCCCCCTGCGCAGTCCTTCCTTGGATGTCATACATCACCGCCGTGCTGCCGTCCTGCATAGGGCTGCGCGACCAGTCCCACTCTCGGCATGATTTGTCAATGGGCTCATCGCCCTCGTTGGAATCCAAATACCCATGGCCCGACCAGCTTTGGTCAGGGCTGGACAGGGTCACTTCCACCCGTGCACTGGGTGCAATCGGTCCCCATCGATGCAAGCCATGGGCATCAATCGCGGTGCTGAAGTTGAACAAGCGTTCGGGGTACACCCTCACCTGCCCTGTCACACGGTGCGGGAATGGCACACCTATTTCGTTGATATTGATGACCAAAGCCTGCCCATCCCATCGCAGTTCGCTGGGACCTAGGGTGAATTGCTGTGCGTCGCGGTGACAGTGACGTGCAGCTCGCTCGGTCATGGCCCAACGCTTGGCGTGGCGGGAATACAGCGCCACATTCAAGGCGCAGTGGTTATCGGGATCGGCGTTGCCCTTGCGCCTGGCCCATGCGTAATAAGGTGAGAACACACTGCCCACAAAGGCGATGATGGTCAGGCCGTGATGGCCATCGTCACTTAATGCGTCAAGGTACCACCAGAGGTAGCCGCTGGGCGGGACGATTTGGTCAAACCGAGGTTGGCCATCAGGGCCGCGGCCGCCAGTTGGCCCGACATGGCCGCCATCGGTACCCCCGGCCCTGGGTGCACGCTGCCCCCCGCCAAATACAGACCCGGCACCTGGGCTTTCGCGTTCGAGCGGGCGAAGGCCGCCATCCATCCATGTGTGGCTTGGCCATACAAGGCCCCGCCCGTGGCTGGAAAGAGTTGGTTGAAGTCCTGAGGTGTGGTGCGAATGCATGATGAAGAAGGCTCCAACTGTAATGACAAGCCACAACGCGCCAACAGGTCTTGGCTGCTGTTGGTGCAATCGGCCAACTCTTGGGGTGTGAAGCCACGCTTATCGCCATTGGCAGGGGCATTGACCAAACACAGCAAGCGCTCGGGGCCGTCGACAGTCTCACCCGTACCACGGTCTTGGGCGCAGACATACACCGTGGGTTGCGCAGGCAAGCGCCCTTGCTGAAAAACCGATTCAAACTCTGAGGCGTAGTTGGAGCGGAAAAATACATTGTGCCTGTCCAAAGACACCCCCGAAGTGGGCGCGTGCATAGACCACGTGATGGCCGACAAGGAACGCGGTTGCACCCTGCCCGACACCGCGTTTTTCACACCTGGGCCTAACAAGCCTGTTCGCAAGGCTGCGATATCGCCATTGAAGACCACGCTGTCAGCATGCAAGCTGTCACCGCTGCGCAAGCGCACACCGGAGACCCTGCCTTGCGTGAGTTCTATGCGTTCACATTCGCTGTTAAACAGGTACCGCACACCACGCGCTTGTCCCAAACGCATGAGGCATTGCGCCAAAGCATGCATGCCACCCTCGACCGCCCACACACCGTCCATTTCCACTTGGGCAATTAGCATCAAGGTGGCAGGCGCCTCCCAAGGCGAAGAGCCGCAATAAGTGGCATACCGCGCAAACAACTGACGCAGTCGAGGATCGGTAAAGTGCTTACCCAAGCTATGCCACAAGCTGCGCATAGGACCCACGGATGCCAAGGTGGCCAAGCCACGTGGGCCTAAGCTGGTCATCATCTGCGCCATGGTGGGTGAAGGGGATCGAATAAAAGGCCCTTCCAAAGCGTCATACACCTCACGGGTGGTTTTGCAAAACTGCGCAAAGCGATCGGCTTCACTGCGGCCCGCAAACTGAACGACAGCGTTATAAGAAGCGTGGGGATCGGCATACAAATCGAGTTGCGAGCCGTCTTCCCAAAAATGCCGCGCCAAGATATTCAAAGGCTTGATGCGAAGCTCGTTTTCCAAGCGTGTGCCAATGGAAGCCATGATGTGGTCAAACACCCATCGCATGGTGAATACCGTGGGACCACTGTCCACACCAGCACCATTCACCATGATCTGTCGCACCTTGCCACCGGCTTGTTCTGCTTTGTCAACGACAGTCACCGACAAACCTTGTTGCGCCAATTGCAACGCACTGACCAAACCAGCCATGCCTGCACCAATAACGACCACTTTGTGTTCAGTCATGGTCTGGCTCCTGTGTGGGCGTGACCCAATCGCCCACAGTGCGCAGCACGCGCATACGCACAAACATGGATTCAGAGAAAAAATCGTTTTTGTAGGCTGCGGCGATGGCTTGTTGGTGAGCCCCTGTATGCGCATAGTCAAGCATGGCTTGGGTGTTTTCCCACACACTGAAAGTGCACTGTCTCACCAAAGGCGCTTCGCCCAAGCCCATGGCAACTTGACATCCAGGTGCTTTGCTTAAATCCGCTTGCGCTGCGGGTGCGTAACGCCAAAACGCCACGGCTTTGGCAGGACGAATGCTGGCACGGGTAATGGCCGCCATGTTGGGTAGCACCGCGTCAAATGCGTAGCGCCCAAGCTGTTCAGAGGAGGTCACTTCCCATGCACGACCATCCCAAGCACCTTTACAAGAGGTGATGGCCAACACACTGGCCATACATTGCTTGGCTCGCTCTTGGTAAGCGGCAAACCAAGGGCCATTGACAAATGTGTCAGCGTTATCCGCATGGTCAAACACACAGATCAAGCCTTGGTGGGTTGCACTGGGTCGCAAGCTAAAGCCACCTTGGTGGCCACTGCCCATGACCTTGGTGAACAACAAACCAGGGGTGCCTTTGAAGGCCGAGGCTCCTTGCACCAAACGCAGCCAACCCCAGCCTTGTTGTGCCCTCAGGTAATCGACCAGGATGACCACCACCACCCCAGACACAGCAAGCGACACAGGATCTTGGTTGACCATGTGTGCCTCATGCCGTGCGGGTGAAGCCGGCAAACGCTCTAGTTGCCGGCCACTTGGGCCGGTTTACCAGACGGTGCCGCTAATTCGGGGAAGTCTTTGAGCATCTTGGCACCGTTAAGCGGCTTGTAAGCGCCTTGGTGGCAAGTGGCACAGTTCACTTTGGCCACGTCGCCTAACTCGCCCTTGCGATGCTCAGGGAAAACGTCTGTCAGCGACTCCATGTAGCCGGTATTGAGTTCACGCGCCATGCGAATGCCATGCCATGCCGTGGCACGTTGGGGTGGACTGTTTTCCCAACTTTGGAAAGACCG
>CANGPV010000113.1 GCA_947455935.1 Comamonadaceae bacterium
ATACAACGCGGTGGCTGGCAAGGCATCCAAACTCGGCTTGATCAAGCCGCAAGATGCATCCTTGGAGCATTACGTCAACGGTAAAGCATTGGATGGTTTATTTTTGATGATTGGCGAGGAAGAAAAGAAAATTCGCCAAGACCCCATAGGCACAGGCAGCGCTTTGCTGAGCAAGGTATTTGGCGTTTTGAAGTAAAGCCAAGCGTGAAAAAGCCCCGACCAGCGGGGCTTTTTTTTGCAAGCGCGTAAGCGCTTTAAGCTGCTGTCAGCCAGTAGCCAGCGTTGAACGGACTGCTCATGCGCAAGGCCAAGGGAGAGACGTCCACCAGTTTGTCGGTGGGCATTTTTTCGCCCTCGCCCAAATCGATGCCCGCAGGGCTGGCGTCGCTTAGGCGCTCTAAGGCGGCGGCGCGTGCCACCGAGAAAGAGTAGAAGCAACGGAAAGAAATTTTGCGCTCAGCCCAGTATTCGGCGGCTTCACGGAACACATCTAACAGCTGTTCGCGTGCTTCTTTGTCGAATTTGGCGTGGGCGGGGATGTGCTCCAAGACCAACACAAAGCCAGGCTGGGCGCCGGATTTGTGCAATGCGTCGGTCATGTGGTCGAACAAGGCGTCAAAGTTCTTGCTGGCCAAGGCAGGGAAAGTGAACTGCAGGGCAGTCATGTCCAAAATGTCTTGCTTGCTTTGGGCATCAGCCAAATTGGCGTACAAAAAGTGATAACCCAGTTGAGCGGCCGAAGATTGCAGGTCAGCCACGCCAAAAGCGCGGATAGACTGAACAATATTGGTTTTGACAGTACGAAGAGGCAGGTCTGTTGCCACAGCAATCCCTTAAGTTGAAGGCGGGGAAGTGGGTACTTCCCCCGAGTTAACCCGAGTGTTTCAGCCGCGAATTATCCGCCAAGCAGGACAAATTTGCAAGGATTGACAGACTTGTCTATGGGCCAAACAGGGTTAACAAAACAACTTAAGTTAGCGCTTGCACACGAATAAATCCTTATTTTGTAGAGTTAATGTCCGCAACTGTGATGGCTGTCATGTTCACAATCCGACGAACCGTGGTGCTGGCGGTCAAGATTTGCACCGGTTTGGCCGCGCCCAGCAGCACCGGTCCGATGGCAATATTGCCGCCCGCAGCGGTTTTGAGCAGGTTGTAGGCGATATTGGCCGAATCTAAATTTGGCAAAACCAGCAAATTTGCATCGCTGTGCAAGGTGGTGCCTGGCATCAGGTTGCGACGCGCCGGGGTGTCAATCGCCACATCGCCATGCATTTCGCCGTCAATCTCTAGCCAAGGTGCTTTGGCTTGCACCAGCGCCAAGGTGTGGCGCATTTTGACGGCGCTCTCGTGGTTGCTGCTGCCAAAATTGGAATGCGACAGCAAGGCGGCCTTAGGAACAACGCCAAAGCGTTTCATTTCTTCAGCGGCCATGATGGTGATTTCAGCCAATTGCTCGGCGCTGGGGTCGTAGTTGATGTGGGTATCCACCAAAAACACTTGGCGATCGGGCAGCAAGAGTGCGTTCATGCAGGCATAGGTACTGATGCCTTTGCGCAGACCAATGACTTGATCGATGTAATGCAAATGCGCATCCGGTGTAGTCCAGGTGCCGCAAATCAAGCCATCCACCTCGCCTTTGTGAAGCATCATGGCGCCAATCAGCGTTAAACGCCGCCGCATATCAATCTTGGCCAAATGGGTCGTCACGCCTTTGCGGGCAGTGAGTTGGTGATAGGTCTGCCAAAAATCTTTGTAGCGGTGATCTTCTTCGACATTCACCACCTCGTAATCCACGCCTTCGGTCAAACGCAAACCAAAGCGTTCGATGCGCTGCGCAATGATGGCGGGGCGACCGATGAGTGTTGGTTTGGCCAAGCCTTCATCCAACACGATTTGAGCAGCCCGCAGCACGCGTTCGTCTTCGCCCTCGGCAAAGCAAATGCGCTTCTTGGCGCCCCGCTTGGCAGCAGCAAAAATCGGCTTCATGGCTGAGCCCGAGGCATACACCAAGGACTGCAAGCGCTCGCGGTAAGCGTCCATGTCGGTAATGGGGCGCTGCGCCACACCACTGGCAATCGCCGCTTGCACGACCGCTGGCGCAATCTTCATCATCAAGCGCGGATCAAACGGTTTAGGAATCAGGTACTCGGGGCCAAACGCCAAGGTTTCGCCCGCGTAGGCAGCGGCGACCACTTCGCTTTGCTCGGCTTGGGCCAACTCTGCAATCGCATGCACCGCTGCAATTTCCATCTCCGAGGTGATGGTGGATGCACCCGCATCCAAGGCACCACGAAAAATATAGGGAAAGCACAAAACATTGTTCACCTGATTCGGGTAATCGGTGCGACCGGTGGCCATGATGGCATCATCGCGCACCTTCAACACCTCTTCAGGCAGTATCTCTGGCGTGGGGTTGGCCAGCGCCATGATCAGGGGCTTGGCCGCCATTTTTTTCACCATCTCGGGCTTTAAAACACCGCCCGCAGACAGACCCAAAAACACATCTGCCCCATCAATCACGTCGGCCAACGTACGCTTGTCGGTTTTTTGAACAAACTGGATTTTGTCTTCGTCCATCAACTCGGTGCGGCCCTCGTAAACAACGCCCGCCAAGTCGGTGACCCAGATGTTGGCGCGTGGCATCCCCAGCTTGACCAACATGCCCAAACAGGCCAGCGCTGCCGCACCTGCGCCAGACGCCACCAGCTTCACTTTTGAAATGTCTTTGCCCACCACCTTCAAGCCATTCAAAATCGCCGCACCCACCACGATAGCGGTACCGTGTTGGTCGTCATGGAAAACGGGAATCTTCATGCGTTCTCGCAGCTTGCGCTCCACATAAAAACAGTCAGGCGCTTTGATGTCTTCTAAGTTGATGCCGCCAAATGTGGGCTCCAAAGCAGCAATGATGTCGACCAATTTGTCCGGGTCTTTTTCGTTCACCTCAATATCAAACACATCGATGCCGGCAAATTTTTTGAACAACACGCCTTTGCCTTCCATCACCGGTTTGGCGGCGAGGGGGCCGATGTCGCCCAAGCCCAGCACCGCCGTGCCATTGGTGATGACGGCTACCAAATTGCCTCGGCTGGTGTACTTGTAGGCGTTGTTAGGGTCTTTGACGATTTCTTCGCAGGGAGCGGCCACGCCGGGTGAGTAGGCCAGCGATAAATCGTGCTGATTCAGCAGTTGCTTGGTGGCTTGGATGGCGACTTTGCCAGGCGTGGGGAACTCGTGGTATTCAAGCGCAGCTTTGCGCAACTGGGCCCGGGCTTGGGCGCTGGTGTGATCCGTCGGGGGAAGGGGTGGGCTGGCCATGCATAACTCCAAGGGCCGCCAGAAGCAGAGTGTCCGGCAGGCCGTGCCGATTCTAGGCGTGTCGCTGGTTCAGAATTTGTAGGTGTATTCAGCGATCAAAGCATCGCTGTCACGTTTGCGGGTCTGCACATTCCATGCGCGTACAAAGCGAAATTCGATTTCATGGTGGGCGTCAAAGTCATAGCTGGGACCAAAGCGAAATTTGTTCATGTCGTGGCCAGCGGTGCCGTCCAAGGTGCGTTGGAAACGCAAACCCGCCATGAAACCAAAGGCACCGCGCTCGAAATGGATGCCGGTATCTACATAGGTGTAGTTGAAGTTCTCAACGGTGGTCAATTCACGGCCTACCAACCCACGCACAAACAAAGCCCAAGTCTCGTCGAGTTCAAAGTTTTTACGCAGACGCAGCGCGAGTTTTTTCACATGCATTTTTTGGCTCACGCCGTCGTCGACATTGTTCTCACGCTCACCCTCAAGCATCAGTTCTACCTTGTGAATGAAGCCGTCTTCAAAACTCAAGCCCGGCACCAAGGTAAGCGAATTGGCATGACCCGCACCGAAGGCCATTTTTTGGTGCTCAAACTCCAAGCCCAGCGAGGGCTTGCCGCCCCACAGTTCGCTGTCAGCCCAAGCCGTTGGGGCGAGCAAACAGCACATCAAAGCGGCGGATACGAGGCGACTTAAAGAGATGAAAATAGTCATAAAGCATCGGGAAATTTTCCCGAGCATACATCGGTGTGCCCTTTGAGGCGCCTAAAACTACTTTGCCATCAAGGCTTCTATCGCATCCACTTCCACCGGTACATCGCGGCTGATCAATTCGCAGCCGGTGACGGTGACGATGGCGTCGTCTTCGATGCGAATGCCGATATTCCAAAACGCTTGGGGCACATCACCTGCAGGACGAACATACAAACCCGGCTCCAAGGTCAGCACCATGCCGGCGTGCAACACGCGGCTAGGGCGGGCTTGCACCATGACACCGGTGAGCGGGTCGGCTTTGGCGGGGGCGGTGTTGGCCTCGCCAGGTTCCACATAGCTGCCGCAGTCGTGCACGTCCATGCCCAACCAGTGGCTGGTGCGGTGCATGTAAAACGGGAAATAGGCTTTCTTCTCAAGCACATCGTCCAAGCTGCCGTGCTTGGCCTGTGTGAGCAGCCCCAAGTCCAGCAGGCCTTGCGATAACACTTTCAGTGCTGCTTCGTGCGGGTCGTTGAACCGCGCTCCAGCTTTGGTAGCGGCGGCAGACGCATGTTGCGCGGCCAGCACCACTTGGTACAGGTCTTTTTGCGGGCCGCTGAATTGACCGTTAGCAGGAAAGGTGCGGGTGATGTCTGACGCATAACCATCGAGTTCGCAACCCGCGTCAATCAACACCAACTCGCCATCTCTGATCGGCGCGGTGTCGGCTCGGTAGTGAAGAACACAGGCGTTGGCCCCTGCCGCCACGATGGAGGTGTAGGCCGGAAACTGCGAACCGTGCTTTCGAAACTCGTGCAGCAATTCCGCTTCCAAATGGTATTCACGCACATCCTGACCCGCACGCAACATGCGAGCACTGGTTTGCATGGCACGCACATGGGCGGCGGCACTGATGCGGGCGGCGCGGCGCATGGTGGCTTGCTCGTGCGTGTCTTTCATGAGACGCATTTCGTCGAGCAAAGTGCACAGGTCTTGCTGCGACGAGGGGCAAGACACACCCATGCGGACTCTGGCGCGTACTTGGGTGAGCCATCCATCCACTTGCGCCGTTAAGCCCTCGTGGGTGGCAAAGGGGAACCAGACCGTGGTTTGGTTTTCCAAGAGCTTCGGGAGTTCCTTGTTGAGCTCGGCCACCGACAGAGCCGTGTTA
>CANGPV010000114.1 GCA_947455935.1 Comamonadaceae bacterium
ACCGTGTTCAGTGCAGACCATGTGCATCACCATATTTTGAATCCGCATACGGGCGACTCACCTACCTACTGGTCAACAGTCAGCGTTATTGCGCCATCCTGCGCAATGGCCGACGCTTTAACCAAAGTGTTTTTCATGTGTCCGCCCCAAGTGGTTGAGCGCATGGCAAAAGCTTGGGGTGTGGGCGTGGTGTTGCAGAACAAGCGGGGAGAGTGGTTATCGCGTTTGCAAAAACCAACGTCCTTGGCTTAAGGATTTTGATCAAGTCGGCAAAAGGCATCGCATCAAATGCTTCGGGGTTGGCAGAGGTCATCTCCCAATAGCGCTCATAGCCCTCTTTCAAATGAGCCAAAGCATTGCGCAGTGAGGTGAAGTCTAGTCCTGTGCTGATGGCCTAAAAAGAGAAATTAATTCCGAATACCGCACACCAACACCCCTGGGTCGTTGTGAGCGATGTCTTGGGTGTTTTTGGCGTGTGCCACATCCATGTCCCGTGGCAGGGGGACATTGTTTTTCACGGCAAGCACCTCGGCCATGATGCTGACCGCAATTTCTGCAGGTGTTTTGCTGCCAATGTAAATGCCAATAGGGCCACGTAATCGCTTAAGTTCTTCAGCTGTCTTATCCAGATGCTCCATCATGCGTTGATGCCTTGCATCGTTATTGCGTCTAGAACCAATAGCCCCCACATAAAACGCATCTGTGTCTAAAGCCTCTAAAAGAGCGAGATCATCCAATTTGGGGTCGTGGGTGAGGGCGATCACGCAACTACGTCTATCAGGGCGGAAACTTTGCACCACATCGTCAGGCATCTCACCGGTCAACGTCACATGGGGCACAGACCACGCACCGCTGTACTCTTCACGCGGGTCGCATACGGTGACGGCAAAGCCGTTGAAGAGCGCCATGGTGGCCAAGTACTCGGTCAGTTGGCCTGCGCCAATCAGCAACATACGGTACTCAGGACCAAAGGTGTTGATGAGTTTGTCATCGTCAATGAAGAGCTCGGTAGGGGTCTCGCTGACTTGCAAACTGACTGCCCCAGAAGCCAGCACAGTGCTGCGTTGCATCAACTGGCCAAGCTCAAGGGAGAGCACCAAGTTATCCAAACTTTGCGCGTCAGGGTCAAACTCTAATAAAAGCTCTAGCGTTCCTCCACAGGGCAAGCCAAAGCGATGCGCTTCGTCAGCAGTGATGCCGTATTTCACGCGCTGCGGCGCGCCGCTGGGAATGACAGAGGTTTCGCCGGTGTTGTGACCTGTGGCATAAGCCTGTGTGAAACGGTAAATCAGGTCGTCTTCAATACAACCACCTGAAACCGAGCCGACCACTGCACCCGTTTCGCACAAGGCCATGATGGAGCCAATGGGACGCGGCGACGAGCCCCAGGTGCGAACGACTGTGGCCAGCAGTGCGCGTTGACCTGCTTGTCTCCAGTTGCGCAAAGTGCGCAAGACCATGACATCAATATTTTCCATAGGAAGAAACTGTAACTGGCAATGTGTGATTCGATAAGCTGCAATGATAATATTGAATGATCAGTGCCAATGACTATTGCGCAAACCGTTTGTAGATTTTTTACTTCTTTAGATGACTCTTTCCAAGCGTTGCTTTGATATGGTGATGAGTAGCTTGGCACTGTTGTGCTTGTTGTGGCTATTGCTGGCTACCGCTGTGTTGGTCAAACTCACGTCCAAGGGCAAAGTGCTGTATTGGTCGCAGCGCGTGGGGAGAGATAACCTCTTGTTCAATATGCCTAAATTTCGCAGTATGCGCACCGACACACCGGTGGTGGCCACCCATTTGTTGAGCAGCCCTGATGCCTTTCTTACTCCCGTGGGTAAGTTTTTAAGAACCACCAGTTTGGATGAGTTGCCCCAACTGTGGAGTATTTGGGTGGGCAACATGAGTTTTGTGGGGCCTCGTCCCGCTTTATTTAACCAAGATGATTTGATTGAACTTCGCACCCGTGAAGGCGTTCATACCTTAACCCCAGGGTTGACAGGTTGGGCTCAGGTGAATGGCCGCGATGAATTGCCGATTGTGGACAAGGTGGCTTTAGATAAGGTGTATTTGCAAAAACGATCAATGGTGTTTGATCTGCATATCTTGTTCTTGACCTTGGTCAAGGTGATTCGCAGAGACGGTGTCAGTCATTGATGTAAGTCAAAATTTACGCAAACCCAGTCGCGCAAGAAATAGAGGTGTTTTAAAACGCACCAATCGCTGATAAAGATGAATATAGAACATTGCAAAAATCAGCATACAAAAAAGCAGCACAGCAGTTTGATTCCAAAAAACCAAAGCAAGCATGCTAGGTATCGCTGCAATAACCCATAAAACCACAGATACCTTGGCGTTGTTCCAATTTTTTTCACGCACAGAGCCAGAAGCGTTCACAGACCGGAAAATCCGTCGGTAGATTAAGGTGTGTAAATGCAAGGCATCGGGATGGCCCACGGGATGGCTGCGTATAAATTTTCGGCGCATCATGGTGTAGAGTGTTTCGACCAAGGGATAGATACCCACCAACACAGGTGCCATAGGAGAGAGTTCTGCTGTTCGGTGGGGCAAAAGCAAACCTAATTCAACGACCCACAGACCTAAAAGATAAGCGCCGCCATCGCCAAGAAACACGGATCCTTTGGGCCAATTCCATATAAAAAACCCCAAAGTGACGACAACAGTCATCAAGGACAATCGAAAAATGATTGGGTCATCCACCCGAAATGCCAAGGCTGAAATACCCATCAGCATCAGCATGACAGAACCAGAGGCTAAACCATGAAAGCCATCGATGATGTTGATGGCATTCACAAACCCCGCAGCCACCAGCAAGGTAACTAGCAAAGGCATACCTGGCAGATTTAAAAAACTGTCTATGAGCCAAATATCTGTCCGCTTAACCCCCATTTGAAAAATCACATACACCATGGCACATGAGGCAAGGGTAAGCAGCATGCGAATGGTAGGCGTTACTTTATGGGTAAGGTCTTCGGCGACGCCGCCTAAAAAAACAGGGACAGAAGACACCAAGAGTGCCAAACCAAGAATGCCATCGTTGAGTTTATGACTTGATTGGAAATACAAGCCTACGCATAAACCTAACAGCAGCGCAACACCCCCAAGCCGTGAGGTAGGCTGGGCATGAAATTTTTGAATTCCTCCAGATGTATCTTGTCCCCACGCTTTCACCCACTGGTTGTGGGAGAGCATCCAAGACACACCACAAGACGCCACGAAAGCCAACAGAAAAGGGACGGTTGTGTGCAGGGAAAACATATATTAGATTTACCGGGCAAAGCCCCAAGCCCGTTTGAGGGCCAGGAGTCGGGCAGCACCCTCAGGGTTGGATGCGGCAAGTCGAATCGCTCGCTTGATAAAAGCCAGCAACACACCCGCAAACAAGCCTGCAAAGGAAGCCACAAGCACAATCATCAGGCGCTTAGGTTTGGACTTTCTCTCAGGGGGCAAGGCCACATCCACTTGCTGAATCAGCGGGCCTTCTTTGGCTTCATCAATCCTTGCCAGCTCATATTGCCGAATAAGAATATCCAGCTTGGCTTCTTGTACTTTGATGTCACGGTAGCTTTGTATGGCAATTTGTTGCGTTGGATTGTTGTGCGAACTGCCCTGGCCTTCGCCTTGTTCTAGCTTTTGTAACTGTGTACGCATGGCAGCCAGTTCGCTGCTGATTTTTTGCATGTCAGGGTTTTGCGGCGTGGCAAAGCGACTCAGGGCTTGAAGTTGCACTTCTCTGGCAGCAATTTGAGCGCGCAATTCTGCGCTGGCGCGAACACCGCTTTCTGCCAAAACCGCAGTGACTTGCATACCCGATTTTTGTTTAGCCTCTCTGAACGTGGCTTCAGAGTTGCTAAGTTCTTGTTGCACTTTTTTAATTTCTTGGTCGTAAAAAGTGCGTCGCTGTTGTGCCTCAGTGACTGCGAGTTTGGAGAGCAGGGCGCGTAATTCATCCACATGTAGATTGGCCAGTTGCGCTGCAAAGACAGGATCCTTGTCGTCAGCTTCAATCGTGAGAAGACCTGATTTTTTGTCGGAGGTTACTTTGACGGTGGCTTTCAAAGCAGTACGCGTATCCATCAAGGTTTTGGCTTCGTAGCGCTCTTGTAGCTTGAGTTTTTGAATGACACTGTTTTGCAAGCTATCGCTTTGCATGAAAGCGATGTACATCTCGTCAGGACTTTTGATACCGGCCGCACTGCCTGCAAGACCCGCCAACGCGCCCAAGCTTGCCAAAGCAGAAGATGCTGCACTTTGGTTTTGCTGAGGCGGGAGCATGACCGTTTTGGCGGTAAATGTAGGTGTCATCCACAGCACGACAGCAACAGCTGTCAGCGCAGTGAGCAAGGGGGTCATGAACAAGGTGAATTTTTCTTCACCCAAAGCAATCAGTAAATCGAGCAGACTGATTTCGTCCTCATCTTCTGAGGCCATAAGGGAAGTGGGGCTGTTATCGCTCATGGAGATCAGTTCCTCAACGATTTGAAAGCAGCCGCACCTAAGCCTAGTTGGTAAAGAATTTGTGTGTAATCTTTGGCGTTACGCACAATCGCATTCCAAGAGGTTTCTTTATCTACCTTTTCAGGCATGATGATGGTGTCGCCAGGCATCACCACTGCGGACATGGTTTTATTGCCACTCCACAAACTACTTTCGCTGCTGAGCGCAGAACCATCAGCGCGAACCAAAATAACATTGTCACGATCGCCACCACTGGTCACGCCAGCAGACTTTAAATAGGCTTCCACAGTTTGCCCAGGCTTGAATAACAGCGCTGTTTCCGTATTGACGGAGCCCACCACATACACAAAATCTGGTCGAGAAGGTATTTTTAAGCGATCACCTGGTTGGAGTGAAATATCGGGAAGTTTGGATGTGTTGTTAAACAAACTGGCTTGCAATCCCAAACTAAT
>CANGPV010000115.1 GCA_947455935.1 Comamonadaceae bacterium
AGGCTTGGGGGGTGATGCACATAAAAGAGTGACAAAACCCCTGTACATGCTAAAATCTTTGGCTCTGCGCAAATTGGTGCGTGGGTCAAAGAGTCTTTTCTTTCAGAGGTTCGTATGTACGCAGTCATAAAAACCGGTGGCAAGCAATATCGCGTGTCAGCCGGCGAAAAAATCAAAGTAGAACAGATCGCTGCGGATGTTGGCCAAGAAATTGTGATCGACCAAGTTTTGGCTGTCGGCAACGGCGCTGAAATCAAAGTTGGCACACCCTTGGTGTCCGGTGCATCTGTTAAAGCCATGGTGGTCGCGCACGGCAAGCACGACAAGGTCCGCATTTTCAAAATGCGTCGCCGTAAGCACTATCAAAAACGTCAAGGGCATCGCCAGCAATTCACCGAATTGCAAATTGCCTCTATCCAAGCCTAAGGAGTCACACAACCATGGCACAGAAAAAAGGCGGCGGCTCAACGCGTAACGGCCGCGATTCCAACCCCAAAATGCTCGGCGTCAAAGCCTTTGGCGGCGAGCACATCACAGCAGGCGCCATCATTGTTCGCCAGCGCGGCACCAAGTTCCATCCCGGAACCAATGTCGGCATTGGCAAAGACCACACCTTGTTCGCCCTCGTTGAAGGCCATGTGTCTTTCTCGGTCAAAGGCGCTTTGAACAAGCAAATGGTGAACGTCACTCCCGTTTGACGCTGGTTAATTGACCGACGTCAGCTTCAAAGCCCCGCTCGTCGGGGCTTTGTTCTTTAAGATACCCCTATGAAATTCGTTGACGAAGCCTTTATCGACATCATCGCTGGCGACGGCGGGAATGGTTGCGTGTCGTTTCGTCACGAAAAATACAAAGAATTTGGCGGCCCCAACGGCGGTGACGGCGGACGCGGTGGCCATGTGTACGCGGTGGCTGACGCCAGTCTCAACACCTTGGTGGATTTTCGTTTTTCACGCCGCCACGAAGCCAAGCGCGGTGAGCATGGCATGGGTTCAGACATGTTTGGCGCAGCGGGCGACGACATCACCTTGAAAATGCCGGTAGGCACGCTGTTGATTGATGCCGAAACCAATGACGTGCTGTATGAGTTGCTCAACCCGGGCGAGGTCATCATGATCGCCAAAGGCGGCGACGGCGGTTTTGGCAATATGCGTTTTAAAAGCGCCATCAACCGTGCGCCGCGCCAAAAAACGCCTGGCTGGCCCGGTGAGCGCAAAAATCTCAAACTCGAACTCAAAGTGCTGGCTGATGTGGGACTGTTGGGCATGCCCAACGCAGGTAAATCGACCTTGATCAGCGCCATCTCCAACGCTCGCCCCAAAATCGCCGACTACCCCTTCACCACTTTGCATCCCAATTTGGGTGTAGTCAGGGTGGCCGCTGAGCAAAGTTTTGTGGTGGCGGATGTGCCCGGTTTGATCGAGGGCGCTGCCGAGGGTGCAGGTTTGGGACATCAGTTTTTGCGCCATTTGCAGCGTACCCGCTTGCTGTTGCACATGATAGACCTTGCCCCTTTTGACGATGCGGTAGACCCCGTGGCGCAAGCCAAAGCCATCACGCTGGAGTTGAAAAAATATGATCCCGAGCTCTACAACAAACCTCGCTGGTTGGTCTTGAACAAGCTTGACATGGTGCCAACCGACGAACGTGAGGCCAGAGTGAAAGACTTTGTGAAGCGCTTTAAATACAAAGGCCCTGTGTTTGAAATTTCGGCTTTGAACCGCGAAGGTTGCGAGGGCTTGGTGCGGGCTATTTACGACCATTTACAAGCGCAGTTTCAATCTACCCAAGCGCCTGAGGTGGTGGACCCTCGGTTTGCCGTTGTCCCAGCCAACAGTTAAGCAGTATGAAAGAACATTCCGGCTCCAGCGTGTTGCGCGATGCACGGCGCATTGTGGTCAAAGTGGGCTCCAGCTTGGTCACCAACGAAGGCAAGGGCTTGGACGAAACCGCCATTGGCGAGTGGTGCCGCCAAATGGCGGAGCTGGCCAAGGCTGACCCTTCTCGAGAAATCATTATGGTGTCTAGCGGTGCCATTGCCGAGGGCATGAAGCGACTGGGTTGGACAACCCGTCCCCACGAATTGCATGAGTTGCAAGCCGCAGCTGCGGTGGGGCAAATGGGCTTGGCGCAAATGTACGAAACCAAGCTACGCGAGCAAGGTTTGCGCAGTGCACAGGTTTTGCTAACCCATGCCGATTTGGCTGACCGCGAGCGTTACCTCAACGCCCGTTCCACCTTGTTAACTTTGCTGCAACACAAAGTGCTGCCTGTTATCAACGAAAACGACACGGTGGTGAACGACGAAATCAAGTTTGGCGATAACGACACCTTGGGTGCCTTGGTGGCCAATTTGGTGGAGGCTGATGCGCTGATCATTTTGACCGACCAAAAAGGTTTGTTCACCGCCGATCCCCGCGTGGACAAGCAAGCCACATTTGTGCACGAAGCCAACGCGGGTGACCCTGCGTTGGAAGTCATGGCGGGTGGCGCGGGGTCCAGCATTGGCAAGGGCGGCATGATCACCAAAATTTTGGCCGCCAAACGGGCTGCGGGCTCAGGGGCCAGCACCGTCATTGCGTGGGGGCGCGAGCCCGATGTGCTGCTGCGTTTGGCGAAAGGCGAAAGCTTGGGCACTGTGTTGGTGGCGCCTACCCATAAGCAGCAGGCCCGCAAACAGTGGATGGTTGATCAACTGCAACTGCCTGGCGCGGTCTGGGTGGATGCGGGCGCTGTCAGCAAGTTAAGCCGCGAGGGCAAAAGTTTGTTGCCCATTGGCATGCAAAGCGTGCAAGGCGATTTTTCACGCGGTGACATCATCGCCATATGCGATGCGCAAGGCCAAGAATTTGCCCGCGGCTTGGCCAATTACGCCAGTGCCGAAGCGCGGTTGTTGTGTCGCAAAGCCTCTGCGGATATAGAAAAACTGTTGGGCTATGTGGCAGAAGCCGAGATGATCCACCGCGACAACTTGGTGCTCACGCCGCCACGCGCTTAGGCGGGCGGACTGGGGTTTTGCGCTGGGTTGTCTAAGCCGTCGATGGCTTGCCGAATACCTTGGCGTAAATAGCGGTTGCGCACCTCTTGCCGCGGCAAGTAGCGGGACAACTCGGTGAGCGCCAATTCATAAACACCGCGTTTGAACTCCACCACTGCTTCCAGCGGCACCCAATAATCGTTCCAGCGCCAAGCGTCAAACTCGGGGTGGGTGCTGGCGCGCAGGTTCAAGGCGTGATCAGGCACCACCAATTGCAGCAAAAACCATATTTGTTTTTGCCCCTTGTAATGACCGCGGGCATCCTTGCGGATGTAGCGGTCTGGCACTTCATAGCGCAACCAGTCTCGGGTTCGGGCGACGATGCGCACATGCTCTGCCAAAAGCCCCACTTCTTCTTGCAATTCCCTGTACATGGCTTGCTCGGGAGTTTCGCCGCGGTCGATGCCGCCTTGCGGAAATTGCCAACTGTGGGTGCGGATGCGCTTGCCCCAAAAAACCTGATTCTTCTGATTGAGCAGAATGATGCCGACGTTAGGCCTAAAGCCGTCGCGGTCAAGCATAATCAAACCTCAAATTTTCAACTGAGTCCATTATGCACAGACAACGGCTGGCATCAAGAGGACTGACCATTCATTTATGCCGCTTTATGCGGTACAGCAGACCATGAAAGCCTCTCAATTCCTCATCTCCACCCTCAAGGAAGCGCCCGCTGACGCCGAGGTGGCCAGCCATCAGCTGATGATGCGCGCCGGCATGATCAAAAAGCTGGGTGCAGGCATTTATACCTACATGCCCATGGGCTTGCGGGTGATTCGCAAGGTCGAAGCCATCGTGCGCGAGGAGATGAACCGCGCTGGCGCCATTGAGCTGACCATGCCGGTGGTGCAGCCCTCGGAGCTGTGGCAAGAGACCGGCCGCTTTGAAAAAATGGGCCCCGAGTTGCTGCGCATCCAAGACCGCCACGGCCGCGACTTTGTGGTCCAGCCCACCAGCGAAGAGGTGGTCACCGACATCGCTCGCCAAGAATTGCGCAGCTACAAGCAACTGCCGAAAAACCTCTACCAAATACAGACCAAATTCCGTGACGAGCGCCGCCCCCGCTTTGGTCTGATGCGCGGGCGTGAGTTCATCATGAAGGACGCCTACAGCTTTGACCGCGACACCGATGCCGCCAAGGCCAGCTACCAAGTGATGGCGCAGGCTTACCGCGCCATCTTCGACCGCTTCGGATTGCGCTACCGCGCGGTGGCCGCCGACAGCGGCGCGATTGGCGGCGACTTGAGCGAAGAGTTTCAAGTGATTGCCGCCACGGGCGAAGACGCCATCGTCTATTGCCCCAGCAGCGACTACGCCGCCAACATGGAAAAAGCCGAGGCTTGGGCACCGCAAGGCGCACGGCCTGCCGCCACCCAAGCCTTGACCAAAACCCCCACCCCTGGCAAGAGCACCTGCGCCGATGTGGCCGAGTTGCTGGGCTTGCCTTTGACCAAAACCATCAAATCGCTGGTTTTGGCGACAGATGAGCTCAATAACGAGGGTGTTGTTGTTAAATCGCAGGTTTGGCTGCTCTTGGTGCGTGGCGATCACGACATGAACGAGGTGAAAGTGGGCAAGTTGCCCGGCTTTGAAAAAGGTTTCCGGTTTGCCACCATCGCCGAGATTGAAGACCATTTTGGCTGCAAACCTGGCTATTTAGGTCCTATCGGCTTGCAAAAGTCGTTAAAAATCGTCATCGACCGCGATGTGGCAGTGATGGCCGATTGGGTCTGTGGTGCCAACGCGGTCGACTTTCACATGACCGGTGCCAACTGGGGCCGCGACCTGCCAGAGCCCGACATGGTGGCCGACATCCGCAACGTGGTCGAAGGCGACGCCTCGCCCGACGGCAAAGGCGTGTTGGCGA
>CANGPV010000116.1 GCA_947455935.1 Comamonadaceae bacterium
ATGCGTATGCCTTGCGGGTTGTAGCCACCGTTGCCAAAGGGCGAAGTGCCGCCGGTGCCAATCCATTTGTTGCCGCCCTCGTGGCGTTCTTTTTGTTCTTCCAAGCGCTTCTTCAAGGTTTCCATGAGCTCGTCCCAGCCCATTTTTTCAATCGCTGCTTTTTGCTCGGGCGTGAGTTCGTTCTCTAAAGTTTTCTTCAGCCACTCCAAAGGCACGTCGGCGGTGAAATCGGTCAGCATCTCCACGCCTTTGAAATAAGCGCCAAAGGCTTTGTCGAACTTGTCGAAGTGCTTTTCATCCTTCACCAAAATCATGCGGCTAAGGTGGTAAAAATCATCCATGCTGCTGGCGTCGCTGTTGGGGCCCACCACATTGGCTTGCAGCGCTTCCAACAGGGTCAGGTATTCCTTGACCGATACCGGCAGTTTGGCAGAGCGTAAGGTGTAGAAGAAGTCGATCAGCATGGGGGATCAATCCTTGTTGGGCCAACGCTCAGCAGATTGACGGAAATGCAAGCAAGCAAGAATGATCACCTTTTTTCCTTCAATGTGGTAGTGCAAGCCATAGGGGAAGCGTCTTAATTTCAACCATCGAAAGGGTTCTCGTGTCACGGGATGCCGTTCTGGGTTTCGGGATAGATTTTCAGAACCAGCCGCAACGCTTCTCACAAAGGCGTCTCCTAATCCTGAGCGCAATCGCTCGTACCAAGCAAATGCCGCTTCAACATCCTGAGAGGCTTCAGGGTTGAAATGAACAACAAAGGTCAAAGCCTAACCCCAAGTTGCTGGGCAATGTCCTGGATAGAAACAGCGCTGTCTGGATGGTTTTTGGACCAAGCCAATCGGCGGTGCAATTCTTCAAAACAGGTGTCTGAAATAGGGGGGACTGATTCTGTTTCCAGGGAATCCCACAAGTCTTCAACCAACTGCAACTTTTCTTGAGAGCCAAGTTGTTGGATGTTTTGGATCAATGAATTCATGGCAAGTCCTTGATTGAATTTCAAACGGTATGCATGGCATGAGTTTGTACAAATTTCCGATCATTGATTTGGAAATCCAAATGCAATTTCACATTCTGCCATTCGCTATGGATGATGCTGTAAACGCAAGTGTCCCGCAATGCCTCTTGCGCCAGGGGATGTCGGTTGATTTGGTGCTGTCGCAGCACGCCATCCAGCTTGGCTCCCAAACGCTCAATCGCGCGGCGGCTTTGCTGATTCAACACATGGGTGCGAAATTCCACCGCAATGCACCCCAAGTCTTCGAAGGCATGGCAGAGCAGCAGTCGCTTGGCTTCGGTGTTCAAGGGGGTACGTTGCACACTTTGACGGTACCAAGTGGCGCCAATTTCCACGCGGCGGTTGGCACTGTCGATGTTCATGTAGGTGGTCATGCCTGCGACTTGCTGACGCTGGATGTCGATGACCGCAAAGGGCAGCATGAGACCTTGAGCTTGAAGTCCGATTCGCCGCTCAATTTCAGCGGCCATCAGGTCGGGGTGCGGGATCAAGGTGTACCAAAGCCGCCAAAGTTCGCCGTCTTTCACCGCATCTTGGAGACCGCTCAGATGTGATAGGGCCAAAGGCTCCAAGCGCACATGTTGGCCATTCAATGTGATGGGCATGGGCTGCATGGTCAATCAGCGGTTGCGGCTTTGCATGAACACCAGTTTTTCAAACAAGGTGACGTCTTGCTCGTTTTTCAATAAAGCTCCCACTAACGGTGGGACGGCCACTTTGTCGTCTTGGGTTTGCAGCGCGGCCAGCGGAATGTCTTCGGCGACCAGCAGTTTGAGCCAGTCCAACAGCTCGGAAGTGGAGGGCTTTTTCTTCAAGCCAGGCAAGCCACGCACGTCGTAAAAAGTTTTCAAAGCAGCGGCGAGCAGTTCTTTTTTCAGCTTGGGGAAATGCACATCAATGATTTGCCGCATGGTGTCGGCCTCGGGGAACTTGATGTAGTGAAAGAAGCAGCGGCGCAAAAAGGCGTCGGGCAGTTCTTTCTCATTGTTGGAAGTGATGAATACCAAGGGGCGGGTTTTGGCCTTGATCAGTTCACGGGTTTCATAGCAATAAAACTCCATGCGATCGAGTTCACGCAGCAAGTCGTTGGGGAATTCGATGTCTGCCTTGTCGATCTCGTCAATCAACAACGCCACGGGTTCGGTGGCGGTGAAGGCCTGCCACAGCACGCCTTTGATGATGTAGTTGTCGATGTTCTTCACGCGTTCGCCGCCATCAAGGTCGGACATTTGGCTATCGCGCAGACGACTCACAGCGTCGTATTCATACAGGCCTTGCTGCGCCTTGGTGGTGGACTTGACATGCCATTGCAGCAAAGGCATGCCTAAGGATTGCGCCACTTCCTCGGCCAGCATGGTTTTGCCGGTGCCTGGCTCGCCCTTGACCAGCAGCGGGCGCTTGAGGGTGATCGCAGCGTTAACTGCCAACATCAGGTCTTGGGTGGCAACGTAGTTTTCTGTTCCTGCAAATTTCATGGGTGAAGACCTTTTATTTTTCCAACACAGAGCTTACAAACGCCATCGATATAATCTTTGGAGTTTCTTTTCATGATTGTCTGTCCAAAATGAACAAGCTCATCTCATCGGTTTTCGTGGTTATTGTCGCCTCGGCGACCTCATTGGTTTATGCCCAAGACGCAGCAGGAGACGCCAAATCCGGTGAAACCAAAATTGCCATGTGCATCGGTTGCCACGGCATCAAAGGTTACCAAGCCTCTTTCCCTGAGGTTTATAAAGTTCCCAAAATTTCTGGTCAAAGTGCTGCCTACATCGTGTCAGCCTTGACTGCCTACCAAAAAGGCGAACGTAAACATCCCACCATGAGAAGCGTTGCTGCTTCTTTGACAGCCAAAGACATGGCAGATATTGCGGCCTATTACGAAGTTCACGGTAAAGACGCTTCTGAGGTGTTGCCTGAAAAAGCCACCGAACCCTCTGGTGCAGCTGCTGCGTTGGTGGCCAAAGGCGCATGTAATTCATGCCATGGTGCCAACCTGAGCAAGCCCATGGTGCCTGGCTATCCCAAAATTGCGGGTCAGCACAAAGATTACCTCTACGTTGCGCTTAAGTCTTACAAAGAAGACGGCCAACCCACTTGGGGTCGTGCCAATGGCGTGATGGGCGGCATTGCCAAGCAATTCAGCTTGGCTGAACTCAAAGAATTGGCCGCTTATGTCAGCAGTCAGCAGGGCGAGTTGAAGACGGTTCCTCAGTCTAAGTTCCGCTAATTAACCAAACTTTGCCAAAAGCCCACCTCGGTGGGCTTTTTTGTGCCCTTCAGTCTCGGGTGGCACGTCTTTGGACGGCATCGATATAGGCCTGTCCGTCGGGGGGGCGACCACTGCGTTGGCTCTCCCACAGCATGGAGCCCAAACAATCCATCACCTCGTGGTGGGCGTCATGCAAACTGTTGCGTTTCGCGGCCAGTAACTCCACCGCTTGGCGAATGCCACGCGGTTGGTCAATCGAGCATTGTTCGCTGATGGAGACATGCATAGACAAATGCAAAAACGGGTTGGACTGACCGTCGTCACTTTTGTACTCTTGGGTCAGCGCTGTATCAATGTCAGATAAATCCGTGGCGTATTCGGGGTGTTCTGCCACCCATAAACCGGCCAGCGTCTCCAGCGCATCGGTCAGCTGATCGCTGCGTTGTTTGGCATAGACTTGGCAGAAGAACCGCCTGACATCTTCTTGGGAAGGATTGAACATGGCTTGTATTGTTAACCAGAGAACCGCATGAACCACGCTTTCATTTGTGACGCTATCCGCACCCCCTTTGGCCGCTATGGCGGCGCCTTGTCCTCGGTGCGTGCCGATGATTTAGCGGCTGTTCCCCTCAAAGCCCTGATGGCGCGTAACCCCAAGGTGGACTGGGCTGCAGTGACAGATGTGTTGTATGGCTGCGTGAACCAAGCGGGCGAGGACAACCGCAATGTGGCACATATGGCGAGTTTGTTGGCGGGCTTGCCCTTGGAAATTCCTGGCGCCACCATCAACCGCTTATGTGGCTCGGGTATGGACGCTTTGGGTAGCGCGGCGCGGGCTATCAAGTCAGGCGAGGCGGGTTTGATGATTGCAGGTGGCGTGGAGAGCATGAGCCGTGCTCCTTTTGTGATGCCCAAAGCGGAAGCCGCGTTTGGCCGTAACCCTCAAATTTTTGACACCACCATTGGCTGGCGCTTCGTCAATCCCTTGATGAAAAGCATGTACGGGGTGGACGCCATGCCCGAAACCGCCGAGAACGTCGCCACCGATTACAAGATTGAGCGAGAGGCGCAAGACCGCATGGCTTTGGCCAGCCAAATGAAAGCGGTGGCAGCACAACAAGCGGGCATCTTGGCGCAGGAAATCACCCCCGTCACCATCCCGCAGAAAAAGGGCGACGCCGTTCTGGTGGACAAGGACGAGCACCCCCGCGAAACCAGCTTGGAAGCCTTGGCCAAACTCAAAGGCGTGGTGCGTCCCGATGGCACTGTGACGGCTGGCAACGCCAGTGGCGTGAACGATGGCGCTTGCGCTATTTTGCTGGCCGATGAAGCCCATGCTGCCAAGCATGGCTTAACGCCTCGTGCACGTGTGGTGGGCATGGCCACAGCAGGTGTACCTCCGCGCATCATGGGCATTGGCCCTGCACCCGCTACCGAAAAAGTGCTGGCGCTGACCGGTTTAACATTAGCCCAAATGGATGTGATTGAACTCAACGAAGCCTTTGCCGCCCAAGGTTTGGCGGTGTTGCGTTTGCTGGGCTTGCAAGACGACGACCCCCGCGTGAACCCCAACGGTGGAGCGATTGCTTTAGGCCACCCGCTGGGCGCATCAGGCGCCAGGTTGGTTACTACCGCTACCAACCAACTGCAGC
>CANGPV010000117.1 GCA_947455935.1 Comamonadaceae bacterium
AAGTAAAGATCGAAGCTGCTGTGGGCGCCGAACTGGTCGACCGCGCCATTGAAGCGATTGAAACCGCTGCCCGCACCGGCAAGATCGGTGACGGCAAGATTTTCGTCACACCGCTCGAACAAGTCGTGCGTATCCGTACCGGCGAGACCGGCAAAGCCGCCATCTAATGCCAACAATCAGGACAACCATCATGAAAAAATTCATTGCTACCTTAGCCTTGGGGCTGGGTTTGGTTTTTGCCCACGGCGTGAGCTTGGCCGAAGACGCACCCGCCAAGCCAGCCGCAGAAGCCACCGCACCTGCTGCCACCCCTGCGCCCGCTGCTGCCGCTGAAGCTGAAGCACCCGCTGCTGCACCTGCCTTGGTGCCCAACAAAGGCGACACCGCTTGGATGACGGTCGCCACTGTGTTGGTCATTCTCATGACCATCCCTGGACTGGCACTGTTCTACGGCGGTTTGGTTCGCTCCAAGAACATGCTGTCGGTGTTGATGCAAGTGTTTGTCGTTACCTCGCTCATTTATGTGCTGTGGGTGTTGTACGGCTACACGCTGGCGTTCACCGCAGGAAACCCGTTCTTTGGCTCGTTTGACAAGGTGTTCTTCAAAGGCATCACGCCTGACTCGGTCGCTGCGACCTTCAGCAAAGGCGTGGTCATTCCTGAGTTCACCTTCGCCGCTTTCCAAGCCACTTTCGCTGCCATCACCTGTGCCTTGATCGTCGGTGCATTCGCTGAGCGCATCAAGTTCTCTGCGGTGCTGTTGTTTTGTGCGCTGTGGTTCACTTTCAGTTACCTGCCTGTGGCCCACATGGTTTGGTACTGGGACGGCCCTGACGCCATCACCGATGAGAAAACACTGGAAACTGTCACTGCCGCTGCAGGCTGGTTGTGGGCCAAAGGCGCACTCGACTTCGCAGGTGGCACCGTGGTGCACATCAACGCCGCTGTTGCAGGCTTGGTCGGCGCGTTCATGGTCGGCAAACGTCTGGGTTACGGCAAAGAATCCATGGCGCCTCACAGCCTGACATTGACCATGGTCGGTGCCGCATTGTTGTGGGTGGGTTGGTTTGGTTTCAACGCCGGATCCAACTTGGAAGCCAATGGATTGACCGCACTGGCTTTTGTCAACACCTTGGTCGCTACCGCCATGGCCACCTTGGCTTGGATTGCCGGTGAAGCGCTTGCCAAAGGCAAAGCCTCGATGTTGGGCGCGGCCTCGGGTGCTGTGGCTGGTTTGGTTGCCATCACACCGGCTTGCGGATTTGTGGGACCCATGGGTGCCATCGTCATCGGCTTGGTTGCGGGTCTGCTGTGTTTGTGGGGTGTCAACGGTTTGAAACGCCTGTTGGGCGCAGATGACACTTTGGACGTGTTCGGTGTGCACGGCGTGGGCGGTATCGTCGGCGCCTTGTTGACCGGTGTGTTTGCTGCGCCTTCCTTGGGCGGCACAGGCATCTATGACTATGTGGCCAACGCAGTCGCTGCCGACTACTCCATCAAAGGCCAAGTGTGGATTCAATTGCAAGCCGTTATCACCACCATCATCTGGTCGGGTGTGGTGTCTGTGATTGCTTACAAATTGGTCGACATCGTGGTCGGTTTGCGTGTCACGGAAGAAGAAGAGCGCGAAGGCTTGGACATCTCCAGCCACGGTGAGACCGCTTACCACCGTTAACAGTTTCGTTTCAGGGTGAAACGGGAAGCCCGCTTAGGCGGGCTTTTTTTTGCGCGTGTGAAACCTTTTGGGTGCTTTCAACGAATTGCATGGGTAGTGACGCACAGGGCGTTCACACCCACCCCTCAAGGAGACCACCATGCACAATGTTTCAACCCCCCGCTCTTTCTCTGTCGGTTCTGTCGCTTCGCAAGCCGCTTTGGCTTTGGCCTTGGGCGCCGCACTCAGCATCGCCGCCAGCGGCGTACACGCCAAAGACGCCAAAACTGAAAAATGTTTCGGCGTCGCCCTCAAAGGCCAAAACGACTGCGCCGCCGGTGCAGGCACCACCTGTGCAGGTTCATCCAAAACCGATTTCCAAGGCAACGCTTGGAAGCTGGTGCCCACAGGCACCTGTGAAAAAACAGCTTCCAACACCTCGCCAACTGGCTTTGGCCAGTTGAAAGAATTCACCGCTAAAAAGTCTTGAGTTCATCATGTCGCTGCCATGTGGCGTGGGCATAGGCCTCAAAACCGACTACCTTGAGGAGGTTTTGAGCGCCGAGGCAGGCACCTTGGGTTTTGTCGAGGTGCATGCCGAAAACTACCTGGTCGACGGTGGCCCGTTTCACCGTCACCTGCACGCAGTGCGCGAGCAGCTGCCCTTGTCACTGCATGGCGTGAGTTTGTCGCTGGGTGGCAGCCAAGCGCTGGATGTGGCGCATCTGGCCCACCTGCGCCAGCTGATCGAGCGTTACCGCCCCGCGCAGTTTTCTGAGCACTTGGCCTGGTCCACCCACGGCGAGTATTACCTGCCCGATTTGCTGCCACTGGCCTACAACGACGCCACCTTGGCGCGGGTGTGTGCCCATGTGGACCAAGCGCAAGAAGCCCTCGGTGTGCGCTTGTTGCTGGAGAACCCCGCCACCTATGTGGCGTTTGAAGCCAGCGAACACGCCGAGGCCGATTTTTTGACTGCGGTGGTGCGCCAAACCGGCTGCGGCCTGTTGCTCGATGTGAGCAACGCCGTGGTGTCGTGCACCAACCACCAACGCGATTTGCACCGCTACCTGAGCGATCTGCCCTTGGACGCGGTGGGGCAAATCCATTTGGCCGGTTTTGCATGCGAGCAAGACAGCCTGGGCGAGGCCTTGCTGATTGACAGCCACGACGACGCCATCGCCGACGAGGTGTGGGAGGCGTATGCCTGGGTGCTGGGCCACACCGGCTCGGTGGCCACCTTGATTGAGCGCGATCAAAAGCTGCCGCCCTTTCACACGCTGCTGCACGAGGTGCAAGCCGCCCAAGCGATGTTGGAGCAAGCATGAACAACCCGCACGTTTGGCGGGATGCCTTGCACCGCGACGACTGGGCCTTGCCCAGCGGGCTGTGCAGCGCCAACGGCTCGGACGTGGCGCAACGCTTTGGCATTTACCGCAACAACGTGCTGAGCGCTTGCACCCAAGCGCTGGCCGACACCTTTCCCGTCTGCCAGGCCTTGGTGGGCGAGGCATTTTTCTCTGGCTTGGCGCTGGCTTTTGCGCAGCAGCAACTGCCCCGCTCGCGGCGGCTGGCGTTTTACGGCCAAGGCTTTGCCGAATTTGTGCGCCAGTTTCCACCCGCGCAGTCGCTGCCGTATTTGGCCGATGTGGCGCAACTGGAAATGGCGCGGGTCCAGGCCTACCACGCAGCCGATGCAGAGGGCGTGTCCCCCGAACGCTTGCAAGCGGCGCTGCACCCCGACGCCAACCTGCCCGCGTGGCGTTTTGCCCTGCACCCCAGCTTGCAGCTGGTGGAGGCGACCACCGCCGCGCTGTCGCTGTGGCAAGCCCACCAACACGAGGCCGCACAACGAGATGCGGTGCTGGCCGACATCGATGTGCACCGCCCCGAATGCGCAGCCGTGTTTCGAAGCGGCGACGTGGTGCTGTGCCTGCCCCTCTCTGCCGCCGATGTGGCGCTGCTGCGCGGCCTGCAAGACGGACAGACCTTGGGCGAGGCCATCGCCCTTGCCACGGCAAGTGCTGATGGCGAAGCCCCAGATATGTCCCACACCCTGGCGCTGTTGCTACAGCACCAACTCATCACCGATGTGACCCAAGCCCCCACTGAACACACAACCCAAGGAGACTGACATGAACACCACCCCCACCCCGGCCCGCACCCCCGCAAACGCCATGGCCCCCAGCGCTCCGCCGAACATGGCGGTGCAGCTCTACCAGCGCTGGCTCGCGCCCATCGTTCAACACATGAGCCAGCTGCCCTACAGCCCTTTGGCTTTCCTGGCGCGGTTTTCCATCGCGGCGGTGTTTTGGCAATCGGGCCAAACCAAGGTGCAAGGCTTTGCCATCAACTTCATCAGCGGCACCTACCAATGGGGCTGGCCGCGCTTGGCCGACGGCGTGATTGATTTGTTCGAGTCCGAATACAAGCTCCCCCTGCTGCCCCCCGAGCTGGGCGCCATGATGGCCGCGTTTGGCGAGCATGTGTTTCCGGTGTTCATCCTGCTGGGTCTGGCCACGCGCTTGTCAGCGCTGGCGCTCTTGGGCATGACCGCCGTGATTCAACTGCTGGTCTACCCCGGCGCCTACCCCACCCACGGCGTGTGGGCCAGCGTGCTCTTGCTGCTGATGATGCAAGGCCCGGGCAAGTGGTCGGTGGATCATTGGTTGGCGAGGAAGTATTCAGCATGAATCCGGCATATTGACCCCCCATGCACCTCACCCGCCCCACCCTCGACGAAGCCGTCACCGCAGGTGTACTGGACGCCAAACAGGCGGCGGCTTTGTGGGACTTTTTGCTGCATCAGGAACCGGTGTCGCCCCGCTTCAAACCGGCGCACATTCTGTATTACCTCGGTGGCTTGATCGCCATGGGTGCCATGCCCTTGTTCATGTCGCTGGGGTGGGAGCGCTTGGGCGGCGGCGCGGTGGTGGCG
>CANGPV010000118.1 GCA_947455935.1 Comamonadaceae bacterium
CGACACCGCTTGGCCTTTGTCGTCCACCACGGCGATGTACACCGTGTCACCCCGCAGACTGCCGTAAGACGGCACTTGGTCCCAAGCCAAGGCACGGTCGGGGTTGATCAGCCCACGTCGCTGGTTCAGGTAATCGTCGCTCAAGAGCTGTGCCATGGGCATGTTGGTGAAGGCCGGGTCACCCAGCCAGCGGTCACGGTCGTGGTAACTGATTTGCTTGGCTTGCACCATCAAATGAATACGTTCGGGGTCATAAAAATCTCTTTTATGCAACTCAAACGGCTCGACCAGTTTCAGCATTTGCAAGACGGTAAAGCCTTGTGTGGGTGCGGGGGTTTGGTAAAGGGTCAGATCGCGGTAACTGCCCACCAAGGGCTCGCCCCATTCGGCTTGCTGCTGGGCCAAGTCGTTGTAGGTGAAAAATCCGCCATGTTCTTGGGACAGCGCCGCCAAGGCTTTGCCTGTCTCGCCTTGGTAAAAACCGGCTTGACCTTGCGCAGCCACGGCTTGCAGGGTTCTGGCTAGAGCGGGGTTTCGGCGTGTGTCTCCGGTGCTGGGCAATGTGCCATCGGGCGTGAACAGCGAAGACCAGCCGGGCTGCGTGCTGCAATCGGCTTGAGAGCGCTGCATCCAACCCGCCAACCGTTCGCTCACGGGGTAGCCGTGCTGGGCATAGTCGATGGCTGCTTCCAAAATGCGAGGGAGTTTTAAGTTGCCGTAAGCCTCATGGGCGGCACACCAGCTTGACACCGCGCCTGGCGTGGTGAGGGTGGCCGGCCACATACCGCGAAATGGCACCTCGCTCAAGCCCTTGCTTTTGAAAAATTCAGGGTCGGCACTTGCCGCTGCTCTGCCGCCGCCATTGAGGTAACGCACTTTGCCTGTTTTGGGGTCGTGGATCAGCCAAAAAGCGTCTCCACCCATGCCGGTCATGTGCGGGTAAATCACGCCCAGCACCGCAGCGGTGGCGATGGCGGCATCAACGGCCGATCCGCCAGCGCGAAGCACATCCGCACCTGCGGCCGAGGCCAAGCTGTGGGGGGAAGTCACCATGCCCCGAGGGCTGAGGGTGGCCGGGCGGCCAGTCTGCATATCCACATCAAGCTCCTAAAAGCTTGAGGTTAACCGAAGCCATTTCTTTTTTGCTCGCCAAGCTGCGCGCAGAGCTTGCTCACTGCCGTTGCTGCTGCACCAATAAACTGCCAATGGCCATCACGATATAGCTCAGGCAAGCCAATAAGTAAATGACCGTGCGCTGACGCTCGGTTTGGGCGTGCTGCACATTGGCGTCCTCCAGCGCTGAGCGGGCTTGCGAGAGCAAGCCGTCGTTGCTGGCGCACTGCACCGCGTAATTACGCATATCAGGGTCGGCAATCAGGTCATAGCTGAAGCTTTGGTCTTCCCAACGCATATCCGCCATTTTTCTTTTGTACATATTCACTTTGGCAATTTCTTCGCGAACAATCATGCCGTTGGGATAGCCCTGCAACACGGCGTAGTCGACCATGGATTGGGCTTCGTTCAATTTCAGCTTGAGTTGATCGATATCGGCCTGTAGGCGGCTGCGGCCGTTCAAGTTGTAGGCGCTGAGTTGCTGCTGTAAGGCTTGCACACTTTCATCGGCCAAATTGCATTGGCGGGCATTGAGTTGTTGCCACAAGCTGCGTTCTTCAATGTTGTGTTCGATGTCAAGACGTTCACGCTCGCTTTGGGTGTCTTGGGGCAAGGCCCACAGTGTCGCCATGGTGATGACCACAATGAAAGCCACTTGCAGCATCAACCACAGCGTCCATGGATGGAGATGGAAACTGGGAACGGGCAGGGAGGATGAATGCACATGCGTGTTCATAGGGTTTATCTCACCAAGATGGAAGCGGTCATTTGGACAAAAGGCTGTAAAGCGCTGGAAGGTGCATGGCCAAAACTGGGCACGTCCCCGCTGTGCAAGGGGTTGATGGTCAAAGACACAGGATGGGCCGAGGCGTAACGGGGGACTTCGTTGCTGTCGGCCTCAGGGGCGCGACCCGACATGGCCGACGCCACAAAGGCTTTGCAAGGGGTGGATTCAGGTGCGTTGGCCGCGCAGTAGCGCCAGTGTTCAGCATGGACCAAAGGACTGACAAAGGTGAAAAAAGCCAAGAAAGTGAAGGTTTTCAACATAGTTTGCCCTTTTGCCAGCTTTGGATGGCGGTAACAGCCAATGGAATATTGACATTGGAAAACCTGAAGCAAATTTCACGCCGAGGGTTTTGACACCCCTAAAAACAACAAATTCAACAAAATATAGACTTTTCAGATTACTATCGAAATGTTTTGAAACATTTATTAGGAACCCATGGCAACCAAAGTCTGTAGCAAATGCGGCATAGCATCCGAGGATCCCAAAGCGATGAAATGCGCCAAATGCGGTTCGCGTGACTTCTATGAAAGCCAGGGTTCTGCGTTTGGCAAAAAGACGGAGCCACCAGCCAGTGGCAGCGCATCACCCAGCGCCAGCCAAGCTGCCAACCCTGACGAGGGCTTAACGCTGTTTGACAAGTACGGCGGCATTCCCACCATTGCCAAGGTCGTCAAGGCCTTTCACCATGAAATCATGGAGCGTCACCATTTGGCCGCCTACTTTGAAGGCGTCGATATGGAGCATTTGGCCCAGCACACGGTGAAATACGTGGCTTTTGTCATGGGTAAACCCGCAGAGTTATACACCGGTCGTGACATGTACACTGCGCATGCCAAATACCACATCCATGGCATGCACTTTGATGAAGTGGCTGATGTGTTGAAAGATGTATTGACCTCTGCGGGCATGAGCAAGCCCGATATTGCGCTTGTCATGTTGCGGGTGGAAAGCCTGCGGGAGATGATCATTGCCTAGTGACCACACTGAGCCCCATTGTTTCAAACAACTGGCCCAAACTTACATGGCCCACGAGTCGGCTCGGCTCAGTCGTGACACCTTGAAGCGCCGGCAACAGCATTTGCGTCTGCACTTGCTGCCTTTCATGGGACAAACCCCGCTCTACGACATCACCGCCATGCTGATTCGCAAACTTGGTTATGCGCTTGAGGCCAAAGGCTTGTCGACCACGCAGATTGATCAAGTCATTGTCAGTTTGCGTGTGTGTTTGAAATTCGCCGTCAACAAGCATTGGCTGAATGTGTTGCCCTGGCCCAAAAACAAGGTGGTCGACAACATGGCCATCACCACCGACATGCCGGTCATGAGTCAACTCGAATTCGCAGGGCTTTATAGCGATTTGCTTGGCGATATGTCGGGTCGCAGCAGTCTTCGCTAACTCGACGCGGTTAAGGGCTTTTCAGCAAACCCTGCAAAATCACAAATTTCGCCGAAAACGGCGCTTTGGCACTGCCTAGAGCCAATGTTTTGTCCTCAGCACCCAGCGCAGTCACTGTGAATTGGTATTCATGGCCCAAGGTGGTGAAGTTTTCAGGGCAAGGTCCTTTGTAGGCGGTCAGTGCACCTGCAGCGATGGTGAAGCTGCTTCCAAAGGCTTCGGTGGCAACAATGTCCCCGCCGCCGTGGTCATTGTCTTTTTGGTCTAAATCAATCATCTTCACCCGCAGAACGGTGGTGCCAGGCGGAATATCTTTGAGGCGAAGAACCGGCGAAACCGGTGAGCAGCGATGGCTGATGTTCCAAGCGAAGTCCACATCCAAGCGCGACTGCGCGAACGCTGACGAGACATTCAGCACAGCCATCACCAGCAAATATTTTTTCATTCGGTTCTCCATCAACAAACGGAACAAACGGTGTCAGACCCCCATGATTTAATCGGGATCTGACCCCGATTATTTTGCGCTAAGTCAAACAGGGGCTTGTAAACTTGCTGGAATTATTTTTTTTGAGCCCACCATGCGCAGTGACATCGATATCGCCCAAGCCGCCACCTTGCAACGCATTCCTGAATTGGTCAAGCAGCATTTGCACATTGACGATGACCATTTGTACGCCTATGGCCACCACAAGGCCAAGCTGTCGCTCAAGCACATTGCCAGCATGCCTGAGAAAAAGGGCAGCAAGCTGATTTTGGTCACCGCTATTTCTCCCACACCTGCGGGCGAGGGCAAGACCACCACCACCGTGGGCTTGGGTGACGCCTTGTGCAAGATCGGCAAGAACAGCCTGATTTGCCTGCGCGAACCGTCGCTAGGGCCCGTGTTTGGCATGAAGGGTGGCGCCACCGGTGGCGGCATGGCCCAGGTCGTGCCCATGGAAGACATCAATTTGCATTTCACCGGCGACTTTGGTGCGATTGCCTTGGCGCACAACCTGTTGTCGGCCATGCTCGATAACCATATTCACCATGGCAACACGCTCAAGATCGATACCCGCCGTATTGTGTGGAAGCGGGTGATGGACATGAACGACCGCGCTTTGCGCCAGATGGTGGTGGGCTTGGGCGGCACCGCCAACAGCGTGCCCCGCGAGGACGGCTTTGACATCGTGGTGGCCTCTGAAGTGATGGCGATTTTTTGCTTGGCCACCAGTTTGGCTGACTTGAAGACCCGTTTGGGTCGCATCGTCGTGGCCTA
>CANGPV010000119.1 GCA_947455935.1 Comamonadaceae bacterium
GAGTTGCTGCGTCCAGCACCGGCGGCCAAACCGTCCCAAGGCAATGCCCGCAGCTTGCCCAAGCATTTGCAAAAACCCGCTCAGCCCGAGCCAGGCCGCAGCCATGTGGTGTTGGCAGGGGTTGAGGCCCATGTGTGTTTGCTGCAAACCGCTTTGGAATTGCTGGAAGAAGAGATGGATGTGTGGGTGGTGACCGATGCCTGCAGTTCGCGCACCGAGCGCAACCGCGATGCTGCGTTTGACCGCTTGGCTGGCGCGGGGGTGGAGTTGGTCACGACCGAGATGGTCTTGTTCGAGTGGCTTCGTACCGCCGAGCACCCGCACTTTAAAGAGATGCAAGCCTTGATTAAATAAGGCGAATGACAAGGGGAGTCAGCGTGGGTACCTATGAAGCGTTTTACCGTCGGTCCTTAGACGACCGCGAAGGTTTTTGGGGCGAGCAAGCCCAGCTGATCGACTGGCATGTGCCGCCCTCGCAGATCTGCGATTACAGCCGTCCCCCCTTCGCGCACTGGTACGCCGGTGGTCTGACCAATTTGTGCCACAACGCGGTTGACCGTCACTTGGCCCAGCACGGCGACAAACCCGCACTGATTTACGTCTCCACCGAAACCGACACCGAGGTGACCTACAGCTTTGCCGAGCTCCATGCCGAGGTGCAGCGCATGGCGGCGGTGTTGCAAAGCTTGGGTGTGGGCAAGGGTGACCGCGTGTTGATTTACATGCCCATGATCGCCGAGGCCGCATTTGCCATGCTGGCTTGTGTGCGTATCGGTGCCATCCATTCGGTGGTGTTTGGCGGTTTTGCGGCGCATTCTTTGGCAACCCGCATTGACGACGCCTCGCCCAAGTTGGTCATCAGCGCGGACGCCGGTTCTCGCGGGGGCAAAGTGGTGCCCTACAAGCCTTTGCTCGATGAAGCCATTGCCCTGTGCCAACACAAACCTGCTTCGGTATTGATGGTCAACCGTGGCTTGGTGGCTTACACCCCTGTGGCCGGACGTGACCACGACTACGCCGCTTTGCGTCAAACGCACCTGAACGCCCAAGTACCTTGCGTGTGGGTAGAGAGCAGCCACCCCTCTTACACCTTGTACACCTCGGGTACCACCGGCAAGCCCAAGGGTGTGCAACGGGACACCGGCGGTTACACCGTCGCACTGGCCGCCAGCATGCAGCATATTTTTGAGGGCCAAGCGGGGCAGGTGTATTTCTCCACCAGCGACATCGGCTGGGTGGTGGGCCACAGCTACATCATTTACGGCCCCCTCTTGGCCGGCATGGCCACCCTGATGTACGAGGGCTTGCCGACCCGCCCCGACGGCGGTATTTGGTGGCAGTTGGTCGAAAAATACAAAGTCACCCACATGTTCAGCGCACCCACGGCGGTTCGGGTGTTGAAGAAGCAAGATCCTGCGCTGCTCAGCAAATACGATATCTCCAGTTTGAAAGCCTTGTATTTGGCCGGTGAGCCGCTGGATGAACCCACCGCGCAATGGATTGCCGATGGTTTAAAGAAACCCATCATCGACAACTACTGGCAAACCGAAACCGGCTGGCCCATCCTCACCATTGCCAATGGCGTCGAGAAAAAAGCCAGCAAGTACGGCAGCCCCGGTGTGCCCATGTACGGTTTTGATGTCAAGCTGGTGGATGAAAACACCGGCGAGCCTTTGCACGGCGCCGATCAAAAAGGCGTGGTGGTCATCGAAGGTCCCTTGCCGCCAGGCTGCTTGCAAACCCTGTGGGGCGACGATGAGCGTTTTGTGAAAACCTATTGGCAAAGCATTCCGGGCAAGCTGATGTACTCCACCTTCGACTGGGGTGTACGTGATGCGGATGGGTATTTCTTCATCTTGGGTCGCACCGACGACGTCATCAACGTCGCCGGGCACCGCTTGGGTACCCGCGAAATTGAAGAAAGTATTTCCAGCCATGCCAATGTGGCTGAAGTGGCTGTGGTGGGTGTGGCCGATCAACTCAAAGGACAGGTGGCCATGGCCTTTGTGGTGGCCAAAGACACTTCTGCTTTGGGCGATGCAGCAGGGCGCTTGAAGTTGGAGGGGGAGATCATGAAATTGGTCGACAGCCAACTGGGCGCTGTGGCCAGACCTTCAAGGGTGCTATTTTTAAGTCTGTTGCCCAAGACCCGCAGCGGTAAGTTGCTGCGCCGAGCTATACAAGCGGTATGCGAAAAGCGTGACCCCGGCGACTTGACCACCATTGACGACGCCACGCCCTTGCAGCAAATCAAAGAACAACTGAGCTATTAAAGCCCGTTGGGGTAAAACAAAGCCGCCTGCCTTATGCGACAGACGGCTTTGAACAATCCCTTCGATTACTGTTTAACAGCTTCGACTTGGATCAGCAATTTGACTTTGTCAGGAATGCCAAAGTCGATACCCCAGTTCATGCCCCATTGACTGCGCAGGATGGTGGTTTCAAAGTCGCCGCCGCAGACTTCTCGCTTCAACATGGGGTGGTCATAGCAGTTGAAACTGGTGGCTTTCAACACCACGGGAATGGTTTTACCCAGCATGGTCAGATTGCCGTTGACTTCGGACACTTTGTCGCCGTTGAAGCTGAACTTGTCAGCGCTGAACGTCATGGTGGGGTGCTTGGCGGCGTCGAAAAAGTCAGGCTTTTTCAAGTGAGCGTTAAAGGCTTCGGTGCCTGTGTTGATGGAGTCAGCTTGGATGGTCAGGTTGACGGAAGCGGTTTTGGCTGCACGGTCAAATTGCACCACGCCTTCTTTTTTGTCAAAGCGGCCACGGTTGGTTGAGGTGCCAAAGTGGGTCACTTCGAAAGTGACAAACGTGTGGGTGGGATCGATGTTGTAGGTCGCTGCTTGTGCCGTGCTGGCGGCAACGGCGCTGAGGGCCAAAGTGGCGGCGATGAGGGATGTACGCATGATTTCTCCTGAAGGTTGGTGCGTGGTTAAAAAACTTAAAACTTGGCGATGCCGCTCAAGGCGAACTTGAACTTCACTTGCACATCGTCGGCCACCATGGAGGTGTCTGACCATTCGTTTTCGCCGATCTTGAAGACCAGACGTTTGAGCGCAAATGTGCCCGTGGCGGTGGTGGTGGTACCTGCTTGGGTGAGGGTGACAGGCACTGTCAGGCTTTGTTGAGCGCCTTTGATGTTGAGTTGCCCACTCACTTCAAACTTGCCAGCACCTAGGCTTTTGATAGTGCTGGACTGGAAAGTGGCTTGGGCGAATTTGGCTGTGTTGAACCAATCGGCCTTGAGCAGCTCGGCATCGGTTTCTTTCACCCCTAAGCTGGCGCTGCCCATGTCCACGGTGAAAGCAATCTTGCCTGCCGCAGGCTTGGCAGGATCGAAATTGATTTTGGCATCAAATTTTTTGAAGTGCCCTTCAACAGGTACGCCCATTTGCTTGCTGACAAAGACAATGTCGCTTTGTGTGGGCAACAGTTGTTGGTCAGCTTTGGCAGCGCTGACGTTGACCATCAAGCCAGCAGCGAGCACAACAGAGGTGATAGGTGAAAAATTCATGGTTTGTCTCCAAACAAGTGTCAGGGTTTGCCAGGCAACATGCGCTGAATCAAACGGTCTTTGTTGATCCATTGGTGCTTGATCGCTCCAGCCACATGCAAGAGCACCAAGCCCATCATGGTGAAGGCGCTGATTTCGTGCCAAGGCTTGATCAGCTCAGCCAAGGCTTTGTCCGGCGAAACAAAGTCGGGCAACGGCAACACCCCAAACACCACAATGGGAAAACCTGCCGCTGAACTGTAGGCCCAGCCTATCAACGGAACGATGAAAAACAAGGCGTACAAAGCGCGGTGTGTTCCCAGATGGGCTAACTTTTGCCAAGCGGGCATGGTTTGTTCCATCTGGCTAGGCAAGGCAGGCGCAGGGTGTGTCAAGCGCCATGCCAAGCGAAACAGGGACAGGGTCAAGACACTGATGCCGGCCCACTTGTGCCAGTTGTAGAGCTTTAAGCGCAAAGGTGAAATAGGCAAATCGGCCATGAACAAGCCCATGCCAAACAAACCTAGTAAGGCCAGTGCCAATATCCAGTGCAGCGCCATCGCTGTCAGGGTGTAGCGGGTTGAGGGGGGGGTGTTTGATTCGTCCATGTTTGTACTGTAGCCCTTATGAATACAAAAATATTAGATTAATTTGATCACTTCAATCAAAAATTTTGACTGATCATTGTCAGTTTCACAAAGGGTTGTTGATGGCACAATGTCTTCACATACCAAAGGGGGATCCCTTAGGTCGCATCCACTAGCCGGTTCAGCCGTGTCGTGGAGGGTTCTTCAACCACGCTAATGTTTCCTGCAGGGAAACGGAGGTCAGCGCCATGAGCGATTCATCGCAGACGGGTTCGTCCGTCTATCAAGCCTATGCGGGCAACACTTATCTCTTCGGGGGCAACGCTCCCTACGTGGAAGAGATGTATGAAAACTACCTCGCCAACCCCGGCAGCGTCCCTGACAGCTGGCGCCAGTATTTCGATGCGCTTCAACATGTCCCCGCCGTTGACGGCAGCAAC
>CANGPV010000120.1 GCA_947455935.1 Comamonadaceae bacterium
ACATCAACATTGCCTCGCGCGCAGCGGGTTTCATGGCCAAGCGCTTTGGCGGCCAATTGGGTGCGGTGAGTGCGGATGGCGAAGCGCTGCTGGCGCTTCTGCACGCTGGCCTGCCCGCCATTGAAGCCCTGTACGACAACCGCGATTGCGCCAAGGCCTTGCGCGACACCATGGCCTTGGCCGACCGCGTGAACGAATACGTGGACGCCAACAAGCCTTGGGAACTCGCCAAATTAGAAGGTCAAGACGCTCGCTTGCAAGATGTGTGCAGCACCTGCATCGAGGCCTTTCGATTGCTCAGCCTCGCCTTGAAGCCCGTGCTGCCCGCATTGGCTGCCAACGTCGAAGCGTTTTTGAACATCGCCCCTTTGCAGTTTGCGCAGCGCGAACAACGCATGGGTGCTGGCCACACCATTGGCAACTACCAACACCTGATGCAACGCGTGGACCCCAAGATGCTGGAGGCTTTGTTCGAACCACCGCCCGAGGTCGTCCCAGCCACCGTCCCCGGCGGCGAGCCCATCGCCGAGACCATCGCCATCGACGACTTTGCCAAGATCGATTTGCGCATCGCCTTGATCGTCAACTGCGAAGCGGTGGAGGGCAGCACCAAGCTCTTGCGCTTGACGCTGGACGTGGGCGAGGGGCGCATGCGCAATGTCTTCAGCGGCATCGCCAGCATGTACCAACCGACTGACTTGGTGGGCAAGCTCACCGTCATGGTGGCCAACCTGGCCCCGCGCAAAATGAAGTTCGGCGTCTCTGAGGGCATGGTGCTGGCCGCCAGCCACGCCGATGAGAAAGCCCAGCCCGGCATCCATGTGCTGCACCCTTGGCCGGGCGCGAAGCCGGGCATGCGCATCCACTGATGCGCTGCTCGGCCGTCTTATTGGCAGCAGGTTCGGCCTCGCGCATGGGCCACCGGCCCAAGTGCTTACTTGAGCGTGATGGCCAAGCGCTGATTCGCCGAACCGCCCTTGCCTTGTTGGACGCAGGCATTCAAGAGGTGGTGGTGGTGCTGGGACACTATGCCCACGATATAGCCCCTGCTTTGCAAGGTCTGTCAGTTCGCACGGTCACCAACCCCCACCCCGAGCAAGGCATCATTTCGTCGCAACGCTTGGGATTACAAAGTATTGGCAGCGCTTGCGATGCGGTGGTCATGGCTTTGGCCGATCAGCCCCTGATAGATGCGCCAGACATCGCACAGTTACTTGGTGCATTTGAGCAACGTGATGCAGGTAGGGAACTGCTGTTTCCGCAGGTGCAGGGTCTGCCTGGCAACCCCGTGGTGTTGAGTGCGGCAGTGCGACAAGCTGTATTGGCCGAGTCGGATGACTTCGGTTGTCAAACTTGGCGACAAAGCCATCGACACAGGGTGCAGGCATGGGCGAGCGACAAGCTTCATTACATCGTTGACCTCGATAGCCAAGCCGATATCACTTCGGTAGAGCAGTCCTTTGGCGTTCAACTGCGCTGGCCTGCCGTCAGCTAAAGCCGCGAACAGGCGGCGTATAGTGAATCCGCATGGTCAGCCCTATTTTTCAACCCCGTTTGATCAAGGCCCTTGAGGGCTACAACTTGCGCCACTTTGGGCAAGACATAGGTGCAGGTTTGACAGTCAGCGTGGTAGCGCTGCCCTTGTCCATGGCCTTTGCCATCGCTTCGGGTTTGAAACCTGAAGCTGGTTTGATCACAGCCATCGTGGCGGGATTTCTCATCTCAGCGCTGGGCGGCAGCAGGGTGCAAATTGGCGGCCCTGCAGGCGCCTTCATTGTCATCGTGTATGGCATTGTGTTGCAGCATGGCGTGAGCGGACTGATGTTGGCCACTTTCATGTCAGGCTTGTGGCTGCTGCTGATGGGCTTATTGCACATGGGCGTGCTGATTCGATTCATTCCTGTGGCGGTGGTGATTGGCTTTACCAATGGCATCGCAGTGTTGATTGCTTTGCTGCAATTGAAAGATTTTCTGGGTCTGCCCATTCAAACCATGCCTGCTGATGCGATAGGCATCGTGAGCATAATTCTGAACCATCTGAACCTGGTTAACCCCAGCACATTGAGCTTGACCTTGGGCAGCTTGTTGGTCATGGGGTTCTGGCAATTTGGTATTCCGCGCTTGTTGTCAGAAAACTGGGCTAAGCGCTTGGCCATGCTGCCCAGCCCTATGCTGGTGATGGTGTTGTCCTCTGTGGTGGTTTACTTTGCCGACTGGCAAGTCGACACCTTAGGCAGTCGTTTTGGCGGTATTTCTGTCCATGTGCCGCCTTGGGTGTGGCCCAGTTTCTCTGGGACGCTCATCATGAATTTACTGGTGCCAAGTTTCACACTGGCATTTTTGGGGGCCATTACCTCGCTTTTGTGCGCTCGCGTGGCCGACGGCATGATTGATGACCGTCATGACCCCAATCAGGAGCTGATGGCCCAAGGTATCGCCAACATGGCCATGCCTTTTGTCGGTGGTATGCCAGCCACTGGCGCCATCGCCCGCACGGTCACCAACCTGAAAAACGGCGCCAGCAGTCCCATCGCCGGCATGGTTCACGCTCTTGGGCTGTTATTGGTCATTTGGCTGGCGGCCCCGCTGGTGTCACACATTCCGCTGGCCGCCTTGAGCGCCATCTTGATGTCAGTCGCATGGAATATGGGGAACTGGCGAGCATTGACACAGCTCAAGCAATTCCGTTGGTCTTACCGCCTCACCCTCTTGGCGGTCTTCATGCTGACCGTGCTGGTCAATTTGACAGTTGCTTTTGAGGTGGGCCTATTGGCGGCCTGTCTGATCTTTGTGTATCGGATCTCCAGCCTGAGCCGCTGCATCGAGCTGCACCACAGTGAAACTGTGCAAGTTTGGGGGCTTCAAGGCGCCTTGTTCTTTGGAGCGGTGGTTTTGGTCGATCAATTGGCGCAACATCTGCCCAGCCAAACCTTGGTGCTTGACGCCAGCGGCGTGATTTACACGGACACCAGTGGCGCGGACGCTTTGCACAACCTGTGGCAAAGTTGTCAAAAAGCAGGCGTTCGCTTGGTGCTGACGGGATTGAACCAACAAACCAGTGATTTGCTGAGACGCACCCACTTGCTCGAAGAATTAGGTGCTGTCAATGTTCAGGCGCAGTGGGAAGCCACCTTGAAAACGCTGGCTGGGTAGAATGCATCTCTCCGAAAAGGTTACTTCACATGTCATTGTTTGCTCGCCCCGAATACGTCTCTGAAGCCACGCTGTTCATTGAACAGTTAAAGCTGGCCAAGCCTACGCTGGAAGCCGAACAACGTCAGGGCCGTGGCTTGTTGTGGGACCACCCGCAAAGCATCAAAGAACAAAGTGAATTCAAGGCAGCCACTGTGGCGCAAAAGCCTTACGTCTACTTCAACCCCAATACCCCGTGAAGACCTCTTCTGTGCCCGCCAATTGGCAAGGCCCCAGCGCAGACTTGCCCCATATGCCCACGGTCATCGACCATGTGGCTGTGGCACGCTTGTATGGCGAACCGCTGTTCGCCATGCCGCAAGATTTGTACATCCCGCCCGATGCGCTGCAAATTTTTTTAGAGGCGTTTGAGGGTCCGTTGGACTTGTTGCTGTATCTGATTCGCAAGCAAAACTTCAACATCTTGGATATTCCCATGGCGGGTCTCACCCGCCAGTACCTCAGCTACGTCGAGGAAATCCGCAAAACCAACCTCGAACTGGCCGCGGAATATTTGCTCATGGCTGCCATGCTGATTGAGATCAAGTCCCGTATGTTGCTGCCACCCAAAAAAGTGGCTGAAGGTGTAGAGGCCGAGGACCCTCGCGCCGAGTTGGTACGCCGATTGTTGGAGTACGAACAACTCAAATTGGCCGCTGCCAACTTGAACCAGTTCCCGCAACAAGGGCGAGACTTTTTACGCGCTCAGGTGTACATCGAGCAGTCGATACAACCCCGCTTCCCCCATGTGGATGCGGTGGAGTTACAGCAAGCGTGGGCAGATATTTTGCGTCGTGCCAAACTGGTACAGCACCACAAAATCAGCCGCCAAGAGTTGTCTGTTCGTGAACACATGAGCATCGTGTTGAAAAAACTGCAAGGCCAGCGCTTTGTTGAGTTCGCCGACTTGTTCGACCCCTCATTGGGTGTACCGGTATTGCTGGTAACTTTTATCGCCTTGCTTGAACTCGCCAAAGAAACCTTGGTGGATATCACCCAAGCCGAGGCCTATGCCCCGATTTATGTGCGATTGGCTTACGCACCTGTCAACTGATTCTTTGAGGTAATCCCACCATGAGCGCTCAACCCAGCACCCATCAACCCGCCAAGCGTCCTGCCATGACCATGCATAGCTTGATGAAGATGTTGTCTGAGGGCGAAAAAATCACCATGCTCACTGCCTATGACGCCAGCTTTGCGGCGCTGGCCGATTTGGCAGGTGTGGAAGTCATTTTGGTGGGTGATTCGCTGGGCATGGTCTGCCAAGGCCACAACAGCACCTTGCCCGTCACCCTAGAGGCCATGCGCTACCACACCGAATGCGTGGCGCG
>CANGPV010000121.1 GCA_947455935.1 Comamonadaceae bacterium
CGCGGCAGCGTTTTTAGCAACGCAAGAGCACCGTATCAACACGCTGGTGTACGACGCGGTGATGAAGTTTGGTGGCTCTATCAGCGCCGAACACGGTGTGGGCAGCTTGAAGGCCGACACCCTGCACCTGTACAAAGACCCTGTGGCGCTGCGACTCATGCGCAGCATCAAGCAGGCTATTGATCCGCAGAATGTGATGAATCCGGGAAGAGTATTGGCGAAAAAAAATCCACCCTGAGGTGGATTTTTCTAGGAAGTCCAGAAGCATAGAACTTCATACCAAAACCCACTGTACCGAGGGTGGTTGAGAATTTGATATCGTCTGAATCGGTGGTCGCGAATTTCATGGACTTATAGCCCACCTTCATGAACTCAACCTGAACATACTTGGTTTTGTCGAGCATATGACGCAAACCAACGCCATAACCTGTACCACTGACCGATTTGCTTTTGGCGTTTGCAACAATTGTGCTTGAAATGGATGCTTTTCCTTTTTCAACGGAAAACTTGCCATACAACAATGTGTTGTCGCTGAGCAATGAACCTGGTTCAAGGTACAAAGAATATTGGTTTTTGAGAGAAATTGGTTCATAAGTGACTGGCGTAGTGCTGTCATCACTACCGGTACCGGATTTACTCTTGCCTAAAGCGTAGGTCAAACCAATACCTAATACAGAGGTGCTGGACATTTCAATACCGTAAGCGCCTTGGAAAGAAGCAAGCCAATTGTCTCCCCCCAAATTGAATTGGTTGGGGGAAGTTTTTAAATTGGTAGAAGCCGCAGACAGATTTACTGCACCAGAAAAACCTGTGAAATTAGACACTTGGGCAGAAGCCAAGCCGGTAGTACCAATTAGCAGCAAGCAAGCAAAAAGTTTTTTCATTGAATTTCCTGTTAATTTGTCGAAGACAAACAACTTTAACATTTATATCAATTAATATTATTTTTGATGATTTTAAATTTGGTTAAGTGGGTATCTAAGCAACAATTGAAATTGTTGTATCTGATGCAATCGCATCAGATACAATCACTCCATGCGCACCACCCTCGATCTTGATGACGATGTTCTCGCGGCTGCCAAGTCACTGGCCAAAGCGGCCAACACCACGGCTGGGCGCATCATTTCCGACACCATGCGCCGTGCGATTCAAAACGGCTTGGCCCAACCACAGTCATCCATGGCTGGCTTACACGTCGCAGAGCCACAAGCGGTTTATGGTTTTGCACCGCTGACAACGGCAGGGCAAAACATTGTCACGCCCGACATGGTGCGTGCTTTGCGGGACGAGTTGGGCGAATGACGCGTCGCGCCCTGCTCGACACCAGCGTGCTGATCGCCCTGCTGGACGCCAGCCATGTCCACCACACGCTGTGTACCCAATGGCTCGCCAATCAGTCAGGGGGCTGGGCCAGTTGCCCCATCACCTTGAATGGCTGTGTACGCATCATGGCGCAGCCGTCCTACCCCAACCGCCTGCCCATGCACACCGTGGTTGCGGGTTTACAGCAGGCCATGCTCCACCCCATGCATGTGTTTTGGGCCGATGACATCAATCCTTTGGGATCGAATGCCTTGAATTGGCCCATGTTGCTAAGACCATCTGATATCACGGATGCGTATTTGCTGTCTCTGGCGGTATCCAAGCAAGCGTGCTTGGTCAGCTTGGATCGGGGCATTGCTTTATCGTGGGTGGTGGGGGCTGAAAAAATCCATCTTATGCAACTGCTTTGATTCAGACTCAAGCAGCAACTGACCCCAGTCATTCGGCGGGTGGCCGCTTTCTAGCATTTTGCGAAAAACGCGGTAAGCGTCATCGCCGCTTTCAAAGGCACGCTTGGTCTGTTCGTCATTGACCCAAGCAAAAACAATCACCTTGCTGGCAGCGTGGTAACGAAAAAACAAACGGTATTGCTGAAAAAATTTGGCCCTGAACCAATGCTTGTGTGCTCCCCCTAATGTGTGGCCTTGGCGGTACTCAGGGCGAGTGGGGTCTTGGGGGATGATGTCAAAGGCCAGTTTGTTGATGGCGCTCAAGCGCTTGCTGGCGTTTTTGTTGACATAACCCTCAGGGTCTTTGCGCTGAAGGGTTTCAACTTGTTGCGCAAGCACTTGAACTTGCGCCAAAAACAAGGGATGGGCAAACAAGCGCCAACCATGCACCAGCACAGGAGGTCTATTCATTCATCTTCAAGTGGAAGTGCGGCGTCAAGGTCTACGTTGACCTGACCCACCAAAGCTTGTAAGTGCTGCACCCAAGCATCGTCAACTGCCTGAAGGCGTTCGGGCTGCTGCGCCATGTCTTTGGCGAGAAAAGATAAAAATGCGCCCAAGGCAGGGTCTTCGTCTTCGGTGCCACCAGATCGGCTCAACACCACCTCGCCGCTTTCGCGAATGCTGTAGTGAATCTTGTCACGCTTGCCCAAACGCAAGGCTCGGCGCACTGTCTCGGGTACGGTGGTTTGGTAGCGGTCGGTGAGCGTGGATTCAACTTCCAAGTTGGCAGCCATGGTTTTTTCCTGAAAAATACTTTGAAATCAATGGTAATGCAATCGCATTACCATGTCAACAACTGCTTTCAACGCCGCAGGCTCCAAGGTCAAAGGAATGTGCCCAATGCCCGGTAGCAATTGCACAGGCCAGTCTTTGCCAGCGCTTTGCACGATGCGCTGAAGCTCTTGCGTTTGGAATGCCTCATCAGCGTCGCCTGCCAAGATGGCTACCTTGCCTTTGGCATTTTGTAAATCAAGTTTGTAATCCTGGTGCGGTGCGAAGTTCAGGGCCAGATTGAAGCCGTACTCAGGCGTTAAAAAACTTTTGGCATCTTCTGTCAGCGCAAAACGCACGACGGGCAAATCGTTCCAGTATCGAAGGCCGACCGCGTTCAAGACAGACAAGGCCAAGATACGTGGCACACCTACTGAGACCCAACCACCGCTGTCAGGCCTGTAGTTAGGTGCTCTGTGACTCAAGAAAGGGGACAACAGCAAGTAGCTGTCGATGGAAGACTGCATCTCACTCGCAGCCATCCTGAGCACAAAACCACCACCCGAACTGAAGCCAATCAAGGTCGAGGGGCTAGGCGGCTGCACAGCTTGAACAAACATCTGCAAGTCAGATTCCAGCTGGCCAATGAAATCAATATGTCCTTTATGACCAGATGCGCCATGTCCTCGGACATCAAGCGCATAAACATGGACCCCAGCGGCAGCCAAAGCGGTCGCCATGGGATGCAAGCTGTTGCTGCTGGCTGATGAGCCATGTACCAACACAGCGCTGCCTTTCATGTTGTCCCCTTGTGGCGCGTACTCCCTGTAAAACAGTTGTGCGCCATCTGCACCTTGGTAGTTTTTCAAGGGAGGGATATGGGAGAAATCAACCGACTTGAATGGGTCGTTGATGCTTTGCATTGGCGCTGGTGTCCCGGGGCCGCCCCATGCCAGGGCTGCTGTCACCATGAGCAACACAACAATAGCGGTGGACGAAAGGGCGTACAACAGCATTTTCACCATGCCCTCAACCGCACTGAACATGAAACTTCAAACCCAGGGCATGGGTCACCTTCAAAATCGTCGCAAAACTGGGGTTGCCCTCGCCAGACAAAGCCTTGTACAAACTTTCGCGCCCAAGCCCTGTGTCCTTGGACAACTGCGTCATGCCTTTGGCCCGTGCGATGTTGCCTAGGGCTTTGGCGATGAAGGCGGCATCATCACCCGCCTCTTGCAGACAAGCTTCAAGGTAAGCCGCCATGTCTTCATCGGTTTTGAGGTGTTCAGCGCTGTCCCATTTGCGCAGCTTAAGTGTTGTCATGCTTGGTCTTTCAGTAGTCGCGCAAGTTGTTGCGCTGTTTCAATGTCTTTGGCCTGACTCGATTTGTCGCCGCCGGCCAAAAGGATCACCATTTCTTCGCCGCGCCACATGAAATACACCCGAAATCCAGGCCCATGGTGCAAGCGCATCTCCCAAACGCCTTGACCAACGGACTTGTGGTCCCCCAAAAGACCGTCTTCTGCGCGATCGATGCGAACTTGAATTCGACGGGCCGCCTGTTTGTCTTTTAAAGCTGCAAACCACCTGTCAAATACTTCAGTTGTGTAGATCGTTGGCATTTGAATTGTATAAAATAGGATACGTAAGTCAAACCTAATTTGTTTTGGTCAAAAGCCAATGGTTCATTTGTTCACCCGCCAAATAAATTGCATCGAATTGTATTCATAAGTACTATTTATGTTGTTAAATAGATCATTCAAATACCATCTAAATACCCATTTAAATAACCAAGCTGAGACTGCCTCGGCCCTGCGGGCCTCGCAGTGACGAATGGCGTCATCGCGAGCGAAGGGTGGCGATCACTTAAGCCAGCCCTTTAAACTCTCCCCCATGAGCCTGCCCGCCCCCCACCCCATCCCCACGCCCTACGAAGATTTCATGCGCCATGTGTACACGCATGGGGTGGAGAAGTCTGACCGCACCGGCACCGGCACGCGCAGCGTGTTTGGCCACCAAATGCGTTTC
>CANGPV010000122.1 GCA_947455935.1 Comamonadaceae bacterium
CAACCAAGCTGCCCAGCTCTCACCCGCATGCAATAAAGGGTATTTCCATAAGGATGACAGTTGCTTGAAAGCTTTTTCACCCACCAATGTGGGTGCAGCAACCACCACCAAGCTGTCACCCATGACACTCTCAGACTGCAAATTAGGCCACTGCCCATGGCCAAAACGAACAGCACCGTCGATATGGCTTTTTTCAAACTCGATAAAAGATAAACCTGCATGCATGCTTAACACCACATCCGGATAAGTGTGGCGTAAATCGGGTAAGCGAGGTATCAGCCAATGTGTGGCAAATGAGGGAAGCACGCCAATAGACAGGGTGTCTTTCAGCGTTGATTTTTTGAGCTTCTGAGTGGCTTGATTTAATTCCTCTAAGGACTGCCTGACTTGATAGGCATATGTCCGACCTGCCTCGGTCAAAGTCAATTGCCTGGCAGAGCGCTCAAACAATGCCACACCCACCATGTCTTCTAAACTTTTGAGTTGATGACTGACTGCGCCGTGGGTCAGGTGCAACTCTTTAGCCACTGCATTGACACGCTCGAGTCTGGCCATAGCCTCGAAAGCTTTCAGAGCACCAAGCGGTGGAATACGAGATGTCATAGGTTAAAAAAATTCACCATTTCATCGAATAAAAGAACGATGGGCTGGGCTCATGTCCATGTTCAATACAAGTCTTGAGCATTTTGCTTTCACCCAAGGAGAACCAACATGGTTACAGATGAGATTCGCACCTTTTTGAATGATTATTTTGATGTACTTCAAAACCAAGACATGTCCTTGTTCGATAAAGTCTTTCATACGGATTGTGTGCTGTATTCAACTCAAGACGGTCAAACCGTGGTCCGTCCATACAAAGTCTACCGAGATATGGTGCAAGGTCGTGCCTCTCCCGAATCCGTCAAGGCCCCACGCCAAGACACTATTTTGATGTTGGACGTTCTGTCAGATGAGATGGCCTTGGCCAAAGTGCAACTTCGGCTGTTTGACAACATCATGGTGGATTATTTGAACCTGATGAAAGTCAATGGCCAATGGATCATTGTGGCCAAGCATTTTTGGCGCAAAGGCCCAGCAGCCTGAAACATCAAAACACAGGTTTGCGCTTTTCCATGAAGGCGCTGAACGCTTCGACGGCTGCAGGCTCTTTGAGCATGCGCCCAAAGACAGCGCCTTCTTGTTTGATGCGCTCCAACACCAAGGGCGTTTGAGAAGCTTTCATCAAACGCTTGGTCTCCATCAACGACGATAAGGGTTTGGCTGCCATTTTGCGGGCTTGTTGCTGGGCATAGGCATTGACTTCGCTAGGAGGCAGCACACGGTTGATCAAACCCAACTCCATTGCCGTTTCTGCCAAAAAAGGTTCGCCCATCAGCAAAGCCTCTGCCGCACGTTGATGTCCCATGAGTTGGGCAACCAACAAACTTGAACCCGCCTCAGGACACAAACCCAAATTCACAAAGGGCATGGAAAACGCTGCGTTATCGCCTGCATACACCAAATCACAATGCAAGAGCATGGTGGTACCTATGCCCACGGCAGGACCACATACGGATGCCATCAAGGGTTTGGCAAATACAGCGATGCCGCGCAGAAAACGAAAAACAGGCGAGTCTTCGCCTGCTGCGGGTTGTTGCAGGAAGTCGGCAATGTCGTTGCCTGCGCTGAACACGGTTTCATGGCCTTGAATCAGCACGACTTTGATGCCTGCATCAGCCTGTGCGGACAACAAAGCATCAGCCAATTCAGCGTACATGGCCGAAGTAAGCGAGTTCTTCTTATCCGTCCTGTTCAGGGTCAGTGTCAGTACGCCGTTTTCAACATGTTGCAAGATGGGATTCATGGTTGTCTTTAGGTAAGAAGTCAATTACTCAACGCGTATCCAAAATTGGGTTTTGTAAAAAGGACCTATGTAGCCACGGACCTGCAAACGTTTTCCCCCATCGATGGGCACCATTTTCACGGTGTAAAGTTTGCCGTTAGTGGGGTCGAGAATTTTGCCACCACCTGCCCACAAATGCTCCTCTTCTTTACCTTCGCGCTTTAAGCCACGCAAAATTTCCATGCCAATGATGGGTTGGCCTTTGCGGTCATCTACACATTTATCGCAATTAGGTTTGGCATTGGGATCTTCTTTCAACCCACGAACAACAACGCCGACAAGAGCCCCATCCTTTTCAAGAATTCGTACCTCACCTTTAGGTTGGTTGGTTTCATCGTCAATGGTGTGCCACAAGCCGAGGGGGGTCATCTGGGCAAAGGTGGATGCACTTGCCATGCAAAGCAAAGCAAAAAGAATTTTTTTCATCGGTGTCTCCTTGGTGGGTAGGTTTTAAGCAAAAACGTCTTCGGTTTCCATCAGAACAGAACTGCCAGCGCGGGCAGTTTGCATCAAACTCGCCGTCTCTGGCAACAGCTTGGCAAAGTAAAACCTGGCGGTTTGTACCTTGGCTTTATAAAACGGATCACGGTTGCCTTGGGCAATGTTGTGTAAAGCTACTTTAGCCATACGCGCCCAAAAATAGGCAAACACCAAATGACCTGTCACACGCAAATAATCAACCGCAGCAGCCCCTACTTCGTCAGCATTCGACATGGCTTTCATGCCAATTTCCCCGGTGAACTGGGTCATTTGCTGGCCTAATTTCGCCAGAGGTTGAATGAATTCCGCCATGTCTTCATTGTCGGTTTCTTCAGCAACCAAGGTGGCAATCAGTTTGCCAAATTTTTTCAACGTAGCACCTTGGTTACCCAAGACCTTACGTCCCAGCAAATCTAAACTTTGGATGGTATTGGTGCCTTCGTAAATCATATTGATACGGGCATCGCGTACAAATTGCTCCATCCCCCATTCATGGATAAAGCCATGACCACCAAACACCTGCATGCAAGATGAGGTTGCAATCCAGCCGTTATCAGTGATAAAGGCTTTGACAATGGGTGTGAGCATGGCAACCATCTCCAGCGCTTCAGCACGAACAGTTTCATCGGGGTGGTGCAACTCTTGATCGATCAGCAGAGCGCAATACAGGTTTAAAGCACGACCACCTTCTGCGTAAGCTTTGGCAGTCAACAGCATTTTGCGCACATCGGGATGAACCAAAATGCTGTCAGCAGGTTTATCGGGACTTTTCACACCCGACAGACTTCGTGACTGCAAGCGGTCTTTGGCATAGGCCAAGGCGTTTTGGTACGCCACTTCTGTCAAACCCAGTGACTGCATGCCCACACCGATGCGTGCGGCATTCATCATCACAAACATGGCTGCCAAGCCTTTGTGGGGTTGTCCCACCAAGGTGCCGACTGCGCCATCGAGCACCATTTGGCAGGTGGCGTTGCCATGAATGCCCATTTTGTGCTCTAAGCCACCGCAGTAAATGGTGTTGCGCTCACCCAAGCTGCCATCACTGTTCACCAAAAACTTAGGCACCACAAAGAGACTGATGCCTTTGCTGCCCACAGGCGCATCCGGCAGTCGTGCCAACACCAGATGAACAATATTGCTCACCATGTCGTGCTCGCCTGCGCTGATGAAAATTTTGTTGCCAGTGAGTTTGTAACTACCGTCAGCTTGAGGTTCAGCTTTAGTTCGCAGCAGACCCAAATCAGTACCGCAATGCGACTCGGTCAAACACATGGTGCCCGTCCATTCGCCGTTGGTCAAATGCGGCAAATACATCTGTTTTTGTTCTTCTGTTCCATGGGCGTGCAAACATTCGTAAGCGCCGTGGGTAAGACCGGGGTACATGGTCCATGCTTGGTTGGCGCTGTTGAGCATTTCGTAAAAACATTGGTTCACCACAATCGGCAAACCTTGACCTCCATAAGCTGGGTCACAACTCAAGGCGGGCCAACCACCTTGGGCAAACTGTTTGAATGCCTCTTTAAACCCTTCAGGAGTGGTAACTTCATGGGTGGCGTTGTTTAATTTGCACCCTTGCTTGTCGCCGACCTGGTTCAAGGGCATCAATATTTCTGTCGCGAACTTGCCGCCTTCTTCCAACACTGCAGCGATGGTGTCGGCATCCATGTCTGCATGGGTAGGCAGACTTTTGAGAATAGCAGGCACATCCAAGACTTCATTCATCACAAATTGCATATCGCGCAAGGGTGGGGTATAGCTGGGCATGGTCAGACTTTCCTTAGGTTGACGTTGCGCCGTAGCGCAACAAAATGTGTTCAAAACCGCGTTGAGCGCGGTCTAGGCTTTTATCGGTTTTTAAAAATCGTGCTTCGTAATGCAAGGCCAGTATCAAACCATGTAGCTCGAATGACATTTGCGCTGCATCGGTGTCAGATGCCAAATGGCCAGCCTCACGGGCTTGCACCACACATCGGTGCAAAGCGCTCA
>CANGPV010000123.1 GCA_947455935.1 Comamonadaceae bacterium
AAAATGGATGTCGCTGCTGCCCAGTTGCAAGCAATGCGCCACGATGCCATTGAGCCAGCCCAAAGGGGCGGAGTCTTGGATGATTTTGGCGATGGTTTCGCGCTCGTGCTCTTGGGCTTTTTGCGCTTTCAGGGCATCTTTTTCGTGCACATGCTCTTGCAACACGGTTTGCAAAATATCGGGCGCGCAGGTGTAGGCGCCGGCAAAGCCCATCTTCAAGCGCTTGCCTTGCTCAATCAGGTTGAACCACCCCGTGCTGCGGTATTCGCTGGGCAGGCACAGCACGATGAAGCGGCCCGTGTTGGTGCCCAGGGCCATCATGCTTGCCAGTTGGCCCTTGGGGATGGTGAGCACCGGTTTGACCCCATGCGAGAGCACGCTGTTGAAGGCGGGGATCTGCATGAAATCGTCGATGTGGTTGCGCTTGACCGTCACCGGCTCGGTGCTGAGCTGGGTGGTGGGTGCGTTGGCAGTGTCGACGGAATCGGCGGGCTTCATTTCAGGCCAGGGGGTGTAGGTGGCTGTTCTTGAGGGGGCGCTTTAGCCACTTCTGGCAACATCTGGCTTGGCATGATGTTGGGCAGGTCTTGCATCATCATGGCCAGTTCAGAATTGCTGGGGTCGCGCTGTTTGCTGGGGGCGTGACTGAGCGACTTGGGCAGACCCGCGGCATAGCGCTCTAGGCTGGCACCGGGCAGGGGGATTGGCAAAAACAGGCTCTTTTTCTTGGCATCGGCTTTGGCGTCGCTGGACACCAAATACAAACCACCAGGGCCATAGCGCTCTACCTGCCAAGGGCCAATCTCGCGGTCGCCCTGCGACAAGTGCAGCACATGCACCGTTTCTTTGTAAATGACCTCGGCCACCAGGTGGTTGTTCACGCCAGTGAGCGTCCACAGCATGGGAGGGAGTGAAGCCACAGGCGCCTCGGCGGGCAAACTTTTTTTGTTCACTGCTGCCACCTTGATATCGGGAGGTGGGTTGAGTGTGAGCTCTTGCTTGCGCTTAGCTTGGCTGACCATGTCGCCCAAGGTTTTGGCCTTCGGTGTTTCTGCCTGCACGCTGGTCAGCCACAGGCTGCTCAACACGATCAACAAGGTTTTATTGAATGAAGTCAGTTCGGACATAGTAGTCTCCGGTCAATTGGTAAGTAGCACCTAGGGTGGTTTTAAACAGCGTCACCGTGGCGTAGGGCGGTATCACCAAATCGCTGGATACGGTCAGGGGTAATTCCGCAGACCAAGTGCCTTTGAGCAAGGGTTGCTTCAAGACAGCGGCATCAGCGCCAGAGACCCAGATTTGGGCTTTGTCCACCTGCACATTGCGTGCTCCCAACAGGCTCAGGTCTTGCAACCATGAAGAGACACCACGAAAGCCTTCAGCGGCTTGCAGCAAGTCGGCGGTTTTTTCATAGATGCGCTCGACTGTTTGGGGTGGCGTGGGGTGGCTGGTGTGCAAGTGGTGGGTGAGCGCATCTTTGTCAACCGGAAGATGCTGAGCCATGCTGGCGCGCACAGGCAATTTGGCAAAAAAATCATCCACACTGCCATACTGACGCCGCCAGTCGGCGCCACACAACTCGGCTTTGCACTCGATTTGAGTGAGCACCCAGCCTTGGTGCGACAGCGGTAACTGGTTGCTCAACTGCACCCACGCTTGGTACAAGCCTTGGCCTTGCATGGGCAGGGTCTGTATTTGCTGTGCCGCATGTTGGTTATAAGCCGGATTGGGGTCGATAACCGTGGGCACATGCACAGGCACAGGCATATTGGCGATGGTGTTTTCACGTTCTTGTTGTTGCCAGTAATAAAAACCGCCCATACCGACCAACATCACCAGCAAGACTGCACCTATGTAGATCAGCCCTCGCAAACTGGGAATTTTTTTCAGTCGCGAGTCAGCGCTGGGTTGATCGAAGACGGTTTGGGCGCTGAGACGCTCTTCGTCGGCCAGCAGCCCCAGGTCGCCCACACGCCGCACCACCTCGCCTTGTTGGATGGCCTCGAACTCCTCAATCAGGTCTTGCGCTTCGGCCAAGCTGCCGATGAAGTCAAAACCCGGCAGCGGGCGGCGGTCGTTCAAAGCCACCACGGCCACGCGCTGCTCAGCCATGCCAAACACAAACAGCTCTAGGCCACCGTTGCTCCACTGACTGGCCAAATGCAGGGCTGCGGAGTGCATGGGCTGGCTGGCTTGGTTAATGCCGCTACACAGACCCACCACGTCTTGCAAACCGCTGGAGACATACCATTGCATGCCTTCGCGGCGCATCTGCGACAAGGTGGAGCGTACCAGTTTCTCGGCCGGCTGCAGCATGCGCCACTCCATGCCCAACACGAAGCGATGTTGGTCAAAGCGCACCCATAAAGCGTTTTGGTTCATGGCTTTACTGATCGAGCAAGCGGGGGGTGATGAGCACCACGGTGGTGGTGCGCTCCTTGGCGCCTTTGCGAGAGCCAGGCAGTTTTTGGATCAAGGGGTCGACCTGTTGGCTGGTCGTGGTGTCCGAGTCATAACCGCTGAGCACAATGGTTTCGCTGGACTTGGCCACCAAGCGTTGCATCACACCAAAATTGGCGATGCTGGGCTGCTGTATGGTTTGCAAGCTGGCACCCGTGCCCGAGTTGAATTCGGTGAGCGATTTGAGGGAACTTAAGGACAAACCGCATTCGATCAACACATGGTTGGAGTCAAGCAAGATAGGCAGCAAGGTCAGCGAAAAACCGGTGGTGATTTCGCCTGGCGTGAGGGTTGCACCCCCATAGGTGTTGCCGGTGCTGCCCACGGTGTTGATGATGGTCGGCGTGACCGATTTCAAATAGCTTTGCGTGGTTTGGCTACCCACTGGCACGGGTTGTCGGTTGACGGTGGTGACCACGGTGGAGTAGGCCGAGCTGACCCGCCCAAACTTCTCCAGCGCTTGGAACAGCAGTTGGTTGGTAGCACCCGCGCTGTTTTTCAGTACCAAGCCAACGTTGGCAGCCGTGCTGGCGCTGGCGACGGGGGTGGGCCCTTTGATTTGCAACTGACCCAAACGCATGGTTTCTGACACGTAGCTCCAGTCGATGCCCGATTGAAATTCGTTGTTCAGCGTGACTTGCAAAACTTCCACCGTCATCGCCACTTGGCGCATCAGGTTTTGGTTCAAGTTTTGGATGTACTGTTCGATCGCTTCGACATTGCGATACGCATCACGCACAGTGACGGTGCCGGTATTGGGGTCAATCACCAACTTGCCGCTGACAGACACCATATTGGCCAGGTTTTTCTCTATGCCGGACCAAATATTGATGTCGCTGGAGCTTGACGATGAGGAGGTACCGCCCCCCGTTGAGGACAGGCTGAGGGAAGACGACAACTTTAAGCCGCCGGGCAAGGTTTTCACCGCAATCGTGCGTGACACCACGCGGTAGAAACGGATGCGCCCCGATTCATACGACCAGCGCAAGTCTGAGCGCAGCGCCACGTGATTGAGCAAGCCCGCCAAGCTGCCCGAGTAGTTCAACTCGATGTCGTTTTGGGTAGCGGGGTCGGTGTTGGCACTCAGGCGGCTGCCGCCAGCGCGTTGCACGCTTTCCAAAATGGATTTATCGCTGGGGGGCGCAAAGGCTGTGGGAATGGCGTTGGTGGCGGGTGTGGGTGCTGCCGCGGTTGGGTTGAGTTGGGCCATGCCAATGGGGACAAACATGGCAGCGGGCATGGTGGCGTCAGAGGCCACATTCACCGGAATTTCAATCGCCCGTTCAATCAGCTCGGCGATGGTTTTGATGCTGTGTTTGCCAGGTACACGCAAGGTGACCGAGGCGATGTGGTTGGGCAGCATTTCGCTGCGGTCCAAAGGAATGGAGTGCGAGGTGAAGCGCGGTGTTTGGCTATTGACCACCGACGGCGTGGGCCCTGGGTAGTTGCGCAGCAAGGCATTGGCTTGTTCGTTGCGCTTGACAATGGTTTCGTGACTCGATGAGATGTTGCCTTCAAACTGAGAAAGGGCGCAACCGCTCAGCAACAAGAGGCAGAACAGCCCCCAAGCGGTGGTCAAGCGAAGCAAAGGTGTTGTCATGGTGGTCTCAGCGTGCGAAGGGGTCTTGGTGACGGATGATGCTGATGACGCGGGTGGCGTCGTTCATCACCGCTTGCAAGGGAAAGTCGGTGCTGGCCAAAGAGTTCATCACCAACTGAATGGCAGCGGTAAAGCTGCCTTCGATACTGATTTGCGCTTGAATGGGGAAGTCACGCTCGGCTTCCCACATCAGCTGCCAATTGGCCGTTTGCGCCCAGCGGCTGATGCTGTGATAGAGGGTTTGGTCTTGGGTTTGCAAAGACCAAATGGACGAAGG
>CANGPV010000124.1 GCA_947455935.1 Comamonadaceae bacterium
AGGGCAGGTTTTGGCGGCTCAGCAACAAGGCCGTGGGGCGGTTGTCGTTTTGCAAAGCCACAGCCCACGCAACCGTGGTTTCTGCGGTATCAGCGGGGCGCCACACATCCAAGCCCGGGATCAAGCGCAGCGATGCGGCGTGTTCGATGGATTGGTGGGTCGGGCCGTCTTCGCCCAAACCGATGGAGTCGTGGGTGAACACATGGACCACGCGCTGCTTCATGAGGGCTGCCATGCGGATGGCGTTGCGTGAATAGTCGCTGAAGGTGAGGAAGGTGCCGCCATAAGGGATGAAGCCGCCGTGCAGCGAGATGCCGTTCATGATGGCGGCCATGCCAAATTCGCGCACGCCGTAGTTGATGTGACGACCGCCGTGGCCCTGCTCGTCTTTCACCACGTTGCCCGCCACGTCGATGCGTACATTGGGCGTGGACTTGGTGTTGGTCAGGTTGGAGCCGGTCAGGTCGGCGCTGCCGCCAAGAAGTTCTGGGATGGCGGCGGTGAAGGCCTCTAGGGCCAACTGGCTGGCTTTGCGGCTGGCCACGGTTTCGGCCTTGGTGTTGGCGGCGACCACCGCGTCGACCACGGTTTGGTGGAAGTTTTTCGGCAAATCGCCAGCCATGCGGCGCTTGAACTCCACCGCCATTTCGGGGTAGGCAGATGCGTAGGCGGTGAACTGGTGGTTCCAGTGTTCTTCGGCTTGTGCGCCCTTGTCTTTGGCGCTCCAATCGTCATACACCTCAGCAGGGATGACAAAGGGCGCATGGTGCCAGCCAATGGCGGCGCGGGTGAGCGCAATTTCTTCGGCGCCCAAAGGTTCGCCATGTGCTTTAGCGGTGTCCACGCGATTCGGGCTGCCTTGACCGATGTGGGTTTTGCAGGCAATGAGTGTGGGCTTGTCGGCGCTGTGTTTGGCTGTCGAGATGGCGCGGCTGACCGCTTGCACATCGTGGCCGTCCACGCTGATGACGTTCCAGCCGTAGGCTTTGAAGCGAGCGGACGTGTCATCGATAAACCAAGGTGTGACTTTGCCGTCAATCGAGATACCGTTGTCGTCGTACAAAGCGATGAGTTTGTTCAGCTTCCACGCACCTGCTAAAGCGCAGGCCTCGTGGCTGATGCCTTCCATCATGCAGCCGTCACCCATGAACACATAGGTGTGGTGATCGACGATGGCGTGATTTGGGCGGTTGAATTCGCTGGCCAAGAGTTTTTCAGCCAGCGCCATGCCCACCGCGTTGGTGATGCCTTGGCCCAAGGGGCCGGTGGTGGTTTCCACGCCGGGGGTGATGCCCACCTCGGGGTGACCAGCGGTTTTGCTGTGCAGTTGGCGGAAGTTTTTCAGCTCGCTCATGGGCAGGTCGTAGCCTGTCAGGTGCAACAGCGCGTAAATAAGCATCGAGCCGTGGCCGTTGGACAGCACAAAGCGGTCACGGTCTGGCCAATGGGGGTGCTGGGGATTGTGTTTCAGGTGCTCGCCCCACAATGCCACCGCGATATCAGCCATGCCCATGGGCGCGCCGGGGTGACCGGAGTTGGCTTGCTGGACAGCGTCCATTGCCAGTGCACGTATTGCACTGGCCATTTGCTGGGAATTGGCCATGGGAGCTCCGTCTAAGTAGTGGTGGGAAGAGGGTCGGCGATTTTAACCAAATCTTTTTTGTCCAAGACTAAGCGGCTGGCTACACTGCCCTCCATGGCTCATTCGCCCCCCACTTTGACCAAGCCTGCCCACGCCATGCTGCTCGCGGCGGGGCGGGGCGAGCGTATGCGCCCGCTCACCGACACCACGCCCAAACCCTTGTTAAAAGTACAGGAAAAGCCTTTGCTGTGGTATCCCTTGCAAGCCTTGGCGGCGGGTGGCGTGCGTCATGTGCTGATCAATACCGCGTGGTTGGGTGAGCAAATTCCGGCGTACTTTGGTGAACAGTTTGTGGCTGCCGACAAGTCTGCGGTGCGCTTGTCTTACTCCCACGAGGGCCGCGATTTTGGCGGCGCACTGGAGACTGCAGGTGGCATTGTGCGGGCCTTGCCTCAGTTGGCCGATGTGTTTTGGGTGGCGGCAGGCGATGTGTTTGCGCCAGCGTTTGCGTTTTCTACGGAGGCTTATGAGCACTTTAAAGCTAGCCCCCAACTGGCGCACATCTGGCTGGTGCCCAACCCCGAGCACAACCCCAAGGGTGATTTTGGTTTGTCGGCCACAGGTTTGGCGCTCAATCTGCCTAAAACTGCCGTGATCCCTGATCCAGTCACACCCAACAGCCCCGCCGTCCAAGTCCTTGGTTCCCATCCAGCGCCCCACGCGGCACATTCACCCCTCTACACCTTCAGCACCATTGCGCTTTATAAACGCGCTTTCTTTGAAGTTGCTTGGTGCCCCATTCCTGCCGGTAACCCCGAGGGCGTGAAGGCACCGCTGGCCGCCATGTTGCGCGCCGCCATGGATCAGGGCTTAGTCAGCGCATCTCTTTACGAAGGAATGTGGGTGGATGTGGGCACGCCCGAGCGATTGGCGCAGTTGAACTTGCAGGCTTGAATCCGTCATCGCGAGGCGCTTGGCGCCGTGGCGATCTTCAACTGACGCTGTGGCCCAATAACCTGCGGGCCAACAAAGAAGGTATGTCACGCCGCCCATCTGCAATAAGGTACACCACCACTTGCTTGCCGTGCACACGGTAAATCAAGCGGTAGGGCTTGAAAAATACCTGGCGGTAATCTTTGATGCCCACGGCCAGAAGCTCTTTGGGGCGGCTGCCCCGCTCGGGCAGTTTGGACAAGCTTTGCGCGACATCCATGAGGTTGTCCAACAAACGGTGGGCATTGGCCGCGCTGTCGTTTTCTGCAATGTGGTCAAACAAGGCCTCCAAGTCTTGCTCTGCCCCTTGTGTGAGCAGCACTTCATAAGCGTTCGACGGGTCAGCCATGCGCGCCTACATGCTCACGTTTTGGGGTGTTTGACCCGCAAACGTTTCACCACATCGGTCAGCGGTTTGGTTTTGCCATCAGCCACTTCTTGGTTGCCCAAGGCCAACAACTTCAACAAGGCCAAGGTGTCTTGGGTTTCCTCATAAGAGGCCACGTCTTGCAGCACCGCACGGGCTTCGCCGTTTTGGGTGATGACCAAGGGTTCGCGGTCCGTCGTGATTTGCGCCAGCACTTGTGCTGCATGGGTTTTCAGATAGCTGATGGGTTTGACTTGGGTGGAGTAATGCATGGACTGAATATAGTCTTTTAAAGGACTTGTGGCAATCGGAGATCGCCCCGTGTTTTTGCGCGATCTGCAAGGTCGTTCACGGATTTTGGTGCGCGTGGAAAGACTGGCCTCGAGAAAGTAAAACATGGCCACAACCCTCACCACCCCTTACTACAAAGCGCTGTCGGGTGAACGTTCACCCAGCTTTGACACCATCTTGAAAGTCATGAACGCATTGGGATTGGAGTTGCGTGCGCAAGTGGCGAACCCATAAGCATTGAACAGGCCATTCAAACGCAACACCCCTCCTACAATCCCGCCATGACTTCTATTTACGCGCAACGCCGCGCCGCTTTGGCCGCCCAATTGGGCGCTGGCGGTGTGGCCATCATCCCCACCGCACCTGAGCGTGCTCGCAACCGCGACAGCGATTTCCCTTACCGCCACGACAGCTACTTTTATTACCTGACCGGCTTTACCGAGCCCAACGCTTGGCTGGTCATTTCGGCCAACGGTCACAGCACCTTGTTTTGCCAACCTAAAGACTTGGAGCGCGAGATTTGGGATGGCATCCGCTTGGGGCCAGAGGCTGCACCTGCCGCGCTGGGCGTTAACACGGCTCTGTCGGTGGCCGAGCTCAACAAGGAACTCCCGAAGCTCTTGGAAAACCAAACCACGGTCTGGTTCCCCTTTGCCACCCACGAGGGCTTAACGGCGCAAGTGGATGGCTGGCTTACCCAAGTCCGCGCCAGAGTCCGCATGGGGGTGTCCTGCCCCTCGTCGCAGCAAGACCTGTGCACCTTGCTTGACGACATGCGCTTGGTGAAAGACACGCACGAGCAAGACACCATGCGCCGCGCCGCCCGCATCAGCGCTGCCGCCCATGTACGTGCCATGCAAACCAGCGCTCGCATGTTGCGTGCTGGCCAAGACGTGCGCGAATACCATTTGGAAGCCGAGTTGCTGCACGAGTTTCGCCAACATGGTTCGCAGTTTCCGGCCTACACCTCCATCGTGGCGGCAGGGGCTAACGCCTGTGTTCTTCACTACCGAGCCGACACCGCGCCGATCAGAGATGGCGAGTTGGTGTTGATTGACGCGGGTTGCGAACTCGATGGTTATGCGTCAGACATCACCC
>CANGPV010000125.1 GCA_947455935.1 Comamonadaceae bacterium
AGGTGCAGGGTGTCGGCCTTCAAGCTGCCCACACCGTGTTCGGCGCTGATAGAGCCACCAAACTTCATCACCGCGTCGTACACCAGCGTGTTGATACGGTGCTCTTGCGTTGCTAAAAACGCTGCCGCGTTGCCGCCAGCGGGGCATTGCACGTTGTAGTGCAAATTACCGTCGCCCAAGTGGCCGAAATTCACCAAACGCACACCTTCAACCTGACTTGCCAGCAAGGCGTCGGTATGCGCTACAAAATCTGGGATGGCAGAAACAGGGATGGAAATATCGTGCTTGATGTTCAAGCCTTCCGCCGCTTGGGCCGAGCTGATGCTCTCGCGCACCTGCCACAACTGCCGCCCTTGCGCCAAGCTGCTGGCCACCACCGCGTCAAGGGCACAGCCGTCATTCAACGCGGCTTCCAGCAAGCGCTCAAGCTGGGCATTGCCATGCGCCTCGCTTTCGGTATCGCTGTGCGACAGCAACACGCAATAAGGTGCGGTTTGCCACAGCGGCACATTGAGCGTGGGGAAATGGGTGTTGACCAACTGCAAAGCAAACTGCCCCATCACCTCAAAGCCTGTCAGACCCGCACCCAAGTGCTGCTGCGCCAAGCCCAGCAACTGCACAGCGGCTTGCATAGAGGGCACGGCTGCCCAAGCGGTCAGTTCTGCCGCGGGCTGGGGGTAAAGCTTCAAAGTGGCGGCGGTGATGATGCCCAAGGTGCCTTCGCTGCCAATGAAGATGTCTCGCAAGTCGTAGCCGGTGTTGTCTTTGCGCAGACCGCTCAAGCCATGCCACACCTCGCCTTGCGGTGTGACCACTTCCAACCCCAAACACAGGTCACGGGCATTGCCGTAGCGCAGCACTTGGGTGCCACCGGCGTTGCTGCCCAAATTGCCGCCAATGGTGCAACTGCCCTCGGACGCCAAGCTGAGAGGAAACAGCAGGCCCGCCTCGTTAGCGGCTTGCTGGACGTTGAACAAAATGCAGCCTGCTTCAGCGGTGAGCGTGAGGTTGGCTTTGTCCACCGAGCGAATACGGTTCATGCGTTGCAAGCTCAGCACCACCTGTGTTCCCGAGGTGTCGGGCACGGCGCCCACCACCATGCTGGTGTTGCCGCCTTGCGGCACGATGGCCACGCTTGCTGCGGCACAGGCTTTCAACACTTGCGCAACTTGCGCGGTGTCAGCGGGCTTGACCACGCACAAAGCCTTGCCTTGCATACGGCCACGCCAGTCACGTTCATAGGCAGATAAGTCGCCTGTTGCCAGCACATGCTCGGTGCCGACGATGGTTTGCAACTGGGCAAGCAAAGCGCTGCTCATGGTTGGGTCTCGGTGTCACCGTTTTCTTGGGCGGCGGCCAATGCTGCGTCGCGCAGTCGCCAACGCACATGCAAGGCGCTGGCGGTGAAGAGCATCAAACACAACACGATTTCCACCGCAGCACAGGCATTGCTGGGCCAGGTGTCGCCTTGCAAGCGGATCACGCCTTCGGCGAAATACAACCACACCACCAAGCTGACCCAGCGGTAGGTGTACATGCGGTTTTTCAGCAAACCCGCCAAGGGGATGCACAAAGGCAAGGCCTTTAACACCAACCATGAACCGCCTGGGCGCAAGGGTGCCAGCCACAACTCCCACAACAGAGAAAGCAGTATCAAACCGATGAGGCTGCTGACGGCCAAGGCACGGCTAAGTTGCACATGTTGCTGGGCTTCGAGCGTGAGAGCGGGTGTGGATGGCATGATAGAGGCCATGATTGTCTCGCAACTCTTTATGCTCCCGCAAAAACTCACGCATTTCCCTTGGGGAAGGGCGCTGAGGCGCTTGATGGATAGATTTGCTGACGACCGTTTGGGCCAAACCGCGGGTGCACTGACCTTCACCACCTTGATCGCCTTGGTGCCCTTGTTGACTGTGGCCTTGGCGGTGGTGACAGCGTTTCCCATCTTTGACCAATTTCAAACCGTGTTGCAGCGTTGGTTGGTGGAGAGTTTGATTCCTGAATCGATTTCACGCCAAGTGTTGGGCTACCTGACACAGTTCACCACCAAGGCAAGCCGCTTGGGTAGCTTTGGTTTTGCTGCGCTCATGGTGTCTGCCGTGGCTTTGATACTGACCATTGACCGCAGCCTCAACTCGATTTGGCGGGTGCGCCAGCAACGTGCCTGGGGACAGCGGCTGTTGCTGTACTGGGCGACGCTCACTTTGGGGCCTCTGTTGGTGGCGGCGGGTTTGCTGACCATGGCCTCCGTCATCACTTGGTCGGGAGGCTCTTTGCGTTACCAAGGTCCGGGTGTGAAATTGGCATTGGATCTGTTGGAGTTCCTTTTGCTCTGGAGCGGCATCACGGCTTTGTACCGTTGGGTGCCCAACACCTATGTCGCTTGGCGGCCTGTGTTGGTGGGCAGTTTTGTGACGGCCTTGGTGTTAGAGGGCGCTCGCAGTGTTTTGGCTTGGTATTTGGCCAGCATGCCTACCTTCTCGCTGATTTATGGCACTTTTGCCACTGTGCCGATATTGCTGGTGTGGATTTACACCACGTGGGTGGTGGTGTTGTTGGGGGCGGTGTTGGTTGCGAGTTGGCCCTCTTTGTCACAAGGGCTGTCGGACGCCCACGATCCCTATGCTGGTCAAAACTTTACCTTGGCTTTGGGGTGTTTGCGCTTGCTGCAACAAGCCCGTCTGCAGGGTACGGGTGGCTTGGGGTTGGATGGCTTGGCCCAGCCCTTGCAGGCAGACCCTTGGCAGGTACAAGAGGTGTTGGACACCTTGGTTCAACTTGATTGGGTCGGCGTGTTGAATGAGCCCCAAGACCCGCGCTATGCCTTGCTCGTCGACTTGGCCTCTACCCGCGCAGCACCCTTGTTGAACCAGTTATTGCTGGCGGACACTCCACATACCCAAGCTGTGTGGGCGAAGTGGCAGGATTGGCGCTTGGCCGAGCTTATTTAATCGGGGTCAGATCCCAATTAATTTTCATGCAAAACAAATCCACTGATGTGTTGGTACTGGGCGCAGGCATTGTGGGCTTGAGTGCGGCGCTCAAGTTGCAAGAGCGCGGCCGCGATGTGGTGTTGGTGGACCGCGCCCAAGCGGGGGCGGCCACCAGTTTTGGCAATGCGGGGTTGATTGAGCGAAGCACGGTGTTTCCTTATGCATTCCCGCGTGACCTGAAAACCTTGTTTGCCTATGCCTTGGGACGCCGCACTGCCGCCCATTACCACTGGCGTGCCTTGCCTGCTTTGCTGCCGTGGATATGGCGTTATTGGCAACATTCTTCGCCAGCTTTGTACCCCCAAGCAATCGCTGGCGCCCTGCCGTTGATTGAGCACAGCTGGAGCGAACACCAGCCCTTGATTGCTGCCGCAGGTATTCAAGACTTGGTGAATGAACGGGGCTGGATCAAAGTGTTTCGCACGCAGGAAAGCGCAGACCAAAGTCTGGCGATGGCCGAACAAAGCCGCCACTATGGGGTGCAAGCCCATGCATTGACAGCAGCACAGATGTGGGCTTTAGAGCCCGCCGTGAAAACCGGCGTACTGGGTGCTGTCCATTACCCTGATGCGCGGCAAATTCAAGACCCGCAAGCCTTGTCTACGGCCTATCTGAAGTTGTTCGAGCAGCGCGGTGGTCGCTTGGTGCAAGGCGACGCCCGTACCTTGCAAGCCCAAGCACAGTCGTGGTCGGTGCAAACTGACGAGGGACTTTTACATGCCACGCAAGCGGTGCTGGCTTTGGGGCCGTGGGGCGAAGACATGGCCAGACAACTTGGCTATCACCTGCCCATGGGACGTAAGCGCGGTTACCACATGCATTTCCAAGCATCTGCGCCTGCGCTCAAGCACACCATCGTCGATGTGGAGAACGGCTATGCCATCGCCCCCATGCGTCAAGGGCTTCGTTTAACCACCGGTGCGGAGTTTGCCTTGCGCGATGCGCCTGCCACACCCGTGCAACTTGAGCGCATAGAGCCCATGGCCAGAAGTTTGACGGCTTTGGGCGAGCGTGTTGACACTCAACCATGGCTGGGTTCACGGCCTTGCACAGCAGATATGTTGCCTTTGGTGGGATCTGCCCCACGCCACCCGGGTTTGTGGTTCAGCTTTGGTCATGCGCACCATGGTTTGACTCAGGCTGCTTCTAGCGGCAGGCTGCTTGCTGAGTTGATGTGTGGCGAGACGCCTTACATCGATCCCAGACCGTACCGGGTTGAGCGGTTCAGCGCGTAGACGGCTTAGCGATCACGCTTAAAGCAAAAAGCGCTTGATGGCATCCAAGGTTTCGTCGGGGGACTCGGTCATTTGGTGGTGGCCGTGAGGGATGGTCAC
>CANGPV010000126.1 GCA_947455935.1 Comamonadaceae bacterium
CGTGCGATTTCGATGCCGTTCAAGCGACCCGCAGACATGATCTTGATGCCTTGTGCACCCAAACGCATGGCGTTTTGCATGGCGCGCTTCATGGCGCGACGGAACATGATGCGTTTTTCGAGCTGTTGGGTGATGCTGTCTGCAATCAATTGCGCATCGATTTCGGGCTTGCGCACTTCTTCGATGTTGACGGCAACAGGAACGCCCAAACGTGCGGCCAATTCCTTCTTGAGGTTTTCAATGTCCTCACCTTTTTTACCGATGACCACGCCAGGGCGTGCGGAAAAAATGGTAATGCGGGCATTTTTGGCAGGACGCTCAATCAAGATGCGCGAAACAGCAGCACTCTTGAGTTTGACTTTAAGGTATTCACGGACCTTAATGTCTTCAGCCAGCATGCCAGCGAAGTCTTTGTTGCTTGCGTACCAGCGGCTGGCCCAGTTACGGCTCACCGACAGGCGAAAACCGGTGGGGTGGATTTTTTGTCCCATATTTTCCTAGACCTTTCAGTTTCCAACCGTCACATACACATGGCATGTGGGCTTGCTGATGCTGTTGCCGCGGCCTTTGGCGCGTGCTGTGAAACGCTTGAGGGTTGCGCCTTGTTCCACGTAAATGGTTTTGACACGCAAATCATCAATGTCTGCGCCATCGTTGTGCTCTGCATTGGCGATGGCTGACTCGAGCACTTTTTTAACAATGCCCGCTGCTTTTTTCTGTGTGAAGGTCAGGATGTTTAAAGCCTGGTCCACTTTTTTGCCGCGAATCAAATCTGCTACCAAACGGCCTTTGTCGACCGATAAGCGCACACCTCGCAGGACTGCACGTGTTTCCATAGATGCTCCTTACTTCTTCTGGACTTTTTTGTCCGCTGGATGGCCTTTGAAGGTCCGTGTCAAGGCAAATTCGCCCAACTTGTGACCCACCATCTGATCGGTGATGTAGACCGGCACGTGTTGCTTGCCGTTGTGAACCGCAATGGTCAAACCAATGAAATCAGGCAGAACCATAGAGCGACGTGACCATGTTTTGATAGGCTTTTTGTCTTTGGTGGCAACGGCTTTTTCAGCTTTGGCCAACAAGTGGTGATCGACAAAGGGGCCTTTTTTGAGTGAGCGTGTCATGTGTTAACCCTTATTTCTTGCGACGCGAGACGATCATGACTTGCGTGCGCTTGTTGTTGCGGGTGCGATAGCCTTTGGTCAAATTGCCCCAGGGGTCAACTGCTGCACGGCCTTCGCCGGTGCGACCTTCGCCGCCACCGTGTGGGTGATCGATTGGGTTCATGGCAACACCGCGAACGGTTGGGCGAATACCCATCCAACGCTTGACACCGGCCTTGCCCAATTGACGCAAGCTGTGCTCTTCGTTAGCGACTTCGCCGATGGTTGCACGGCATTCAATGTGAATTTTGCGAACCTCACCCGAGCGCATACGCACCTGAGCGTAAGTACCTTCACGCGCCAACAAAGTAGCTGAAGTACCCGCAGAACGCGCAATTTGCGCGCCTTTGCCAGGACGCAACTCAATGCAATGGATGGTGGAACCCACAGGAATGTTGCGAATGGGCAAGGTGTTACCTGCGCGAATGGGGGCTTCTGATCCGCTTTGGATCGTGGCACCGACCTCTAAACCACGCGGTGCAATGATGTACGCACGTTCGCCGTCGGCATAACACACCAATGCGATGTGTGCAGTGCGGTTGGGATCGTATTCAATCCGCTCGACTTTAGCGGGGATACCATCTTTGGAGCGACGGAAATCAACCACGCGGTAGTGATGCTTGTGACCACCGCCTTTGTGGCGTGTGGTGATGTGGCCATTGTTGTTGCGACCCGCTTTTTGGAATTGCGGTTCAAGCAAAGGCGCATAAGCAGGGCCTTTGAACAAATGGTCACGGGTGACTTTCACCACGGCACGTTGGCCAGGTGAAGTGGGTTTCATTTTGACGACTGCCATGGTTAAGCCACCTCTCCTGACAAGTTGAGTTCTTGACCGGGCTTGAGCGTTACATAGGCTTTACGAACATTGTCGCGTCGACCCACAGATTTGCCAAAGCGCTTGGTCTTGCCTTTGGTGTTCACCACTGACACGCCTTTGACTTCCACCTTGAACATCAATTCCACTGCGGCTTTGATTTCAGGCTTGGTAGCGTTTTGCAAGACCTTGAATGTCACTGCGTTAGATTTTTCAGCCACCATGGTGGCTTTTTCAGACACGATGGGCGCCAGCAGCACGGCCATCAAACGTCCTTCATCAAACTTGATTGTGCTCATGCGAACATCTCCTTGAGCTTGTCGATCGCACCTTTGGTGACCAATACCTTTTTGTAGTGGACCAAAGAAACGGGATCGGCATAACGCGGCTCAACAACCAACACATTGGCCAAATTGCGCGACGCAAAGTACAAGTTGTCGTCCACCTCTTCGGAGATAACCAGCACGGATTGCAAGTTCATGGCTTTGAGTTTGGCAGCCAACAGTTTGGTTTTGGGCGCTTCGATTTTGATCGAGTCGACCACCGCCAAACGGCCTTCACGCACCAACTGAGAGAAGATGGACGCCATACCTGCACGGTACATCTTCTTGTTGATTTTTTGGGTGAAGTTTTCTTCGGGGCTGTTGGGGAAAGCGCGACCGCCTCCACGCCAAATGGGAGAAGACGTCATACCGGCGCGGGCGCGGCCCGTACCTTTTTGTTTGAACGGCTTTTTGGTCGAGTGCTTGACTTGTTCGCGGTCTTTCTGGGCACGGGTGCCTTGACGCGCATTGGCTTGATAAGCCACCACGATTTGGTGAATCAAGTCTTCGTTGTAATCGCGACCAAAGAGGGTTTCAGGTGCGTCAAATTTTGAAGCGGCTTGACCTTGGTCATTGAGGAGTTCGATTTGCATCATTTGGCTCCTTGAGGTGCAGCCTTGATGGCATGACGAACCGTGACAAACCCGCCTTTGGAGCCAGGAACTGCACCCTTGATGAGGATGAGTTGACGGGCTTCGTCAATACGGATGACCGACAAGTTTTGTGTCGTAACGGTCTCGTCGCCCATGTGGCCTGACATGCGTTTACCAGGGAACACACGACCAGGATCTTGTGCCATGGAGATAGAGCCAGGGACATTGTGCGAACGGCTGTTACCGTGGGATGCACGCTGTGAGCGGAAGTTGTGGCGCTTGATGGTGCCAGCAAAACCTTTACCAATGGAGGTGCCTTGCACATCCACTTTTTCGCCCACATTGAAGATGGCAGTCACGGGTACGGTAGCGCCAGCGGGGTATTGCGCAGCGGTTTCGGCTGTGACGTGGAATTCTTGGGTGACTTCGCCCGCCTCAACACCGGCCTTGGCCAGATGTCCTGCTTGGGGCTTGCTCACGCGCGAGGCTTTTCTCGCGCCGAATGTGACCTGCAAGGCCACATAGCCGTCGTTTTCTTGGGTTTTGACCTGGGTCACGCGGTTGTTTGAAACATCTACCACTGTGACAGGCACTGCGTCCCCATCATCAGTGAACAGACGCATCATGCCCACCTTGCGGCCCAGCAACCCCAAACGGTTGCTTTGACTCATGTTGTTCTCCAAAACTCTCACCGCTGTCACTTCAATTGGCAACAACGTTTGGTGTATGAGAGAAGGTTGATAATTTCTCTGTACAAATCGCACAGAGCCTTACATTGTAGCTGAAAACTGGAGCAGTGCCAGCTTTCAGCATCTTTCCAACGCATGTGTCGCTATGAACGACACATTTTTCTTACTGCAACTTGATTTCGACGTCCACGCCCGCTGGCAAATCCAGTTTCATCAAAGCGTCAACGGTTTTATCAGTGGGGTCCACGATGTCCATCAAACGTTGGTGGGTGCGAATTTCCAATTGGTCACGACTGGCCTTGTTCACGTGAGGTGAGCGCAGGATGTCAAAACGCTTCATGCGGGTAGGCAAAGGCACAGGGCCTTTGACAATCGCACCAGTGCGCTTGGCAGTGTCGACAATTTCAGCGGCAGATTGGTCGATCAATTTGTAATCGAAAGCCTTGAGGCGGATGCGGATTTTTTGCTTGGTTGACATGTGTGTTCCTTAAGCAATGATCTTGGCAACAACACCAGCGCCGACGGTTTTGCCGCCCTCGCGAATCGCAAAGCGCAAACCTTCTTCCATCGCAATCGGGTGGATCAACTTCACCGTGATCGACACGTTGTCACCAGGCATCACCATCTCTTTGCCTTCAGGCAACTCGATCGCACCGGTCACGTCCGTCGTGCGGAAGTAGAACTGGGGACGGTAGTTGTTGAAGAAAGGTGTGTGGCGACCGCCCTC
>CANGPV010000127.1 GCA_947455935.1 Comamonadaceae bacterium
CCATCGCACAGTGGGGTGTCACCCAAGTGGGCTGGCGCACCACCTATCTATGTATTGGCTTGTTTTGCGGCATCGGCATGGCCTTGCTGTCTTTGCGTATGCGCACCCAGCCTCCCTCAGCCCAAGCGGCCACGGTCAACAAACACGGCGTGGTGGCGTCGGATCGGCCCTTTGGTTTGTCCGTCACCCAAGCGCAATGGTTGTTGAGCGTGGCGGGTGTGGGTTGCTGCGTAGCCATGGCCATGCCGCAAGTGCATATCGTGGCCTATTGCAGCGACTTGGGGTTTGGCGCTGCGCGAGGAGCCGAAATGTTGTCGCTGATGTTGGCTTGCGGCATCGTCAGCCGCTTGGTGTCAGGCGCGATTTGCGACCGCATAGGCGGCATCCGCACCCTGCTGCTGGGCTCGGGCTTGCAAGGCATTGCGCTGATGATGTTCTTGCCCTTCGATGGCTTGGTGCCGCTGTACCTGGTGTCGGCCATGTTCGGATTGTTCCAAGGCGGCATCGTGCCGTCTTACGCCATCATCGTGCGAGAGCATTTCCCCGCCCAAGAAGCGGGTGCGCGAACCGGCACCATCATCATGGCGACCTTGGTGGGCATGGCGCTGGGCGGCTGGTTGTCGGGCAAGATTTTTGATGTGACCGGCTCTTACCACGCAGCCTTTATCAACGGCATTGCGTGGAACGCGCTCAACTTTGGCATTGTGCTTTGGCTTTACAGGAGGTCGCGCCGGGTCATTTAAGCGCTTGTTAACCCATTTATTTCATATAAAATAACCATAAATTACCCATTTAAAGTTTTTATATATGAAAAAATATGTATTTATTGCGGGCATTTTGAGTTCTGCCGTATTCGCGCAGGAAAGCTCTTGGCAGTACATGGGGGGCATTCAGGTCAGCGGCGGAGGTGATCATCTTTTTTACGGCAAATACTCAGACGGCACCAAAGTTGACATCACTGCTGGTGGCGGTTTGGCTGTTAACTTGGGGGTGAGCCACAAAATCAACTCTGCGGTGAATTTGCAAACCACCTTGGGTATCCATACCGATGGCACCTTGGGTACCAATGGCAACGCTTCTTTCACCCGCTTTCCTTTGGAAGTGATGGGTTTTTACCAACTCAATAACCAATACCTCATTGGCGCAGGGGTACGTAAATCACTCGCAGCCAAATTAAGCACTTCTGGTGTCGCGACTTACCAACCCTCAGCTGAATTCAATGGGTCAGTGGGCCAGGTGATTGAATTGCAGTATGTACTTGTGCAGCCCAAGAAAAAGTCGACTGCCAAAACTGCTGTGAATTTTCGCTATGTCAACGAAAGCTTCACAGAAAAAAATGCCGGCGTCAAAGTCAAAGGCAACCACATAGGTATCGGGGTGGTTTTTTATAACTGATCCAAAGTTGCTTAGGTAGAGGTGGGATGTATGCTCTGCCGCCATGAGTCTGTCTTCAGTCAAAACATTTTTTCAAGCACTGCAACTCGACGTTCCCATCTTGGAAACCGAGGCCAACACCGCCACCGTGGCGCTGGCTGCTCAAGCGCATGGCGTGGAGCCAGGACGCATTGCCAAAACTTTGGCCTTCAAATTGGGCGATGGCCGCGCCGTGTTGCTGGTGGCGCGGGGTGACGCTCGCATTGACAACGGCAAGTTCAAAACCGCTTTAGGTAAGGGCAAGATGCTCAGCCCCGATGTGGTGGCCGACATCACTGGTCATCCTGTGGGTGGCGTGTGTCCATTTGGTTTGGCGCAGCCGCTACCCATTTATTTAGATGTGTCTTTGAAAGCCTTTGACGAGGTGCTGCCTGCGGCGGGTTCGGTCAACAGCGCGGTACGTATCTCAGTAGCGCTGCTTGAGCAGGTGACACAAGGGGTGTGGGTGGATGTGTGTCAGGGCGAGGCTTTGCCTGAATAACACCATTAACAAGCAACATGACGCGATCTATGGATGACACCAATTATTTCAACCTTATCTCAACCGTCTTGCCAACAGCCCTTGCAGCTTTGATCAGCGTATCAAGTTGAATGGACAAATTGTCAGGGTCGAGAACACGGTCAAGCTGAGAACGGCTGGTAACCATACGCTGAGCCATGACCACCTTGCTTAAATTACCGCTTTGCATGGCGTCGCTCAGTTGCTCAGCTAATGCGCGTTTCAAGGCTTTGGCTTGAACTTCCTCGAAAACACCTTCCTCGATCAGGTAATCATCAAAGTTAGTGCCTGAATGTTTATTGGTTTTGCTCATGCGTCCATTCCTTCAAGCGTTTGACGGCCAATTCCAATTCTGATGAGGGTGTTTGCTGTGTTTTCTTCACAAAACCATGGAGCAATATGATTTGAGAATGGGCAACCGCAAAAAAGACTCGGGCAATTCGATTCCCAATCTGGCTTCGCACTTCCCATATGGATTCCCTTAAATAGTTCACACGCGGTTTACCTATGGGCCATTTGAATTGAACGTAGGCAATATCTTCACCAATGATTTTTCTGTCTGACTTATCCATCGATTTCAACCACTCTCGAACTGGCTCGTGGCCACTGGCTGAGCAGTAAAAAATGGCTGGTAACTTTCTGATGGTTTTCATTGGTAGTGTACCTTATAAAGTACTTTTGCCAATCGCCATTACTCAGTGAAAGACCATCAGCAACCAAAGCTTAGAAACTTGGCGCTCAACGAGCTATAAAGTTAATACCAAAGCCGGTGTGCGCCATGCACACCAGACGACTGCTTAATACGTCTCCAACTGCAACCTACCCTCTTGCTTCAAGGTAGCAGCCACAGAGGCCCAGTCCATTCCTGCACCCACGGCAATGTCTTGCAAAGCCTGCAACACACCCTCTTCCATGGCCTTCAAGCCGCAGACATAAAAATGGGTTTGCGGGTCTTGCAGCAAGGTCGCCAACTGGGGCGCTGCATCCCTCATGGAGTCTTGTACATAGCGCTTAGGCTGGCCGGGGGTGCGTGAATACGCAAAGTGGATGTCGATGAAATCTTTGGGCAGTTTTTGCAAGGGGCCAAAGTAGGGCAACTCTTGCTGGGTGCGAGCGCCAAAAAACAGCACCAACTGACCGCCGTCATATTTGCCGCTGGCTTTCAAGCGGCGACGCCACTCGGTCATGCCGCGCATGGGGGCGCTGCCAGTGCCGGTGCAAATCATCACCAAGTGGCTGCCCGCATGGTTGGGCATCAAAAAGCTGCTGCCAAAGGGGCCTATCACCTGCACGCTGTCGCCGGTTTTCAGATCGCACAAATAGTTGGAAGCCACGCCTTTGACGGGCTGACCTTGGTGGTCTTGCACCACACGCTTGACGGTGAGCGAGAGGTTGTTGTAACCCGCACGTTCGCCGTTGCGTGGGCTGGCGATGGAATATTGACGGGCATGGTGCGGCTTGCCGTGGGCGTCCAAGCCCGGCGGGATGATGCCCACCGATTGCCCTTCCAACACCGGAAAAGGCAGGCTGCCAAAGTCGAGCACGATGTGGTGGGTTTCGTTGTCGGTACCGGCCTCGTTGACCTGCATATTGCCCACCACCTTGGCGCTGATGGGTGACTTGGGGCCGTACAAATTGGTCGTGGCTTGCGCTGCAGAGCGTGGCGGCACATGGACTTCTGCAGGTGCGGGCGTGGCCACGGTCGCCTCGCCTTGCCACTCGACATCAGACTGCGGCGCAGGTAATTCATCCCAGGTCAGTTGCTCGGCCACGGTGTAGGCTTTGCTGCGCAACACCGGCAACCAATGGTCAATGGAGCCCGTGGGACACGGTGGCACACAGGCCATGCAGTGGTTGCAAATGTCTGCATCCACCACATAGTTGCGGCTGTCGTGGGTGACCGCGCCCACTGGGCAGGTGGCCTCGCAGGTGTTGCAACGGATGCACACCTCGGGGTCAATCACATGCTGCTGCAGCAGCTCGGCCGTCTCGCTCATGGCTGCACTTTAGTTGAAACGCACGTACTCAAAATCGACGGGCTGGCGGTTGATACCGATGGCAGGTGGCGCAATCCAATTGGCAAACTTGCCAGGCTCGACCACACGACCCATCAGGCTTTGCACAAACACGCGGTCTTCAGCCGTCGGCAACCATTCGCCGACCTTGGCATTCCATTCGCTCTCAGACACCACGCGGCCATCGGGTGAAATTTTGGCACCCGACAAAGCGCCGATGTTGCGATGAAACGCTTTGTGCGGCACGCTCAGGCGATGCGGCAAACCGGCTTTGTCGATGACGCGGTTCCAACGGTCAACGCCGCCTACCGAGTCCTTGATGTAGTCATCACGCAG
>CANGPV010000128.1 GCA_947455935.1 Comamonadaceae bacterium
ACAGGTGCCGCCAGGGGCTGGGGCGCCAGTTGCGCTTTGCCACTCGTCTATGCAAGCAACTTGAAAACCCAACTGGGCCGCGCGGATGGCGGCGATGTAGCCACCAGGCCCCGCGCCAATGACGATGACGTCGAATGGTTTGCTCATGTTGATTACCTTAAATGTCAAACAGCAAGCGAGCCGGGTCTTCCAAGGCTTCCTTCATGGCGACCAGTCCTAAGACAGCCTCACGGCCGTCAATGATTCGGTGGTCGTAGGACATGGCGAAATAGTTCATGGGACGCACCACCACTTGGCCGTTTTCCACCATAGCACGGTCTTTGGTGGCGTGCACGCCCAAAATCGCCGACTGCGGTGGGTTGATGATGGGGGTGGACATCATGGAGCCGAAGGTGCCGCCGTTGGATATAGAGAAAGTGCCGCCGGTCATTTCTTCCATGCCCAGCTTGCCGTCACGCGCTTTGACGCCGTACTCGGCAATTTTCTTTTCAATGTCAGCAAAGCTCATTTGGTCAGCATTGCGCAAAATCGGCACCACCAAACCACGGGGTGAACCCACAGCAATCCCAATATCGAAATACCCGTGGTAGACGATGTCGTTGCCGTCCACCGAAGCATTGAGCACGGGGAATTTCTTCAAGGCATGAACAGCGGCCTTGACGAAGAAACTCATGAAACCCAGCTTCACACCGTGTTCTTTTTCGAAACGCTCTTGCATGCGTTTGCGCATCTCCATGACCGGGGCCATGTTGATTTCATTGAAGGTGGTGAGGATGGCGTTGGTCGATTGCGATTGCAGCAAACGCTCGGCGACACGGGCACGCAGACGGGTCATGGGCACACGTTGCTCAGGACGCTCGCCCAAGTCGACAGTGGGCGCGGCCACTTGCGGCAAGGATTTGGTGGGCACACCGGTGGGGATGACAGCAGCGGTGGATTGCACACCACCGGCGACTGCGGACAGCACATCACCTTTGGTGACACGGCCGTCTTTACCGGTGCCAGTGACTGAACCCGAGGCCAGGTGGTTGTCGGCCATCAGCTTGGCTGCTGCGGGCATGGCAACACCTGCGTGGCTGGCGCTGGCGGGGGCATTGGGCGCAGCTGAGGCCAGGGGCGCTGCTGTGGTGGCAGGAGCCGTTGCAGCGGGTTTGGCAGCAGCCACAGGGCCAGCGGCTGAGGCGGTGGCGGTGGTGTCGATGCGAGCAATCAGTTGCTCGGCCATCACGGTGGCGCCATCTGCAGCGATGATTTCCACCAACACACCCGCAGAAGGTGCGGGGACTTCGAGCACGACTTTGTCGGTTTCGACGTCGATCAAGATTTCGTCAACGGCAACAGCCTCGCCGACTTTTTTCTTCCATTGCAACAAAGTGGCTTCTGCCACGGATTCTGAGAGTTGCGGTACTTTGACTTCGATGATGGCCATGATGTGTTGTTCCTACTTCGTCAATATGAAACCCTTGAGGCGTCCGAACGCACCGTCAACCAACGCTTTTTGCTGGTCTTGGTGCAGATGCGAATAGCCCACTGCGGGTGAAGCTGAGGCAGCGCGACCGCTGTAGCCCAGCTTTTGGCCAGTAGCCATGTTTTCAAACAGGTAGTGCTGCACAAAGAACCAAGCGCCTTGGTTTTGCGGCTCGTCCTGACACCACACCACTTCCGTGGCGCTGGGGTATTTTTTCAACTCAGCAGCAAAGGCTTTGTGCGGGAAGGGGTAGAGCTGCTCCAAGCGCAGCAAGACGGTATCGTCGTGGCCGTTGTCCTCGCGTTTTTTGGACAGGTCGTAATACACCTTGCCGCTGCAGACCACCACACGTTTCACCTTGTCAGCCTTGATGTCTTTGGACTCAGGAATGATGGTTTGAAAACCGCCCTTGGTGAACTCGGACACAGGCGACGTGGCGTCTTTGTGGCGCAGCAAGGACTTGGGCGTGAAGATGATCAAGGGCTTGCGCAAATTGCGCACCATTTGGCGGCGCAGCACATGGAAAATTTGGCTGGCTGTGGTGGGCTGCACAATTTGCATATTGGTGTCAGCCGCCAACTGCATGAAGCGCTCCACACGGGCTGAGCTGTGCTCAGGGCCTTGGCCTTCGTAACCGTGGGGCAGCATGAGGGTGATGCCGTTCACACGGCCCCACTTCACTTCACCCGAGGCGATGAACTGATCGATCACCACCTGCGCACCGTTGGCGAAGTCGCCAAACTGCGCTTCCCAAATCACCAAGGTATTGGGGTCGTTGGAGGCATAACCGTACTCGAAGCCCAGCACCGCTTCTTCGGACAAGATGGAGTCGATGACGGTAAAAGGCGACTGGTTGTCAGCGGCATTTTGCAAAGGGATGTAAGTACCCGTGTCCCATTTTTCGCGATTTTGGTCGTGAATGACCGCATGGCGGTGGGTAAACGTGCCGCGACCGCAGTCTTCGCCTGACAAGCGCACAGGGAAACCACTGGCCACCAAGGAAGCAAAGGCCATGTGCTCGCCCATGCCCCAGTCCACTGGCAAATCGCCGCGACCCATGGCAGCGCGGTCGTCATACACCTTTTTCACCAGCGGGTGCGGTGCAACCGATGAGGGGATGGTGGTGATGCGTTCAGCCAAGCGTTTCCATTCGGTCATGGGTATGGCAGTGTCGGCCGCATCGGTCCATTTTTTGCCCAAGAAGGGCGACCAGTCCACGGTGAACTTGGTTTTGAAATTGGTCAGCACGGGGTCAGAGGTGTTTTTGCCTGCGTCGAGCGCAGCACGGTAGGCCTTGACCATATCGTCGCCCAAACCCTCGCCCATGCCTTGAGACGCTAAACGCTCCGCATACAGCTTGCGCGTGCCAGGGTGCGCCGCGATTTTTTTGTACATCAGAGGCTGCGTGAGACTGGGCGTGTCTTGCTCGTTGTGGCCCAGTTTGCGGTAGCAAGTGATGTCGACCACCACATCTTGACGGAACTCCATGCGGTATTCCAGTGCCAACTGGGTGGCCAACACCACCGCCTCGGGGTCGTCGCCGTTCACATGCAGCACAGGCGCTTCCACCATCTTCACAATGTCGGTGCAAAACACCGAGGAGCGCATATCGCGGGGGTCGGAGGTGGTGAAACCAATTTGGTTATTGATGATGATATGCACCGTGCCGCCCGTGGAGTAACCACGGGTTTGCGCCAGTGCCAAAGTTTCTTGGTTCACACCTTGACCACCAAACGCGGCGTCGCCATGCACCAACACCGGCAACACTTGGCTGCCCTTGGGGTCATCGCGGCGGTCCATGCGGGAGCGCACCGAGCCTTCCACCACGGGGTTGACGATTTCTAGGTGAGAGGGATTGAACGCCAAGCTCAGGTGAACCGGGCCGCCAGGGGTGGACACGTCAGAGCTGAAGCCTTGGTGGTATTTGACGTCACCCGCAGGCAGTTCCTCGGGTGCAGTGTGGTCAAACTCGGCGAACAAATCAGCAGGTAATTTGCCCATGGTGTTGACCAACACATTCAAGCGCCCACGGTGGGCCATGCCAATCACCACTTCTTGCACGCCTTTGATTCCAGCCATGTGAATCAACTCGTCCATGGCGGCAATGAAACTTTCACCGCCCTCTAGAGAAAAGCGTTTTTGGCCTACGTACTTGGTATGCAAATAACGCTCCAGGCCCTCGGCAGCGGTGAGGCGGTCGAGAATGTGTTTTTTCTTCTCGGCACTGAAGGTGGGTTTGCTGCGAATGCTTTCCAGCTTTTGCTGCCACCAACGTTTTTGCGTCATGTCGGTGGTGTACATGTACTCGGCGCCCAAGGTGCCGCAGTAGGTTTCACGCAGGGCATTGACCAATTCGCGCAAGCTCATGCGGTCTTTGCCAAAAAAGGTGTTGCTGGTATCGAACACGGTTTCTTGGTCGGCGTCGCCAAAGCCATAAAACGAAGGCTCTAGCTCAGGGATGTTGGGTCGCTCGGTGCGTTGCAGTGGGTCGAGGTTGGCCCAGCGTTGACCGACATTGCGGTAGGCGGCAATCAGCTGCTGCGCAGCAGTGCGTTTGCGCCCCATTTCGGCGTCGGCGCTGGCCATGACGACGCGGGTGCCGCCTTGTTTGGCGCGTTCGGCGAAGGCATTGACCACAGGCAAATGCGGCACATCTTTGGTGTTGCTGCCGTCAACGGCGGGGACATGTTGAAGCGCATCGAAATACTGGCGCCAGCTGTCAGGGACGCTGCCGGGGTTGGCGAGGTAGTTTTCATACATCTCTTCCACGTAGGGAGCGTTGCCCCCGAA
>CANGPV010000129.1 GCA_947455935.1 Comamonadaceae bacterium
CACCATGCCGCGCGGCCTGACCCCTCATTGGCCGTGGCGACCTTGGCGTTGAGCGACGCCGAACGTGCCGAGTCCGGCGCTTTGATGCGTGTCAACCACGTGGGCGAGGTCTGCGCCCAAGCCTTGTATGCAGCGCAAGCCTTGGCCACCCGCAACCCGCAGTTGCGAGAACAATTTGTCCAAGCCAGTGCCGAAGAAACCGATCACTTGGCGTGGACCGAGGCGCGTTTGGCCGACTTGGGCGCAAGACCGAGCTTGCTCAACCCGCTGTGGTATGCAGGGGCGTTCGCCATTGGCTATGCCGCTGGCAAGTTGGGGGGAGACGGCATGAGCTTGGGCTTTGTGGTGGAAACCGAGCACCAAGTGGGCGCTCATTTAGGCGAGCATTTGCAGCGCTTGCCGCAGGCTGATGTGGCTTCACGTGCGGTAGTGGCGCAAATGCAAGCCGATGAAGCGCAACACGCAGCGGACGCCCAAAAAGCAGGTGCCACGCCCTTGCCCCAGCCCTTGCGCCAAGCCATGCGATGGGCCGCCAAGGTCATGACGACCGTGGCGCACAGGGTTTAGACAAACCAGTCTTGGGTTTTCCAGCCAGGCAAGTTCAGCATGGCTTGATCATGGCTCACCAGCACGGCATCGACAGCTTTGGCATGGCTTGCAATCATCATGTCCAAAGCACTTAAAGTCAGACCTTTGCTTTGAAACAAAGCACGTTCTTGGCCATAAACCGCGGCACAAGCACTGTCCCAAGGCAAGACTTGCACTCGCTGAAGAAAAGCGCTGACAGCCTGATGCAGCGCCCTGGCTTGGGGGCGTCGAGCCAAACCAAATAACAACTCGCCTTCCGTGACAGCGCTTACATACATCTCGCTCAGGGGCCGTTTTTGAAGACGCTTGACAACACCTTGGTTGCCTCGCAACAGCAAGCTGATGGTGTTGGTGTCTAAAAGGTAGGTCGACACGAATACACAACTTAAACAGCGAAAGGGTCGCGTTCGGAAGGTACTTGCTGCCTTTCTTGGAGGCTTAAAAAGTCATCATCCACACTGAGCGTTGGCAGCAGTTGCAAAAAACCATCCCAATCGGCTGGTTTTTTAGAAAGTATGACGTCGCCAGATGCAGGGTCTTGCCGAATAAACACCTCGGTGGTGTCAAACCGGAACGCCATAGGCAAACGCACTGCTTGGCTGCGACCATTGGTGAAAATTTTGGCTGTCATTGACATGCAAGTCCCTTGGTATATACCCAAATATATATCTTAGTATATGACTTATCTCCACCCATGTGTATCTATGAACATGTGCGCTGTGCACCTCTGCACGCTGGTTCCTTTTTTATACCTCTATCACCTCAAACCCCGTGGTGATGTCAGCGGTTTTACCCAGCATGATGCTGGCCGAGCAATATTTGTCATGGCTCATCTTGATGGCCCGCTCAACCACCTCGGGCGGTATGCCTTTTCCGCGCACTGTGAAATGCATATGGATGCGGGTGAACACCTTGGGGTCGGTGTCGGCGCGTTCGCTGGTCAGCTTGACGGTGCAACCCTGAACGGCATGGCGTCCACGCTTCAAGATCAGCACGACATCGTAGGCGGTGCAGCCTCCCGCACCCGCCAACATCAGCTCCATAGGCCGTGCCGCCAAGTTTTGGCCGCTTTGGTCGGGCTTGGCAGGGTCTGGCGCCCCATCCATGGCCACCACATGACCGCTGCCGGTCTCGGCGACAAACCCCATGGCGGAGCGTGTACCGCTCGCGCCTGTCCAACTGACTGTGCATTCCATGGTTTTTCCTTCGTTTTTTGGATTGTTAACCAAAGATGAAGCCAAAGAAGCTTGCATCAAGCTCTCAAACAACGTAAATTATGGATAGCCATAATTTAAAGCCATCTGAAAATGAAAAGTTACGCCATCTTTGAAGCCAAAAATCGCCTATCTGAACTGATTGCATCGGTTCAAAACGGTGAAGAGATCACCCTTACTCGCCACGGCACACCCGTGGCCCGCTTGGTGGCCATGGACAGCGGCAACCTTCCCATGCAAGACCAATCACAAACTGTTCAGGCTCAAATGCAGGTTTTGGCTCAATTAGGGCAGGCCATTTCGCCTTTGATGGATATCCAAGACGCCATACAAACTGGGCGTGACTGATGGCCTTTGTGCTCGACAATTCAGTGGCAGTCGCTTGGTTCTTCCCCTCGCAAGCCAATAGCTATACCAACGCCATGGCCAAACGCCTGGAAACTGAAAAGGCTTGGGTGCCCGCCTTGTGGCAACTTGAAATTGCCAATGTGCTGCGTACAGCCTGTGTGCGGCAGAAATTGGTGCATACACATGCCCGCGACATCTTTAGCGCTTTAAACAAGCTTCCCATCCAAGTGGATCAAGGCGGTGGCCCCTCGGGAAAACAGTTGTTTGAGTTGGCCATGCGCTACCAACTCAGCAGCTACGACGCTGCCTATCTTGAGTTGGCCATGCGCTTGGGTCTGGACTTGGCCACGCAAGACCAAGCCCTGAAAGACGCTGCGCTGGCGGCTCATGTGTCATTGGCCAACTAAAGAAAATTCAATAAATATTGCAGCGCAGCAAATCATCGGCTATATTGGAGCCTCGCTTGAATTCAAGCTCCTGTTGTCTCCTCCACCCTCTGAAAAGGTGGATTTACAGCCCCGCCTCCGCAAGGAGCGGGGCTTTTTTTGCGCCTGCTGTCAACTGCGGGACAATAAGGCATGCCTTCACACAAACCCAGCACCCACAAGCCCTCTGCCGTCACCAAGCCAGCGCGTCAGCGTCGTTTGACCCCTGCCGATTACTTGAAAAAAATCCTCACGGCGCGGGTCTATGACGTGGCCCACGAGTCGGCCTTAGATGCTGCGCCCATCCTCAGCAAACGCCTGCACAACCATGTGCTGCTCAAGCGTGAAGACCAGCAACCGGTGTTCAGCTTCAAGCTGCGCGGTGCCTACAACAAAATGGTGCAACTCAGCCCCGCCCAGCTCGCCAAAGGCGTGGTGTGTGCGTCGGCGGGGAACCATGCGCAAGGTGTCGCTTTGGGTGCAAAAAAGTTGGGCACTCGGGCGGTCATCGTCATGCCTGTCACCACACCGGCTTTGAAGGTGGAAGCTGTGAAAGCGCTGGGTGGCGAGGTGCTGCTGCACGGCGACAGCTACACCGACGCCTACGACCACGCGGTGAAACTTTGCGCCAAGCAAGGTTTGACCTTTATTCACCCATTTGACGACCCCGAAGTGATCGCCGGGCAAGGCACCCTCGCCATGGAGTTGCTGCGCCAGCACCAAGGCCCCTTGGACGCGGTGTTCGTCGCCATTGGCGGGGGCGGATTGATATCCGGTGTGGCGAACTACATCAAGGCGGTGCGCCCCGAGGTGAAGGTGATTGGGGTGCAAATGGACGACTCCTCGGCCATGCTGCAGTCGGTAACGGCCGGCAAACGTGTCACCTTGAGCGATGTGGGCTTGTTTGCCGACGGTACGGCAGTGAAATTGGTGGGCGAAGAAACCTTTCGCGTGGCGCGGCATTTGGTGGACGACTACATCAGCGTGGACACCGACGCAGTCTGCGCAGCAATTAAAGACGTGTTTGTGGATACGCGCAGCATCGTCGAACCCTCGGGTGCCATGGCGGTGGCGGCCATCAAAAAATACATCGCCCAACACAAAACCCGCGGTCAAACCTATGCCGCTATTTTGTGTGGCGCCAACATGAATTTCGACCGTCTGCGCTTTGTGGCCGAACGCGCCGAGGTGGGCGAAGAGCGCGAAGCCTTGCTGGCGGTGACCATTCCCGAAGAACGTGGCAGTTTCAAGCGGTTTTGTGCCTTGCTGGGCGATTTGCCCGCGTTTGGCGGGAGCAAGTCACCACGCTCGGTGACCGAATTCAATTACCGCATCAGCGACGCCAACCAAGCCCATGTGTTTGTGGGTGTGACCACCAGCAGCATGGGCGAGAGCGCCAAAATTGCGGCTCACCTGAGTCGTCATGGTTTTCAAGCCCTTGATTTAACGCATGATGATTTGGCCAAAGAACATATTCGCCACATGGTGGGTGGACGGTCTGCTTTGGCTCAAGATGAACGCTTGTTGCGCTTTGTGTTTCCCGAGCGTCCCGGGGCTTTGATGAAGTTTTTGTCCGCCATGCGCCCTGGCTGGAACATCAGCCTGTTTCACTACCGAAACCAAGGCGCAGA
>CANGPV010000130.1 GCA_947455935.1 Comamonadaceae bacterium
CACCCAGGCGAAGTATTCGCCGGGTCGTCCAGGTACAGCTTCAACCTTGTAGGCCTTGGCGCGGTAGCTGTCGCAAGCGGTCAAGCGGTCGGTCCATACCACCGTCCATGTGGCGGTAGAAGACTCACCGGCCACAGCGGCAGCGGCTTCCTCAGGGTCCACGCCTTCTTGGGGGGTGATGCGGAACAAACAGATGGTGTCTGTGGCTATGGGCTCATAGTCGGGCATCCAATAGCCCATTTGCTTGTATTTCAAAACGCCTGCGCTGTAGCGCTTTTTGGCGTCGGTGATTTGGCTGCTGTCGGTCATCAAAAAACTCCATCGTGGTGAGAAGATGGAGAGACTGTAAAAAAGCTGGCAAAATAAGTAAATTCAAATTTTCAGAGCTTTCGATTCAGCTTTACTTAATTGAAAAACGCCACTTTCAGACAACTACGGGTGTTTAACGCTGTCGCCCGTCACCTGAGTTTTGCCAAAGCGGCCGAACTCTTACATGTGTCTGCACCGGCAATTACCATGCAAATCAAAGAGTTAGAAGCGGAAGTGGGTATGCCTTTGTTTGAGCGTCAGGGGCGAAAAGTATCTTTGACCACCAACGGCGAGTACATGCTGGTGTATGCCCGCAAGATGCTGGCCCTGCTCAAAGACGCCGAGGATGCCGCGGCTCGTTTACAGCGCATCGAGACAGGCAAGCTGACCATAGGCATGGTCGACACCACTACGTATTTCATCCCGGCCCTGTTGCGTAAGTTTTTGAAGGAGCACGAGGGCATTGAGTTGGTGCTGAATGTCGGCAACCGCAGCGCTTTGGTGAATTGGCTGCAAAACAGCGAGGTGGATATTGCCATCATGGGCAGCCCACCGTCTGAAATTCCCACCCGTGCTGAGCCATTTGCGGCCAATCCCTTGGTGTTTGTGGCGTCACCCGATCACCCTTTGGCAGGCGAGTCAGGCTTGCAAGCAGAGGATTTTCGCCAACAGTCCTTCATCGTGCGAGAGCCTGGTTCGGGCACACGCAACGCAATGGAGGTTTTTTTCGCACAAGCCCGGTTTCAACCTCGCTTTCATATGGAGTTGCAAAGCAATGACGCTATCAAGCAAGCGGTGAAAGCGAATTTAGGTTTGAGTTTTTTGTCGCTGCACACCATCGGACTGGAGTTGCAAACCAAGCAGTTATGCATCTTGGATGTACGCGGCACCCCCATGGTGAGAGCTTGGCATGTGGTTCACGCCATGTCCAAGCTTTTGTCGCCAGCTGCCGAAGCATTTCGTTACTTTGTGCTCGAACATGCCGAGACTGATTTGGCAGCGCAATTTGGCGAGGTGCGACAACCTCGCGTATGAGGCTTGGTGCGGCTGGCGGGGATCGAACCCACGACCCTTGGCTTCGGAGGCCAATACTCTATCCACTGAGCTACAGCCGCATGCAAGCTATTGTAGGTGTCGCTCTTTGTCAGCTTGGTGGAAGCGTGCTGCTGGCTATAATTTATCTTTGATTTGTACCCACACAGAAAGTCTCTATGAGCGACACCCACGAAGAAGCGCATACCGGCCCGATCAAAACCCCCAAGGCTTTTGCTTGGTTGGTGTTTTTATCTTTTGTCGGCCCCGTTTTCATCATCATTGGTTTGGTCAATTATGTGGTCTCGGGCAACAAGCCTGCTGCCGGCGCTTCCAACCAACCCGAATCGGTTGCAATTCGCATTGAAAAAGTGGGCGCCGTTCAAGTTCGGGACGCCAACCGTCCTTTGAAAACTGGCGAAGAAGTGTTCAAGGGTCAGTGTGCCGCATGTCACGCCGCAGGTTTAGCGGGTTCGCCTAAGTTTGGCGACACCGCTGCTTGGGCGCCTCGTATCAAGTCGGGTTACGACGCCTTGCTGAACTCCGCGCTCAAAGGCAAAAACGCCATGGGTGCGCAAGGGGGTGGCGATCACAGTGACATCGAAATTGGCCGCGCCGTGGTGTACATGGCCAATGCGGGCGGCGCCAAGTTTGCCGAACCGGCTGCACCCAAGAACTGAGGCTTTTTGCTTCCCATCCAACCGGCTACGCAGCCGGTTTTTTTTCGTCTTTGGCAGGGCTGAGCATGAAGCCATGATCGTGGGCCAAGTGTGCAAACTGCACGTCCTTGGGCGCTGGCCACAGCTTGTCTTCAAGGGCTTGTGCAGCGTGCCATGTATCCATGCTGTGAATCAGCCCCAGCCCTTTTTCAGTCAAGGCGTACAAGCGACCGTTTTCGTCCACCAAGGTCTGCAACATTTGTACGATTTCACCTTGGTTGGTGGTGAGTTGGCCATTGCTTTGCACACGCCACACAAAAGGCGTGGACTGCAATTCCACGAACACGCGTTGTGGGCCGTTTTGGAAAAACCAGCGGCCTTTTTCGTCGCACGCGTAATTGCGCTCTATGAATTCAATCAGTTTGCTGTGCGCCAGCTTGCTTCCCTTGGCCTGCGTAAAACAACCCCGCGCTTGAATGTCGTCATCACGCATATACCAATCCCCACGGTCATCCAAGCCCAGCCAGTCAAAGCAAGCGGGCACCTTGGGCCACTTGGCCATGGCTTGTTTGACGATGTCATCCATCTGCTGTCAGCCTAGTGCAGGATAGTGGGTGTGTCGAGGTCGGTAAGGATTTCGGGTGGCGTACCCGGACTTGCGTGATGCGCCACCATGCGCCAACCCTCTGCGGTACGCATATAGACATTGGTGGAAGTGACGAATGCGGTTTGAGCGCCTTCTGGTGTGTAAATTTCCACCCGTTCTATCAAATTATGAACGGCGCTGGTGATAGTTTCCAACTTATGCAGTCGCTCTGGAAAGGAGCGAATCGGCCCGTGGCTGAACATGGCTTCAAACGAGTTGCGTATGGCCACAGCACCAATTAAGCGCGGTCCACCGGGATGAACGCAGATGATGTCCTCTTCATTAGCCCAGCAGGCCATCAAGCGCTCTATGTCCCCGCTTTGCAAGGCCTCGTAAAAAGCCGCCTCCACTTCGTCGGCGGAACCGCCTACGGTGGCTGCACGCAAATGAGGCTTTGACAAGGGTCAGTGTTTGCTACGGAATTTGCGTAGCGCGGCCAACTGTGCCGCCATCACCGCCAACTCGGCTTGCGCAGCCGCCATATCGACATGGGTTTTGGCGTTGGCCAAATGCTCTTCAGCAGCTTTTTTGGCTGCATTGGCACGCTCCTCATCAAGGTCTTTGCCGCGCACGGCGGTGTCAGACAAGACCGTGACGGAATCAGGTTGCACTTCCAAAATGCCGCCTGCAACGAACACAAATTCTTCTTCGCCGTCGGGCTTTTGAATGCGCACAGAACCTGCCTTGATGCGAGAGATCAAGGGCGTGTGGCGTGGGTAAATGCCCAACTCGCCGACTTCACCAGGCAAGGCCACGAAAGTAGCTTCACCTGAGTAAATCAGTTCTTCGGCACTGACCACATCAACATGGATGGTGTTCATGGGGTTTCCCATCAAATTTTCTTGGCTTTTTCGATGGCTTCGTCAATCGTGCCCACCATGTAGAAAGCTTGCTCGGGCATGTGATCGCACTCACCGGCCACGATCATTTTGAAGCCACGAATGGTTTCAGCCAAGGTGACGTATTTGCCGGGTGAGCCGGTGAACACCTCGGCCACGTGGAAAGGCTGGCTCAGGAATCGCTGGATCTTGCGCGCACGGGCCACTGCCAATTTGTCTTCAGGCGCCAATTCGTCCATGCCCAAAATCGCGATGATGTCGCGCAACTCTTTGTAGCGCTGCAATGTGCCTTGCACCGCACGCGCGGTTTCGTAATGGTCGTTGCCAACCACCAAGGGGTCGAGCTGGCGACTGGTGGAATCCAAAGGGTCCACAGCGGGATAAATACCCAGTGAGGCAATGTCACGCGACAACACCACGGTGGAGTCCAAGTGCGCAAAGGTGGTGGCAGGAGAAGGGTCGGTCAAGTCATCGGCTGGCACGTAAACGGCTTGGATGGATGTGATGGAACCCACTTTGGTGGAGGTGATGCGCTCTTGCAAACGGCCCATTTCTTCGGCCAGCGTTGGTTGGTAACCCACCGCAGAAGGCATGCGACCCAACAGGGCGGACACTTCGGTACCGGCCAAGGTGTAGCGGTAGATGTTGTCCACGAAGAACAACACGTCTTTGCCTTCGTCACGGAAAGATTCGGCGATG
>CANGPV010000131.1 GCA_947455935.1 Comamonadaceae bacterium
GATGGCGCTGCGGTGTGGCTGCCCATTGACGCCAAGTTTCCGCGTGAAGATTACGAGCGGCTGCTCGATGCCCAAGACCGTGCTGACCCTTTGGCCGCCGAAGCCTCGGCCAAGGCCATGGAGTCACGCATCCGCCAAGAAGCCAAGAGCATCGCCGAGAGTTACTTGGCGCCGCCCCACACCACCGACTTTGCGATTTTGTTTTTGCCGGTGGAAGGTTTGTACGCCGAGGTGCTGCGCCGCCCAGGCCTGATGGACAGTTTGCAGCGCGATTACCGCGTCACCTTGGCCGGCCCCACCACCTTGCTGGCGATTTTGAACAGCCTGCACATGGGCTTTCGCACCTTGGCCCTGGAGAAGCAAGCCTCTGAGGTGTGGAAGGTGCTGGGCGCGGTCAAAACCGAGTTCGACCGCTATGGCGAATGGGTGGCCAAGGTGCGTGAGCAGGTGCAAAAGGCCGCCGACACCTTGGACCGCGCCGATACCCGCAGCAAACAAATGCGCCGTGTACTCAAAGGCGTCGAGGCCTTGCCCGAGGCCGAGGCCTTGGCGCGGTTGCCGTTGGATACACCGGGTTCTTTGGACGCTGCTGATACTGATTGAAAACCCAACTCCTTCGATTGGTTGCAGGCCAAGTCTGCTTACATGCTTGCATGGCGGGTATGCGCTTGGCATCCCCACTGTGGGCGCTGCGTCAAGGCTATAGCCCAGGCGCTGTGGGGGTGCTGCTGGCCTTGTTCTCCTTGAGCCAAGTGTTTTTGGCTTTGCCAGCAGGACGCTTTGCCGATCGACATGGTTTGAAGCGTCCCGTCATGCTCAGCGTATTGGCGGCCAGCATGGGTGCAGGGCTTGCTGCCTTGGCGCCTTTGTTCGAGGTGCTGTGTGTGTCCGCCTTGATGACCGGTGGCGCCACAGGCGTGGCCATCATCGCTTTGCAGCGCCATGTGGGAAAAATGTCCCAAGACACTCAGGCTTTGCGTCTGTCGTACAGCTGGTTGGCGATTGGTCCGGCCATCAGCAATTTTGTGGGGCCGTTGACTGCGGGTTTGCTGATTGACCATGCAGGGTTTAGTACCGCATTTGCAGCCATGGCGCTGCTGCCTTGGCTGGCGTGGTTTGCGGTGCGTCAGCTGCCGCAGATTCAGCCCCATACCGCAAGTCAGCCCGCCTCTCGTCGCGCCTGGGATTTGCTGGCACGTCCCGACTTTCGTCGCTTGTTGTTGGTGAATTGGTTTTTATCTTCCTGTTGGGATATGCACACCTTTGTGGTGCCACTGCTGGGTCATGAGCGTGGCATCAGCGCCTCGGCCATAGGGGCTATTTTGGGTGGTTTTGCCTTGTCTGCTGCTTTGGTACGCATGGCCTTGCCCTTGCTGACGGCCCATGTCCCAGAGTGGAAGGTCTTCACCGCGGCCATGTTGTCTACGGGTGTGTTGTTGGCCATTTACCCTCTGCTGCAAGGCGCCTTGTGGCTGGGCTTGGGCTCTGCGCTGCTAGGTATTACCTTGGGCTGTGTGCAGCCCATGGTGATGAGCACCTTGCATCACATCATGCCGCCCGAGCGCCACGGGGAAGCGCTGGGTTTGCGCTTGATGGCCATCAATGCCTCGAGCGTTGCCATGCCTATGGTGTTTGGTAGTCTCGGCGCGGTGGTGGGTGTGGCGGGTCTGTTTTGGTGTGCGGCAGTCAGCGTGAGTCTTGGTTCTAGGCTGGCTAGGCATATGTCCAACAATTGACACGAAACAAATCTTTAAATACTCAAATTTCATTAAATTAAATAATAAATAGCTACTTATTATGGTATGGTGTAACCATGGAAGTTGACATTGAGGTTAAGGCCATGGCCTACATCAGCAAGCGTTTTCACACACCTATGTTCGAGCAAATGTTGTTTCCCAACGACCTTGAAGGCGTGTTGATGGAAATGCAGTTCACCCCCGACATGCTGGCGCAAGCCGCTCGTTTTCGCCAATCCCTTGTGCGAAATGGACTGAGCCGTTTGAATGATGGCGAAGCCCAGTGGCGGCGTCCCGTGAATATTGAGCGGGTGATTTTGGTGGTCGGACAAGTCGAGTCCGACACTTCACTCAAACATGGTGCGCAAAGCATTCGTACCAATCTGGGTTTGCTCAAAACCGTTGCGCAAGCCAACGCTGACGCCCATATCGTCTACAAACCCCATCCCGAGGTATGGGCCACCCTGCAAAACAATGGCACTTACCGTCATGAGGTGCAACTGTGGTGTGATGAGACCGTGGGAAATATCACCTTGTCGCAATTGTTGCCCAAAGTGAACGAGGTGCATGTGATGACCTCATTAGCCGGTTTCGAAGCCTTGCTACGCAGTAAAAAAGTCAGCTGCTACGGTCGCCCGTTTTATGCAGGCTGGGGTTTGACTACCGACATGGTGTCCATGCCTACAAGACCACGCCAACTTCATATTGATGAGTTGGTGGCGGGGGCATTTTTCAGCTATCCGCGGTATATGCACCGCTTAGAGGGCAAAACAGCCTTGGTGAATGAGCATCAGCTGGGCATGTACCCCCAGCGTCAATCCACCCCCCAAAGCTTGGCAGCTTAAGCCTTAAACCCGCTTACGGTATTCAGCGGTACGGGTGTCGATTTCCACCTTGTCGCCTTGCGCCACAAAGATGGGCACGTTGATATCAAAACCCGTGGAAATTTTGGCGGGTTTGAGCACTTTGCCCGAGGTATCGCCCTTGACCGCAGGTTCGGTCCAGGTAATTTCTCGCACCACGCTGGTGGGCAATTCCACAGAGATGGCCTTGCCGTCATAAAACACCACCTCGGCGGCCATGCCGTCTTCCAAGTAGTTGAGCGAGTCGCCCATGTTTTCATTTTCCACTTCGTACTGGTTGAACTCGGTGTCCATCCACACATACATGGGATCAGCAAAGTAGGAGTAAGTGCATTCCTTCTTATCCAAGATGATTTGGTCCATCTTGTCGTCGGCCTTGAACACCACCTCGGTGTTGAAGTTGGCAATCAAGCTTTTAAGCTTCATGCGCACGGTGGCGGAGTTGCGACCGCCTCGGCTGTATTCGGTTTTCAAAACGACCATGGGGTCTTTGCCGTGCATGATGACGTTGCCGGCGCGAATTTCTTGAGCTATTTTCATAAAGGTAGGGGCTTGGAAAAGCAGCTATTTTAGCCGTGTGCGGCCACAAAGCTTTCCAAGCGAGTTAGCAAGTCGGTTTGCTGGCTCAAACGCTCTTGCAAACCCTGTGCCCAAGCCGTCCATGTCTGCAAGTTAGCGGGGTCGATCTCAGGCAAGGCGGTGGGCGCTGTGGCGTTCCACGCCCAGTGCGCTTGCACCACCACGGGTGGCGCATGGGTAGCTTCTAAAAACGCTTGCAATTTGGGAATATGTGCACCATCGTCTTGCGGGTAGATCTGCCAGACAAAGGCTTTGCCAGCCCACATCGCTCTGACCAACGAGTCCTCACCGCGCACCATGTTCAAGTCGCAACTGGCCAGCAGGGCGTCATAGCCGTCTTGGCTGAGGGCCGCCACATAGCTGATGCTGAGCTGCTGAGACTGCACGCCCAAGGTCAAACACTGTTGCCAAGCTTGCTGCACCGCTTGGGTGGCTCGTCCATGTGCAACCTGCAGCGAAACAGTTTGTGGTGATGCGCAAAGTTGTGCCAACCACGAGGGCAAGCTGGCTGGTTCGTAGCAAAACACGCTGATGCGCAAGGGCTGCAAGCTGTTGTGTGAAGTTGGTTTGGAGGCATGGCTTGTTGTCGAAAGCGGGATGCCGCGCAGCAAGCCGCCGCTGTGCACATCGAGCCCAGGGTAGAAAAACCATTTGGTCATGCCCTTGGCCGGGCCGCTCATGATGGGTGAGGGCAGACCGTGGTTACGCACTGCGACAGCTTCGGCGCTGAAATACTCCAAGTTGATCCACACAGGGGGTTTGGTTTGGCTTGCCAAGGCGCCCTGCACATGCAGTGGCAATTCGCAGCCAAAGGCCTCGATGACCACATCGGGTGGCACCAACGGGCTGTATGCGCCAGCCTCTGTAGGCCAAGGCTGGACGCTCACACCTTTGCAGCCAACAGGTGCCATCCACGCCAAGGCACTGGCGTCGTCCACATACAGCGTGACCTGTTTGCCCGTATATGCCAACTGCGAGGCGAGTCGCCAGC
>CANGPV010000132.1 GCA_947455935.1 Comamonadaceae bacterium
ACATTGACCTCGGTGAGACAGTCGCCAATGATGTCCAAGCCCACCAACAGCAAGCCCCGCGCTGCCAATGTAGGGCCCAGTGCATGGGCAATCTCGCTGTCTCGCTGGCTCAAGGGCTGGGCCACGCCTTTGCCACCCGCCGCCAAATTACCGCGAACTTCGTCGCCCTGCGGAATACGCGCCAAGGCATAAGGCACGGGTACGCCGCCAATCACCAAGACACGCTTGTCGCCCTGGGCAATGGCAGGCACAAACTTTTGCACCATGACACTGGTGGCACCTGCTTGGTTCAAGGTTTCGATGATGCTGCCTAAATTCATGCCGTCTGCTCGGACCCGAAAAATACCCATGCCCCCCATGCCATCCAAAGGTTTCAAGATGATGTCCTGATGCTGGACATGAAAAGCGCGAATCGCCTCGGATGAGCGCGAGACCAAAGTGGGCGTTGTCCACTGGGCAAACTCCATGAGCGCCAGTTTTTCGGGGTGTTCTCGCAGGGCACTGGCGCGGTTAAATACCTTGGCGCCCTCACGTTCGGCTTGGCTGAGCAAATGGGTGGCGTAGAAGTATTCGCTGTCAAAGGGAGGGTCCTTGCGCATGAGGACGGCGTCCATATCGCACAAAGCCTGTTGGCGGGTTTCTTCCACGCGGTACCAATCGGCAGCGTTGGGTAAGTCCAGTCGACGCACAGTAGCGCTGACACGCCCACCGCTTTGCCACCACAGCTGATGCACCTCACAAACCCATACCGCATGACCCCGCGCTTGGGCTTGGCGCATCATGGCCAAGCTGCTGTCTTTGTCCAGCTTGAAGCTGTCTAAGGGGTCGGTGATAAACAATAAGTTCATAAGCGCTAGGTTACCAGCACCCGCAGTCCTTATGCGCTTGCTGACACCTTAAATTTCGATCTTGCTACCCATCTCAACCACCGAGTTGCTGGGCAGGTTCAAAAAGTCGGCGGCAGCACTGGCGTTGAGGTACATCTGGGCAAACAGTTTTTCACGCCACTGCGCCATGCCGCCACCCACGGTCGGGACAATGCTGTCACGCGATAGGAAAAAGCTGGTACTCATGGGATCGATATTACCCACTTGGCCTTTGAGCAAAGACAAGGCGCCAGGCACATCAGGATCGTCTTTGAAGCCATAGTGGATCTTGACCTGCCAGCACTGGTGACCCATGTCTGTAAGTTCGATGCGCTTGTCGTTGGGAATCCAAGGCACCTCATGGCTGCGCACCGAGACAAACAGGTTTTGGGCATGCAGGACCTTGTTGTGCTTCAAGTTGTGCAGCATGGCGTTGGGCACGATGCCGTCTTCGGAGGTTAAAAACACCGCCACACCTTCCACACGCGTGGGCGGTGCTGTGAACAAAGCGTCCAAAAACGAAGTCAGATCCATGGCCTCATCACGGGTCTTGTGGTGCAACAAAGCGCGGCCATCGCGCCATGTGAGCATCAGCACCAAAATCATGCCGCCAATAAACAGGGGGAACCAACCGCCGTCGGCCAACTTCAGCAAGTTCGAACTCCAAAACGCCAAGTCCACCACGAAAAACATCGACGTTGCGCTGATACACAGCCACAGCGGGTACTTCCATGCGTAGCGAATGACAAAGAATGTCAAGACGGTGGTGATCAGCATATCGGTACACACCGCAATACCGTAGGCAGCAGCCAGGTTACTGGAGGTTTTGAACATCACGACCGCCAGCACAATCCACACAAACAAGCCCCAGTTGACAAACGGCATGAAAATTTGACCGGTGTCTTTTTCGCTGGTGTGCTGCACTTGCAGGCGGGGCAAAAAGCCCAGTTGAATGACCTGCTTGGTCACACTGAAAGCGCCTGTGATGAGGGCTTGTGACGCAATGACGGTCGCCGCAGTGGCCAAGACCACCAAAGGAATGAGCGCCCAGTCGGGGGCCATGTTGAAGAAGGGATTGGATACCGCTTCAGGCTCGTTGAGGAGTAACGCGCCTTGGCCAAAATAGTTCAAGGTCAAACACGGCATGACAATGCCGAACCAAGCCAAGCGAATGGGCTTTTTGCCAAAGTGACCCATGTCGGCGTACAAGGCCTCGCCACCGGTGACACACAAGACCACCGCACCCAAAATCAAAAACGTGGTGCCCGGTTGTTCCCAAATGAACTTCACCGCGTAGTAAGGACTGATGGCCCACAAAATGCTTGGGTTGCTAGCGATGTGATAAACACCAAGAGAAGCAATGGCAGCAAACCACACCAAGGTGATGGGGCCAAAAAACTTGCCAATGCCACCTGTTCCACGTTTTTGCACGGCGAACAAACACAGCAAAATAATCAGGGTCAGCGGAATAACGTAGCGCTTGAAGTTAGGCGAGACCACCTCCAAGCCTTCGACGGCCGACAGCACTGAAATTGCTGGGGTGATGACGCCGTCGCCATAAAACAAGCAGGTGCCAAAAATACCCACGATCAACAAGAGGCCGCGTAAACGTGGTTTGTCACGCACCGAGGAAGAGGCCAGGGCCAGCATGGCCACCAAACCGCCCTCGCCATTGTTGTCGGCACGCAGCACCAACATGACATATTTGAGCGAAACAATAAAAGTGAGCGTCCAAAAGAAAATGGACAAGATACCCATCACATTCTCGGGCGTGAAAGCCACATGGCCTGAACCAAACACTTCTTTAATGGAATAAAGGACACTGGTTCCAATGTCCCCGTAAACGACCCCAATAGCACCCAGCGTCAAACTGGCAAGAGAGGATTTATTTGAATCCGCGTCGGAACTGCTCATCAGCCTATGAAGCGGCTGATCGCCTCTCCACCCATTAACAAGATGCGCGAAGTTTACCTATTTTGCAGTGCAGCATAGGCATGCTTTTTTATTCGTATACCTCGGCATTGGGGTCAGTTTGCTCCATTTCGTAGCTTGCAGCCAACATGGCCAAACGACCAATCACCCCATACATGTAGAAACGGTTGGGCAAACTCGCGCCGGGCTTCATACCGGGCTGGGGCGTGTGGGCGCTTTGCTCGAACGCCAAGGGCACAAAGCTCGATCCAGGGGCGTTCAGGTTCTCGTCAACGCCACGCTCGGCATGGACGCGGTAGAAGCCGCCCACCACATAGCGGTCCATCATGTAGACCACGGGCTCGGCCACCGCATCATTGATGCGCTCGTTGGTCAGCACGCCTTCTTGGATGATGACTTGGTTGACCTCTTGGCCGTCTTTGACCACGCTCATTTTGTTGCGGGTTTTGCGGTTCAGTGCCTCCAAATCGGCCACACTGCGCACCGTCATGATGCCCATGCCATAGGTGCCGTTGTCCGCTTTAACGATCACAAAAGGCTTTTCGTGGATACCAAATTCCTTGTATTTGCGCCGGATTTTGGTCAGCAACATATCCACATTGGTGGTCAGGCATTCCATGCCGGTGCCTTCTGCGAAATTGACCTCGCCGCAATGGGTGAACATAGGGTTGATCAGCCAAGGGTCAATGCCCAGTAACTTGCCAAAGCGCTTGGACACTTCTTCATAGTTGGCGAAATGCTGACTTTTGCGCCGCACACACCAACCCGCGTGCAGTGGCGGCAACAGGTATTGTTCGTGCAGGTCTTCCAAAATGCCCGGAATGCCGGCACTCAAATCGTTGTTCAGCAATATCGTGCAAGGGTCGAAATCTTTCAGGCCCAAGCGGGTCTTGCTGCGGATGACAGGCTCCAAGGTGACCGAGTCGCCATTGGGCAAGTCAATGACCGTGGTTTCTTTGATCTCGGGGTTGATGGAGCCAATGCGCACATTCAAACCTGCCATGTTGAAGATGCGAGCGAGTTGCGCAACATTGCTCAGGTAAAACGTGTTGCGTGTGTGGTTCTCGGGAATCAGCAAGAGGTTGCGGGCTTCGGGGCAAATTTTCTCAATCGCCGCCATGGCCGCTTGCACCGCCAAGGGCAGCATCTCGGGCGTGAGGTTGTTCCAGCCGCCGGGGTAGAGGTTGGTGTCCACGGGGGCGAGTTTGAAACCCGCGTTGCGAATGTCCACCGAACTGTAAAAAGGCGGTGTGTGTTCCATCCACTCCATGCGAAACCAGCGCTCGATGGCGGGCATGGAGTCGAGGATGCGCTGCTCGAGCTCGTTGATGGGGCC
>CANGPV010000133.1 GCA_947455935.1 Comamonadaceae bacterium
GCTGTTCAGCGACGAGGCCGAGCGGGTGTTTCAGTCGCAAGGTCTGAGCGCTTTTCAACAACATGAAAAAGACAAGGCTTGGCAACCCCTGTCAGCCGGCCCCTTCAAGCCGCTGTTGGCAGCTTTGCATCGCTTGCAAACCGAGGGCACACCGCACATGGGGATTCGCACCGCACTGGTCACCGCACGCAGCGCACCCGCGCATGAACGCGCCATTCGCACCTTGATGCAATGGAATATTCAGGTCGATGAAGCTATGTTTTTGGGCGGCTTGGCCAAGGGCGAATTTTTGCGAGAGTTCGAGCCTGATTTTTTCTTCGATGACCAAACCGGTCACATCGAATCAGCGGCACGCCATGTACCTGCAGGCCATGTGGCCAGTGGCGTGCAAAATACGCCTCTTGTTAATGAAAAAGACTAAATGAGCCCGTTCACCCCTGTGCGCCTGTTGTGGCGCAAAATCCGCACCCATTTGCGCCATGTCTGGCAGCTGTCGTTGCCCTATTTCCGCTCGGAAGAACGCTGGCGAGCACGTTTTTTGCTGCTGGCTTGTATTGCCCTGAATTTGGGCATGGTGTATGTCTTGGTGCTGCTCAACGACTGGAACCGTGTTTTTTACGACGCCCTGCAAAACCGCGATGCGGCCGTGTTTTGGGAGCAGCTGCAGGTGTTTGGCATGCTCGCCACCGCCTTCATTGTGGTGGCGGTTTACCGCTTTTATCTCACGCAGTTGCTGGAGATCCGTTGGCGTGCTTGGATGACCAAGGATTTTTTACAACGCTGGACCACCCACCATGTTTTTTACCAACTGGAGTTGCGCCAATTTGCCAACCTGGGCGACGGTATGTCGCAATCGGACAACCCCGATCAACGCATTCAAGAAGATATTCAACTTTTCACCTCCGACACCGTCGGTCTGAGCTTGGGCCTGCTTGACGCTTTGGTCACGCTGGGCAGTTTTGTCGGCATTTTGTGGGCGTTGTCGGGAAGTTTTGATTTCCATTACCAAGACACTGTATTCACCATTCCCGGCTTCATGGTGTGGATGGCCTTGCTGTATGCCATGTGCGGAAGTTTGATCGGCCACTTTTTGGGTCGCTCCATGGCCCCTTTGAATTTCAACCAGCAACGCTTGGAAGCCAATTTCCGTCACCATCTGATGCGCGTGCGTGAATACAGCGAGGCCATTGCGCTGGACAAGGGAGCCGAGTTTGAGCGCGTTGCCTTGCAAAAGCGTTTTGCCAGTGTGTTGGAGAATTTTTTGCAACTGCTCAAGGTGCAAAAACGCTTTACCTGGTTCAGCTCGGCTTATGGCCAAGCAGCGGTGGTGTTTCCCATGCTGGTGGCGGCACCGCGCTATTTCAGCGGTGCCATTCAACTTGGCGAGTTGATGCAAATTTCTTCCGCCTTCGGTCAGGTGCAAGAGTCTCTTAGCTGGTTGGTCAGCAACTACCCACGCTTGGCCTCATGGAGTGCCACCACCCAGCGTTTGTACGGCTTCTTAGATCAAATGGAAACCTTGCGTTCCATCTCGTTTGCAATGGTGCAAGCGCCCACCGACGGCCGTGCACCTCCTCTGTCATTAAAAACCTCGGCGCTCACCATCACCTTGCCTGATCGCACCGTGTTGCTTGACGATGTGGTGCTGGAAGTTCGTCCTGGCGACTCGGTGTTGATTCGCGGCCCCTCGGGCAGTGGCAAGTCCACCTTGCTGCGGGTGCTGGCAGGGATTTGGCCCTATGTGCGCGGTTGGGATGGGCAGCGACAGCCCTTGTCGCTGTACGAAGCGGTGGCCTTGCCAGCCGACTGCATGTTCATTCCCCAAAGAGCCTATTTCCCTGAAGGGCGTTTGCGTGATGCGCTGTGCTATCCCGGCGAAGTTGACAGCTACACCGATGTCGATTTACAGCAAGCCTTGATGATGGCGGTGCTGCCGCAATACATCACCCAATTGGACCGTGTAGGCCAGTGGAGCCAACAGCTGTCGGGTGGCGAAGCCCAGCGCTTGGCCATGGCGCGGGTGTTCTTAAAACAACCGCATTGGGTGTTTGCCGACGAGGCCACCAGCGCGCTGGACGAGGCCACCGAAAAAGTGATTTACGAACGCTTGCTGGCCATGGTGAAAGCCAAGGGCGGTGCGTTGGTGTCGGTGGCGCATCGCCCCAGCGTGGCCGCTTACCACCAGCGTTTATGGCAGTTGGTGAATGCCTCAGAGGGCAGCACCAAGAGCTATGTGATGCAAGTCAGTCACTGAAGAACCACCGCCACCCGTCTGGGTTCAGTAGGTCCGGCGAAACACCTTGTGCATGCCTTTGGGCGACAACACCAACTGCCATATTTGTTTTTGGCGGGTGCGGAAACTGGCTGCGGTGCTGAGCAAATGAAAGCGCCATAAACGATAAAAACGTTCGTCGTTGGAGCGCCGCAATTGCGGCCAAGCGCGCTCAAAGCGTTGGTGCCAATGTTGCAATGTGAGGTCGTGGTCAGCGCCGAAGTTATGCACATCTTCCACCACGAAATGCGCTTCGATGGCTTGGGTGAGTTCGTCCAATTTGGGCATAGGGCTCTGGGGGTGAATGTATTTTTCATCCCAATCATCCAACAGACCTTGTTGCTGGGTCTTGCCCTGCGTTTGCAAGACCATCCATCCATCATCCTTCAAACAACGCTTGGCCGTTTGAAAAAAAGCTGAGAAATTGCTTTGACCCAGTTGCTCGAACATACCGATGCTCACTACGCGGTCAAAGTGAGATTTGCCATCAAGATTGAACTGGCGGTAATCGGTCAACTCGAACTGTACGGGTAAGGAACGTGAGAGTTCTTGTCCCAGTTGCAGTTGCGCTGCTGAAGAAGTTAAGCCCAGCACAGTGACACCATAACGCTTGGCGGCATAACGCATGAAACTCCCCCAGCCACAACCGATGTCAAGCACCCGCATTCCAGGTCTGAGTTGCAATTTGCGGCAAATCATCTCCAACTTAGCCTGCTGCGCTTCCTCTAAAGTTTGCGCACCCTCTACCCAATAGGCGCAGCTGTGCGTCATCTCGGGATCGAACATGGCTTGGTAAACCGAGTTGCCCACCTCGTAATGCATACGGCCCACAATACGTCCTGGGTGGGTTTCAGCGTGAGGACGCACGCTATCTTTCAGGCCCTCCCACCATGCGCGAGGGGTAAGCAGTTGCTCGTGCAAACGCGCTCGTATGGCACGCTCTAGCATGAGGTCAATGGCTTGACAGTCCCACCACCCATCCATGTAGCTTTCGCCCAAACCCAAACCACCTTGGCTCAGCAAACGCTTTAACAATTGGGGATGCTTGATATGAATGTCCCACGCGCGGTTACCGTTCAAATGGATATCTGCAGAGGCGAGCAACTGGGCAAGCCAATCTTGCTTAGACGCAGGGTTACTGCGCTTGTTGGGTATGAAAGCAGCAGACTTGCCTGTAGGCAAATGCGGCATAACGATGGACATTGAACAACCTCTATGGAGTATCAAGCAAGCAATAATGTTACTTTATATTTAAATATATATTCATAAATAGGTACTAAATAATATTAAAAATAAGCAAACCACCCTTTATTTGCCATGACGCACACGCCCACAGCGTGGTGGGCAAGTGAGGGATGGCCTAGCAAAGGCACAATACATCGATGCAAACCCAAGCCCTGCTCACTCTGCTCCAACAACGCCTGCCCGGCTTGTTGGCGGTTTATGCATTTGGCAGCCGTGTCAAGCGAGGAGGCACGCAAGCGCATGCTGACAGCGACTTGGATTTGGCTGTCTTGGTCGAAGGTTGGGCCGACCCGCTTTTGTTGTTCGACTTGATGGGGGAATTGGCGGATGTCACAGGATGCCCAGTCGATTTGCTCGATTTACGGGCCGCCTCCACGGTCATGCAACACCAGGTCCTCACCACAGGCGAACAGCTGTGGGCCAAAGACATTCAAGCCGATTTGTTCGCTGCAGCCATGTTGACTGAAAAGCTGTGGTTCGAGGCCAGCCGCGCCGCCTTGGTGCAAGACGTGATGGAGCGGGGTTCGGTGTATGGCCGATGACGTGCTGTTGAACAAAGCCGCA
>CANGPV010000134.1 GCA_947455935.1 Comamonadaceae bacterium
CCGACATTGCCGGCGTGGCTGGTTTCGATCAGGATGAAGCGGGTATGCATAGGGACTAAAATGGAGGCTATTGTCGCCGCCCGCTTTGCCGGGCGTGTTTTTTTGGTTTCTCTCGCAGCACTTCTGCGCACAACACAGGCCTGCTGCCCACTTCCATGACCGCATCTTCCTCGTCTATCCACCCCATGTTGAATGTGGCCATCAAGGCCGCACGTTCTGCGGGCGTCATCATCAACCGTGCAGCGCTGGACGTGGAGTCGGTTCGTGTCTCGCAAAAAATGGCCAACGACTTTGTCACCGAAGTCGACCAAGCCAGCGAGAACATCATCATCGACACCTTGCTCACCGCCTACCCCGACCACGGTATCTTGGCCGAGGAGTCGGGCCAAACACGCGGTAACCCGCAGTCGGATCACATTTGGATCATCGACCCACTGGACGGCACCACCAACTTTATCCACGGTTTCCCGTTTTATTGCATCAGCATCGCCTTGCAAAGCAAGGGTCGCATCGAACAAGCCGTGGTGTACGACCCCACCCGCAACGATTTGTTCACCTCCACACGCGGTCGCGGCGCTTTCATGAACGACCGCCGTTTGCGTGTGAGCAAGCGCATCCGCTTGCAAGAGTGCCTCATCAGCACCGGTTTTCCGTTCCGCCCTGACGACGATTTCGCCTCCTACCTCAAACTCATGTCAGAAGTGATGAAGCGCACGGCTGGCTTGCGCCGCCCAGGCGCTGCTGCGCTGGACTTGGCCTATGTGGCCGCAGGTTTCAGCGATGGTTTTTTTGAAACCGGCCTGCACCCTTGGGACATGGCTGCTGGCAGCTTGCTGATCACCGAAGCCGGTGGTTTGGTGGGCAACTTCACCGGCGACGCCGACTATTTGCACCAACGCGAATGCATGGCCGCCAACCCCAAAATTTACGCCCAACTGGTGACCCTGCTGCACAAGTACTCCAAGTTCGCCAGCGCCGAAGACAAGGCTGTCGCCGCCGAATTGATTGGGCAGCTGCGCAAAGATTTGGCTGACGGCGAGTAATCGCGTCAGCGTGCTGTGACCATGGCCGATCTGTCGCAACACACCCCCATGATCGCCCAGTACCTGGGCCTCAAAGCGGACTTCCCCCACACCTTGCTTTTCTACCGCATGGGGGATTTTTACGAGCTGTTTTTTGAAGATGCCGAAAAAGCCGCTCGTCTGATGGACATCACGCTCACGCAACGCGGTCAATCGGCGGGCAAGCCGGTGGTGATGGCGGGTGTGCCGTTTCACGCGGTAGACAACTACCTGGCCAAGCTGATCAAGCTGGGTGAGTCGGTAGCCATTTGCGAGCAAGTGGGCGAAGTGGGCGGCAAAGGGCCGGTGGAGCGCAAGGTGGTGCGGGTGGTGACACCTGGCACGCTGACTGATGCCGAACTCTTGAACGACAAAACCGAGGCTTATGTGCTGGCAGTTCACGCAAGTGAACGCGCAGGCAAGGCGCAAGGCTGCGGCTTGGCGTGGCTGAGCGTGACCGAGGGTGAACTTCGTTTGGCCGAGTGTGCCTCGGACGAACTGCCCGCTTGGATTGCCCGCATTGCCCCCAGCGAAGTGATTTATAGCAGCGACTTCCCCAAGCACCTGCAACCGCTACTCGCCAGCGCCCCTGTCAAAAGCGAACGCCCGTCGTGGGAATTTGATAGTGCCTTGGGCCAACGCAAATTGCTGGCGCAATTGCAAGCGGCCAGCTTGGTGGCTTGGCAAGCACAAGACTTGACGCAAGCCCACGCCGCCGCGTCCGCCCTGCTGGCTTACGCTGAACACACCCAAGGTCGCAGCCTCTCGCATGTGCAAAAGGTGCGGGTGGAACGCAACGAAGAACGCATTGATTTGCCCGCCACCACAAGGCGCAACTTGGAACTCACCCAAACCCTGCGCGGTGAAGACAGCCCCACACTCTTTTCCTTGATGGACACCTGTATGACTGGCATGGGCAGCCGCTTGCTGAAACGCTGGCTGCTGGAGCCACCCCGTGAACGCAGCATCGCCCAGCAACGCTTGGATGCCATCGCGGCATTGCAGGGCGAGCATGGGGCCGGCGTGTGGCGTGATCTACGCACCGCCTTGAAAGGTTTGGGTGATGTGCAACGTATCAGCGCTCGCGTCGCCTTGCGGCAAGTGCGTCCCCGCGAGTTGGTGGCGCTGGGTACCGCGCTGCAACGCGCCAGCGCCCTGCCTGCTTTGCTTGAACCCGCTTTGCAAACGCCTTGGCTGAACACCTTGGCAACCTCATTATCAGCACCGCCTGAATGCGCGGCTTTGCTGCAAGCGGCTTTGCTGCCCGAGCCCTCGGCCATGGTGCGCGACGGCAATGTGATCAACCACGGCTTTGACGCCGAGTTGGACGAACTTCGCGGCATTCAGCACAACAGTGATGCGTATTTGCTGGCGCTTGAAGCCCGTGAACGCGAACGCACAGGCATTGCCAACCTCAAGGTGCAATTCAACCGGGTGCATGGTTTTTACATCGAGGTCACGCAAGGCCAGCTCGACCGCGTGCCTGACGACTACCGCCGCCGTCAAACTTTGAAGAATGCCGAGCGCTTCATCACGCCTGAGCTGAAAACCTTTGAAGACAAAGCCTTGTCAGCGCAAGACCGCGCTTTGGCCCGTGAAAAATTTCTTTACGAGCAACTGCTCGACAGCCTGCAAAGTTTTGTACCAGCCTTGGGCCAAGTGGCTTGGGGCTTGTCCACCTTGGATGTGTTGGCTACGCTGTGCGAACGCTCGCTGACGCTCAACTGGTGCGCGCCCGAGTTGGTGAACACGCCAGGCATCAGCATCACCCAAGGACGGCATCCTGTGGTGGAGTCTCGCTTAGGCGAAACAGGGGGCAGCTTCATCGCCAACGACACCCAACTGGGTCCATCCCAGCGCATGCAAATCATCACGGGCCCGAACATGGGCGGCAAGTCCACCTATATGCGGCAAGTCGCACTCATCGTTCTCTTGGCCAGCATGGGCAGCCATGTGCCAGCCAGCGCGTGTCGACTGGGGCCGATTGACGCCATCCACACCCGCATTGGCGCAGCCGACGACTTGGCGAACGCACAGTCCACCTTCATGCTGGAGATGACCGAAGGGGCGCAAATTTTGAACAATGCCACACCGCAAAGCCTGGTGTTGATGGACGAGATTGGCCGCGGCACCTCCACCTTTGATGGCTTGGCCTTGGCCAGCGGTATCGCCACGTATTTGCACGACAAAACCCAAGCCTACAGCCTGTTTGCCACGCATTATTTCGAGCTCACCGAATTTGCTGCCAACCACCGCGCTGCAGTCAATGTGCATGTGAGCGCTGCTGAGAGTGGCAACGATGTGGTGTTTTTGCATGAAATTCAACCCGGCCCCGCCAGCAAAAGTTACGGCGTTCAAGTGGCGCGTTTGGCGGGCATGCCCACCGCTGTGCTCAACCATGCCAAACACGCTTTGGCTGCACTGGAAAACGATGCCCAAGCCAGCCGCGCCCAAGTAGATTTGTTCGCCCCACCCCCTGAAAGCTTGGACAGCGGCCCCAGCCCCTTGCAAGCTGCCTTGAACCAAATTGACCCCGATAGCCTCACCCCCCGCGAAGCGCTGGATGCGCTGTACGCCTTGAAGAAACTCACATGACCCCTGCCCTTGCCCGTCACACACCCAGCGGCACACCGTTGGTGCTTTTTTTCCATGGCAACAGCTTTCCGGCCAGCACCTACAAGGTCATGTTGAACGAATTGCGTCGCCGTGGTTTGCAGGTGCACACCTTGGAAAAAATCGGTCACAACCCCGCCTACCCGGTGACCAGCAACTGGCCGCATTTGGTGGAAGAGGTCAAAGCCTTTGCCCAACCGCTGGTGGCTGCGCACAGTGGCCCCGTGGTGTTGGTGGGGCATTCGCTGGGCGGGATGCTCAGTTTGATGTTGGCGGCACAGTACCCCGAACTGGCCCATGCGGTGGTGATGGTGGATGCACCGGCCGTTGCAGGTTGGCAAGCCAACCTGTTACGCATCTCCAAAAAATTGTCA
>CANGPV010000135.1 GCA_947455935.1 Comamonadaceae bacterium
AACAGGAATCTCCGGGTACAGCAGGTGCTATTGCTTCAGTTTAGGGGGAAAACAGCTGTTGTGAAGCGGGGATGTCCCTCAGATTACCCCATATCTTTGGCGGTAGACCTCAACAGCCAACAGGTATTCGGCCAAGGCAGGGTCAGCGCTGTGCTGCAAAAAAGCCAGCAAATCATCCAATTGCGCCACTGCGCATACCTGCAAACCCAATACGTTTTTCACATACTGAACAGCGCTGTGCGCCACATCCCGTGTTTGGCCTTGGGCATCAAGCTCGGTGGCCATTTCTTGGCGGTCCAAGGCAATGGCCACCGCATGGGCTTGGGCGCCCGCCGATTCAATCAAACGAATTGACTCTCGCACAGCAGTCCCTGCACTCATCACATCGTCCACGATCAGCACCCGCCCTTTAAGAGGCGCACCCACCAAGGTACCGCCCTCGCCATGGTCTTTGGCTTCCTTGCGGTTGTAGGCAAAGGGCACATTGCGCCCCAACCTTGCCAATTCGGCAGCCACCACCGCGCCCAAGGGAATGCCTTTGTAAGCAGGGCCAAACAGCATGTCGAATTCAATGCCACTGGCCAAAATGTGTTGCGCATAGAAACTGGCCAGCCGCGCCAGCTTGGCGCCGTCGTCAAACAAACCGGCATTGAAAAAATAGGGAGACAGCCGACCTGCTTTGGTCTTAAATTCCCCAAAACGCAAGACCCCACTTTCCAGCGAGAATCGAATAAATGCCTGCGCCAAATCGGTTGGCGCTGCGCTTTGCTCAGCCATAGGGGATTCCTTGTTCACACTCACCAGCCTTAACCTCAACGGCATCCGCTCGGCCAGCAGCAAAGGGCTGCAAAGCTGGCTTGAAAAAGCCAAACCCGATTGTATGTGTGTGCAAGAAATCAAAGCCCACGAAAGCGATTTGGTGGGCAGCTTCGAGCAACTTGCCGGCTTGAACGGTTACTTTCACTGCGCCGAGAAAAAAGGCTATTCCGGTGTGGGGGTTTACACACGCCATGAGCCCAGCCATGTCATTCAAGGCTTTGATGGCGGCGAGTTCGATGCCGAGGGTCGCTATATCGAACTGCGCTTTGACACGCCCCAACGTAAGCTGTCTTTGTTGAGCGTGTATTTCCCCAGCGGCTCATCGGGTCCCGAACGACAAGAAGCCAAGTACCGATTTTTAGATGTGATTTACCCGCACCTCATGGCCCTACGCCAAGGGCGTGAGTTCATCTTGTGTGGCGACGTCAATATCGCCCACAAGGAAGCCGATTTGAAAAACTGGCGCGGCAACAAAAAGAACAGCGGCTTTCTTCCCGAAGAGCGTGCTTGGATGACCAAACTCACTACCGAGGGTGGCTTGGTGGATGTGTACCGGCAGTTGCACCCCGACACCACCGATGCTTGCTACACCTGGTGGAGCAACCGCGGCCAAGCCTATGCCAATAACGTAGGTTGGCGTTTGGATTACCACTTGGCCACACCTGCATTGGCGGCAAACGCCAAGACAGTGGCGATTTACAAAGACGAAAAATTCTCCGACCATGCACCCGTGACTGCGGCCTACGACATGGTGATGTGATGGATATCGAGATACCCGAGTCAGAGATGGAGTTCACCGCCATCCGCGCCCAAGGCGCAGGTGGCCAACATGTGAACAAGGTCTCTAGCGCGGTGCATTTGCGGTTTGACATTCGGGCGTCTTCATTGCCTGATGCAGTGAAAGAAAAACTGCTGGCAACATCAGATCAGCGCATCACGCTCGAGGGCGTTATCGTCATCAAAGCGCAAACCACGCGCAGCCAAGACAAAAACCGCGCCGAAGCTGTTGCGCGCTTGCATGAGATGGTGGCGCTGGCCGCCAAACCCATCAAGCCGCGGCGAGCCACTCGACCCACGCTCAGCTCTCAGCGCAAAAGAGTAGATAGCAAAGTACTGCGTGGTCTTACCAAAGCCACCCGCAGCAAAGTGGACGTATGAAGCGCGCCTAAGGGGCGCGTTGCAAGCTCATTTCTAAGACCAAACTCTCTTGCTGGTAGTTGCCTGCCATGACCTGACGAAACACGGCTTCGGTACGTTCAACCACGCCCGGCCAGTCAAAGGTTTTGGCCGTTAACAAGGCTTCTTTGGCCAAGCGCATTTGCAGGCTGGGTGCTTCAACCACGGAACATACCGCTTGAACAAAGTCGTGAGGTGACTCGGTGTCCACGCACATGCCGTTGTCACCGTGACGAATACATTGCCCTGCTGCTGCATGTTTGAAAGCCACCACCGCCAAGCCGCTGGCCATGGCTTCCAGCGTCACATTGCCAAAGGTTTCGGTCAGGCTGGCAAACACAAACACATCACCGCTGGCGTAATGCGCAGCCAAATCGGCTCCGCTGCGGTAGCCAGCAAACACAATGTCAGGGTACTGAAGCTGCAATGCCTCGCGCATGGGGCCGTCCCCCACCAACACCAAGCGGGTACGCGCATCAGATTGTTTGGCCTTGAGGTATGCCTGCACCACCAAGCCTAAGTTTTTCTCGGCGGCCAAACGACCCACATACAGCAAGACCTTGTCACCCTCAGCCACACCCCACGATTGGCGCAAAGCCAAGCTGCGGTAGCTGGGTGAAAACTGCGAGGTATCCACACCACGCGGCACGACTTGCACGCGCTCAAACCCTTTGGCTTGCAGCTCTTGCTGCAACATGGCGGTGGGCACCATGGTGACGTCAGCGCGGTTATGGAATTTTTTCAAATACACCCGAATAGCGCCGCTCAACCAACCTATGCCGTAATGCTGACTGTAGGCATGGAAATTGGTGCGGAAATCGGTGCTGACAGGCAACTTGAGTTTTCGAGCCACTTGCAACGCCGACCAACCCAAGGGGCCTTCGGTGGCAATGTGCACGATATCGGGTCTTTGCTTAGCCCACAAGCGATGCAACTCTCGCTTGGCAGGCAAGCCCATGCGCAACTCGCTGTAAAAAGGGATGGGCACGCCTTTGACCAACACCTCTTGAAAATGCGCGGTCTGCACAGCCATGTGCTGGGCTTGCTGCTTGGGGCGTATCAACCACAGGTCATGGCCCAACGCTTGCAAGCCTTCGACAATTTTGCTCAGGGTATGCGCCACACCATTGATATCGGGCGGATAGGTTTCTGTGACCACCGCGATTTTCAAAGACTTCAGGGCTGAACCTAAACGACTGACTTGGATGTGCGCATCTGTATTCATGATCTGTAATGTGACCGCCGATTGCAACAGTTTGATGAAGTTTTTATGTCTGTTCAATGACGCACTCAAGCAATGCGCCAATCAACGGCGTTATGTCATCAAAATTTCATGCAATCGGTCCACAGTCCCATATGTCTTTTAACCGTGGCGATGGCCGCAGATTTCTTTCAGGAGTTTTTATGCGCGAATGGCAACAAACCCTTCAAACCCAACGCTGGGATGATCACCGCTACTACCACCACAGCTATGTGAACCAGTCGCTTCACTTCGTCAGTGCCATTTCGTTTTTGGTCGCTTATGTGTATTTGTTCATAGACCCCGTGGTGTCTGCCTTGGTCGCTTGGCTGATTTCCATGACGACACGCCAAATTGGCCACTTCTTTTTCGAACCCAAGGGCTTTGATGAGGTGAACCAAGCCACCCACGAGCACAAAGAGGAGATCAAGGTTGGCTACAACTTGAGTCGCAAAATTGTGTTGCTCAGCATTTGCGCGGCCGTTCCCGTGCTGGCTTTTTGGATGCCCGACTATTTGACTTGGGCCGTACCGCAAGCTTATGAAGACACGCCTGTTCGCATCACCGCCATGGCTTGGCTGTTCTTGGGTGTAGCAGGTTTGGTGTTTCGTGTGTTGCAACTGTGGTGGCAAGACAGCTTGGTCGCCGGCTTGGCTTGGGGCTTCAAAATCATCACCGACCCCATCCATGACATCAAGCTGTACCACAAAGCACCTTTGCATTTGCTGCGTGGCGAGCGCATTGACCCCATGGACCATGTGAGGCACTCAG
>CANGPV010000136.1 GCA_947455935.1 Comamonadaceae bacterium
ACGAAGGCTGGGCGTTGACCCGTTCGCAAGCGCAGCAACAAGCCACTGTTCAAGAGCCTGCAACTGCGTATCAGGTCAAAGGCGCATCCCGCAAAGGTGGCCAATCCAAATGATCTTGGTGGACACCAGCGTCTGGATCGACTTTTTTCGCGGTGACAGCGGCGCGGCCAGCACCGCCTTGGCGCAGTGCCTGGGCGACGCCAGCGTCGAGGTGGGCATGGCCGACTTGGTGCTGTTTGAGGTGATGCGCGGATTTCGCAGCAGCCCCGCAATGCATGAGGCGCAAGACCTGTTGTGTTCGCTGCCGCAAGTTGAACTTGGCGGCACAGACAACGCCTTGCAGGCCGCCGCTCGCTACCGCCAATTGCGTGCCAAAGGACGCACCGTGAACAGCCCCATAGATGTGCTGCTCGCCAGTTACTGCATGAACCACGGCCATGTGCTGCTGCACCGCGATGCCGACTTTGCCACCCTGCAAATCTTGGGTGGCCTAGACACATGGCCACATTGACCCCCTCCATTTAAAACCACCAAAGACCCCACCATGGACCACATCTACCACCTGCCCGAACACCAAACCCTGCGCGACCAAATGCAGCGCTTTCTCGAGCGCGAGGTCGAGCCTTACGGCATGGAATGGGAAAAGGCCGGCAAAGTGCCGCGTGAGGTGCTGCGCAAAATGGGCGAAGCCGGCTTTTTTGGGCTGATGTACGAGAGCGAATACGGCGGCGCCGAGGCCGATGCGCTGACCAATTTGGTGTTTGCCGAAGCGCTGTCGCAGTCCACATTTGCCGGCTTCATCGTGAGCGTGTTGGTGCACACCGACATGGCCAGCCCGCATTTGCACCATGCTGGCACGCCTGCGCAAAAAGCCAAGTACATGCCCCGCATCATTGCCGGTGACACCATCTGCGCGGTGGCCATGACCGAGCCAGGCGCGGGCTCGGACTTGTCGGGCATGCGAAGCACGGCCAAGCGTGACGGTGACGGCTGGGTGCTCAACGGCACCAAGCTGTACATCACCAACGGCGTGCACGCCAACCTCTACTTTGTGGCTGCCAAAACTGGAGAAGGCAAGCACCAAATGTCCATGTTCATTGTGGAAAAAGGCACGCCTGGCTTCAGCGTGGGCCGCTCCTTGGACAAAACCGGCTGGTTGTGTTCCGACACGGCAGAGTTGGTGCTCGACAACGTGCGTTTGGGCCCCGAGGCTTTGCTGGGCGAGCAGGACAAAGGCTTTTACGCACTCATGAAAAATTTGCAAACCGAGCGCATCGCTTTGGCGGCGATGGCCGTGGGCCACTGCCAACGCGCCATTGAGCTGACCTTGGACTATGTGCGCCAACGCCAAGCCTTCGGCAAAGCGCTGTGGGACATGCAGCACATTCGCCAGCGCATCGCCATGCTGGACGCCAAAACCCGCGCAGCGCGGCAACTCATGTACCACTGCGCCTGGTCGGTCACGCAAGACCACGACATCGTGCAAGAGGTGTCCATGCTCAAAGCCTTGACGGGCGACTTGGTCAACGAAGTGGTGGGCGGTTGTTTGCAGTTTTGGGGCGGCATGGGCTATATGCGTGAAGCGCCCATCGAGCGACTGTGGCGTGACGCCCGCGTGCTGGCCATCGGCGGCGGTGCCACCGAGGTGATGCTGGAGGAAGTGGCCAAGCGCTACTGAGCCCATGTTCACCAAAATCCTGATTGCCAACCGAGGCGAGATCGCTTGTCGTGTCGCCGCCACCGCCCGCCGCATGGGTGTGCGTACCGTGGCGGTGTACTCCGACGCTGATGCCAATGCGGCCCATGTGCAAGCTTGCGATGAAGCTGTGCACATCGGCGCCAACGCACCCCAAGACAGCTATTTGCAATGGCAGCGCATCTTGCAAGCCGCCATGCAGACCGGTGCCCAAGCCGTCCACCCGGGTTATGGTTTTTTAAGCGAGAACGCCGACTTTGCCAATGCTTGCCAGCAAGCGGGTGTGGTGTTCATCGGGCCGTCCTCGGCGTCGATTCAGGCCATGGGCTTGAAGGCCGCGTCTAAGCAATTGATGGAAAAAGCGGGCGTGCCCTTGGTGCCCGGCTACCACGGTGCAGACCAAAACCCTGCGCTGTTGGCCAAAGAAGCGCAAACCATGGGCTTTCCAGTGCTGATCAAAGCCAGTGCGGGTGGTGGCGGCAAGGGTATGCGCATCGTCCAACGCGCAGATGACTTCGCCGATGCCTTGGCCTCGTGTCAACGGGAAGCGAAAAACAGTTTCAACGACGACGCGGTGCTGGTTGAAAAATACGTGCAACGCCCCAGACATATCGAAATTCAGGTGTTTGGCGATAGCCACGGCAACCTCATCCATTTGCACGAACGTGATTGTTCGGTGCAGCGGCGTCATCAAAAGGTGTTGGAAGAGTCGCCCGCGCCAGGATTGACCGAGGAGATGCGTCAACGCATGGGCGCGGCGGCGGTGGCGGCGGCCAAAGCGGTGAACTATGTGGGTGCGGGCACGGTGGAGTTCATTGTTGAGCAGTCCGAGCGCGGCATGGATTTTTTCTTCATGGAAATGAACACCCGCTTGCAGGTGGAACACCCTGTGACCGAAGCGGTGACGGGTTTGGATGTGGTTGAGTGGCAATTGCGCATCGCAGCAGGTGAAGCATTACCCTTGACGCAAGCACAGGTGAAGGTGCAAGGCCACGCCATCGAAGCCCGCATTTGCGCCGAAACCCCTGACAACGATTTTTTGCCTGCCACCGGCCGTTTGCAGGTGATGCGCATACCTGCAGCGCAAAGTTTCACCACAGGGACAGTACGCTGGGACAGCGGTGTACGTGAAGGGGACGAGATCAGTCCTTACTACGACTCCATGATTGCCAAACTCATTGTGCACGGCGATAACCGCGAACAGGCGTTGGCACGCTTAGACCAAGCCCTCAGCGAGTTGCATATCGTGGGCGTGGCCAACAACGTGGCGTTTTTGCGGCAGGTGGTGCACAGCCCATCGTTTGCCCAAGCGCAACTTGATACAGCGTTGATACAGCGTGAACACGCGCAGTTGTTTGGCCAGCAAGTCTTGTCTGTGGACCTGGCCTTGGCTGCTGTGCTGGCGCAGCAGTGTCTGCCCAGCCCAGCGTCTGGCGTGTGGGCTGACCCATGGTCAAGCAACGATAACTGGACCTTGCAAGGTCACAGCACTCGGATTTTTGAAGCCTTGTGCGGCGAACAGCGTGTGACAGCCCGTCTGACACGCCATAACCATGGTGCCATGGTTTTGCAAGTTGGTGAGGTTTCTCACAGCCTGCACTGCCAAACTCAAGGTGACGCGGTGCTGTTGCACTGGGGGCCGCATCGTTTGCTGGCACAGGTGTATGCGTTGCTGGGCCAGCACCATGTGTTTGCCGCTGTGGGCAGTTGCAGTTTGTCCTTGATCTACCCCTTGGCGCATGTGTCCGACAGCGCGGCGGCGCAGGGCAATTTGTCGGCACCCATGCCGGGCAAGCTCTTGTCCTTTGCGGTGCAAGTGGGTGATGCTGTGAAAGCGGGTCAGGCTTTGGCGGTCATGGAAGCCATGAAGATGGAACACACCGTCGCCTCGCCCAGCGATGGCACGGTGGCAGAGTTGTTGTACGCGCCCGGCGACCAAGTGGCCGAAGGTGCGCCCTTGTTGCGCTTAGCCGTGCAGGCCGTTTGAGATGAGCCTGCCCGCCACTCCTTGGCATGTGCTGCGTGAGCGTTGCTTGTCTGTCCAACAAGCCCCGGTTCACGAACACCCTTTGTCACCCTGCATGTCGATTTGCACGATGAACGAGAGCACCGGTGAATGCGCAGGGTGTTTGCGTACCTTGGACGAGATTGCACATTGGTCCATGTATTCGCCCATGCAACAACGACAGGTGTGGCAGCGCATAGGCGACCTCCTTGATTCACATGCTGCCCGGCTTTAACCATGCATCACATCACCTTTTATCTTGATTTCATCAGCCCCTATGCCTACTTG
>CANGPV010000137.1 GCA_947455935.1 Comamonadaceae bacterium
CCAGATCGGCGGTGCTGAAATTGTTTTTCTTGTTGTAACCGTTTGCTGCTTTCCATGACTCGGCTCGTACGCCCAACACCGCTTTCCAACTGGCCAAAAAAGCCCAGGCATCTTGGGCGTACAGGCTTTGGGTGCCCGTTTGTCCACCCAAGTCCGAGGTCATGGTGCCTTGGGGGCTGCTCAACCAACTGCCACTGGTGAGTTGCACTTGGCTGTTGAGGGTGCGCAGTTTGTAAACGTCTTGGGCGTAACCAAAGTCCACGGTGTGTGCGCCGCCTGCACCTTGCGGTCGCCACGTGCCCTTCAAGGCCAAAGTCATCCAACCCGTGCCGTCTTGGTCAGAGATGCTAGCGGGGTAATACTTAGCGCCATTCTTGTTGTAGGCCGCATCGTTGCTGCTGCTGTTGCTGACCCGCGTGGCTTGCGAGCGGCTGATGGACTGCTGAAAGTCGTATACGCTGGTGGCCACCTCCCAGTCCCACACACCCTGGGTATGGGTTTTGAGGGACAGGCCATGCATCAGGTGTTCCCAATTGTCTTGGGAGCCTAAAAATTCAGTGCCTGTCATGCTGTAGTAACTACCGTCCACTTTGACTTTGGAGGCGTAGTACAGCGGCGCACCCGTACTGGTACTGAGGTAGGTGTCAGCACTGCCGCGTGAATCGTTTTGCCACAGCCCCAAGGTGTAGCTGGCACGCATGCTTGGGGTCAGGTCATAGGCCAGTTTCAACTTGCCATGATCTTGCACCGTGTGGTACTGGGTGCTGGTGCCCAGCACACGACCCGCTTGGTTTTCGGTGCCCAGCACGTCCACGCCGCCTCTCACATCGGTCGCTGCACCAGCCGTTGCTCTGGCCTTCCATGCAAACACCATCGGTTGGCCTTGGCTGTTCATGTGGCTGCCGTTCAACCACCATGACCAATCCCCACTGCGCCCCCCCACCGAGGCACTGCCTTGCATTCCCGCAAAGTCGCGGTTGGTTTGGTAAGCGTTGAAGTCTTGAATCGAACCGCCGAGTTGCACATTGGCTTCGAATTTTTGCGGCATGTGCGTGACGTAATCGACGATGGCGCCTACCGAGTTGCCGGGGTAAGCCGCGGAGAACGGGCCGTACATCACATCCACCCGCTCGATTTCTTCGGGTGTGACCAAGCCCCAGCGCGGCGCGTAGGTCGCGCCGTTACCCAAATAGTTGGAGAGCAAGATGCCATCGGCATACACCGCGCTTCTTGCACTGTTGCCGGTTCCCGAGGCTCGGCTGGAGAGCACCGCGTGGTTGTAGTCGCCGATGTAGCGCTTACGCACCAACAAACTGGGGAAATAACGCAAAGCGTCTTCGCTGTCGGTGGCATTGATGGTTTTCTCGATTTGCTCCTTGGTGATGCCCTCTAGGGTGGTGGGTATCTGGGTGGGCAAGGAAGTGGGCTGACCCGTGGTGACCGTGACCACGCCCAAGGACTTGCTCTGACTGTTAACCGCATCGGCGGGACTGGCTGCTTCCTGTGCCATGGTTGCCAAAGGCAAAAAGCACGCACTTACATAAAACACATATTTGTAATTCATTACAACTCCGAAAAAGAAAACCACCCGTGGCGCTGACGCAGGTCAGGCTTTACGGGAACAGCAGTCGATCAGAGTTGGGCGGGAGGTCCGCGAGAAGGCAGCGGCGGCGCGGTAGCCGACGCAATATGGGCCGCTGCAGTCGGTTGCAGGGCTTGGGAAAGGGGAGAAACGGGCGCTGCTTGCACCGAGCTGGGTGCAGGTGGCAAAGCCACCGCCATGCACAAAGCGCAGTCGAGGTGATGGCTGGTGCCAGCCTCATCGTCGCCATCAGCCTGAACCACTTTGATGGCGCCGCCCGAGCTACACACCAACTGGGTGGCCTTGGGTGCCACCAAGGAAGAGGCCATCGCCACACCCAAAGACAAAGCAAACCACACCAGCACGAAGCGGGTGAGGTGGCGCAGTTGTCTGAAGGCTTGCATGGCGGAAATTGTAAGCAGTCGGTTTGTCAGCCGAAATCGGCAGGTCGTTTGGCTTTGAGGGATGCCACACCTTCGCGCACATCGGGGCCGCCAAAGCCCATGAATTCCAGCGCCAGCGAGGTGTCAAATGCAGGACCGGCTTGGCGCAGCCAGTTATTCAAAGCGTACTTGGTCCAGCGGATAGCGCTTTGGCTGCCATTGGCTAACTTGTCAGCCACCTCATACGCCTTGTTCAGCAACTGATCGTCTTCCACGCACAAGGACACCAGCCCAATGCGCTCGGCCTCTTCGCCACTCACTGCCTCGCACAGCAACAGGTAGTACTTGGCTTTGGCCATGCCGCACAACAAGGGCCAAATGATGGCCGCGTGGTCACCTGCGGCCACGCCCAAGCGGGTATGGCCATCGACGATCTTGGCGCTTTTGGCCGCGATGGAAATGTCGGCCAACAAACCCGCCACCAAACCAGCGCCCACAGCTGGGCCGTGCAGGGCACTGACGATGGGTTTGTCGCAGTTGATGACGTTGTAGACCAAGTCCCTCGCCTCTTTCCATACCCGTGTGCGTACCTCGAAGTCCTCGGCCATGTCTTGCACCAGTTGCAAATCGCCGCCGCCCGAAAACCCCATGCCCTCGCCGCGCAGCACCGCACAACGCACGCTGTCGTCGCGGCCCACATCACGCCAAATCTCGCACAGCTCTTCATGGCCCGCATGTCCCGCCGTGGGCAATTTGCCATTACTGGCTTTCATTTGGATATCGAGCACGCTGTCCTTGGGGCCACGGCGGGTGATGGACAAGGTGGTGTAAGCGTTGTAGTCAATGGCTTTCATAGCTGCTCTTGGTGTCGTGAAGAAAAACAAGATTGTGCCGTTTTGCCAAACTGACGCTTTGTTGACCAAGGTCAAGCCTTGGAACACAGGTGCAGCGCAAGATGGAACCCAGCTCAGTTACCGAGAAACACCATGGATGCCATCACCGCTCAGACATACAAACACCGACTCGTGGTGGAAAGAGATGCCTTGTTGGCGCAAATAGATGCACAACATGGCGGTCCTGTGAGCCGCGCGGAAGCGGCAAGCGATGCTTTGGACAAAAGCGAGGACGACAACGCCCAAATACAAACCGGTCGCGACATCGCTTTTGCCATCAACGAGCATGAAACCGCAGAACTGCTGGCCATCGACGCTTCACTGTTGCGTATCAAGGAAGGTGTGTATGGCTTGTGCGTGGGCTGCGGCAGCCACATTCCAGTTGCCAGGCTCGATGCCGCACCCCACACGCTGCGCTGCGTGGCTTGCCAAGTCCGTTTCGAAAAAACACACCCCGTTTAATCTTTTACAAGGAACACCATGTCTACTTTTCATGCCGTTGTGTGGATGGACCACGCCGAAGCCCATGTGCTGATGTTTGACAGCGAACACGTGCAAGGAGAGCGTGTGCATTCGCGCAGCAAGCACAGCCACCAAGGCAAACACCCTGACAACAAAGCGTTTTACAGCGAGATCGTGCAAGCCTTAGAAGGCAGCCATGAAGTGTTGTTAACCGGTGCTGGCACTGCACGAACAGAATTCAAAACCTGGTGCGACAGCCACGCCAAGGCCTGTGCCCACGCCATCATCGAGAACATTCCGAGTGACCACCCGACAGACCCCCAGCTCATCGCTTTGGCTCGCAAGTACTTTGTGAAGTTCGACAAGATGGCTGGCGACCCTAGCCTGCTTTAAGCGGCGCGATGGTTTGGTCAATGGCGCCAAACACGCTTTGACCATCGCGGCCTTTCATCTCTATGCGCACCGTGTCACCGAACTGCATAAAGTCGGTGCTGGCTTTGCCGTCCAAGATGGTTTCAATGGCGCGTTTTTCAGCAATGCAGCTGTAGCCCTTGGGCCAGTCTTTGCGGCCATC
>CANGPV010000138.1 GCA_947455935.1 Comamonadaceae bacterium
AGCAAATGCAGCGTGGGGTAAGGCGATTGGTTGGTGAGGTTTTCCACATCGTCGGGCGCAGTACCGGCAAATTGGTAGCCGGGGTGGAAGTCAGCAATCTGCAGCACGCCCTCCAAGTCCATGCCCAACAACACAGCGTCACAGTCGAACAAAAACTCATTGAAGTCCACAAAGTCGGGTAGCAGATAGGGCGCAATCAACAAGGTGGTGTCCAGCGTGTCAGGGTCGGCATCGACCAAGGTTTGCATCTCAGCTTGCAACAACTTCAACACCTGCTCGGGTTCGGTGAGTTCGGTCACCACATAGCGCACCTGCCCTTTGGCCATCACCGCTTTGGCAAAGGGGCACAGGTTCAAGCCCACCACGGCACGGGTCAACCACTGTTGGGTGTCTTCGATGGCGATGCGTTCGGTGTCAGCAGGTTGGTGCATGGCTTTCAGGGTTGGTGTGAAGGGGCAGGTAGTTGACCCACCATGCGGGTGTGCTCACGGCTGGCAAAGCGATCTGTCATGCCAGCAATGTAGTCGGCGACAGCGCGGGGCAGGTTGTCACGCTTGGCATGGCCTTGCGGCATTTCATCGGGCTTGGCAAGGTAGGCAGCAAACAATTCGCCGACCACTTGTCTTGCCCAATCGGTGGTTTGCATCACCTGCGGGTGGCGGTACAAATGGTGCAGCAAAAAGCTTTTCAATTGCGTCGAGCGCTGTTGCATGGGGGCAGAGAACTGCACCAAAGCAGGTGCTGTACGAACGGCCGCCACGCTAACAGGTTCGTATTGCGCAAGCGCGTTTTGCGTGGCATTCAAGACATCGTAGACCTGATCGCTCAACATGCGCCGTATCGCTTCGTACAACAAACGCCTGCCCGACAAGGCACTGAACTCGACCTGAACATGGCGGCGGTAATCGTCAAACAAAGCCACCTCTTCCAATTGCGCCATGTTGATGAGCCCAGAGCGCACACCGTCATCAATATCGTGGGCGTTGTAGGCCATCTCATCTGCGATATTGCACAACTGCGCCTCTAAGCTCGGTTGGCTTTTGGTTAAAAACCGGGCAGCCACGCCACCGGGTTCTTGTGCCTCCAGCAACTGCGCATTACGCAGCGAGCAGTGCTTCAAAATGCCCTCACGGGTTTCAAAGCACAAATTCAAGCCGTCAAACTGTGGATAGCGCTCTTCCAAGCTGTCCACCACCCGCAAGCTTTGCAGGTTGTGCTCAAAACCACCATAGGGCGCCATGCATTCGTTCAAAGCGTCCTGTCCCGCATGGCCAAAGGGCGTGTGGCCCAAGTCATGCGCCAAAGCGATGGCCTCCACCAAATCTTCATGCAGCCCCAGGCTACGCGCCATGGAACGGGCCAATTGCGCCACTTCCAGCGAGTGCGTCAGGCGAGTGCGAAACAAATCACCTTCGTGGTTTAAAAAGACTTGGGTTTTGTAGACCAAGCGGCGAAACGCGGTGGAATGCACGATGCGGTCACGGTCGCGCTGAAAGGCGTTGCGTGTGGGCGCATCGCTCTCGGGGAAACGCCTACCCTGTGTCTGCGCAGGGTCGCAGGCGTAGGCAGCCAACATCAGCGGCAACAGGCCTGAATCACCTCGGCCACCAAGACATCAGGTGCGCCACGCACCATCGCGCTGCCCGGTGGGTCAATCAGCACAAAACGGATGTCGCCAGCTTCGGCTTTTTTGTCGACGCGCATGTGGTGCAAATAAGCCTCAACACCCAAGTCGGGACCGACTGTCGGCAAGCCTGCGCGTTGAATCAACTGTGTCAGTCGCTCGGTGAATGCGGTATCCACCAAGCCCAAGCGCTGGGACAACTGCGCGGCCATCACCATGCCGCAACCCACTGCCTCGCCATGCAACCATTCACCAAAACCCAAACCCGCTTCGATGGCATGACCAAAGGTATGACCGAAATTCAAAATCGCTCGCAAGCCTGATTCACGCTCGTCTTGGCCCACCACATGGGCTTTGATCTCGCAACTGCGCTTGACCGCATAGGCCAAGGCCTTTGGTTCACGGGCCAACAAAGCATCTAGGTTGTTGTCAATCCAGTCAAAGAATGCCATGTCGGCAATGGGGCCGTATTTGATGACCTCGGCCAAACCGGCGCTGAGTTCACGCGGCGGCAAGCTTTGCAAGGTATGCAAATCGCAGACCACACGTTCGGGTTGGTAAAACGCACCGATCATGTTCTTGCCAATCGGGTGGTTGATGGCGGTTTTGCCACCCACAGAAGAATCGACTTGCGCCAGCAAGGTGGTGGGCACCTGCACAAAGGGCACGCCCCGCATATAACAAGCCGCCGCAAAGCCGGTGATGTCACCCACCACGCCGCCGCCCAGCGCAAACAACACGGTTTTGCGGTCGCAAGCATTTTGCAGCAGCACATCGAAAATACTTTGCAAGGTTTCCCAAGTCTTGTAGGCCTCGCCATCGGGCAGGCTGAGGGTGAGCACCTTGGGGTAATGCGCTGACAAACTGCGCTGCAATTGCTGCGCGTACAAAGGGCCGACGGTGTCATTGGTGACGATCAGTGCCGTGGAGGCACGTGGCAAGCCTTGCCAAGCGCTGGCAAGTTCCAGCAAGCCTGATGCGATGTGGATGTCGTAGCTGCGGTCATCCAAATCGATGCTGACTTTCAGCGTTGCGTCAAGGGACATGGGGAGGTGTTTCTGCCACAGGCAACAGACCGGCAAGTTCGAGTTGGCTCATCACCATGGTCACCATGGTTTGAATTCTCGGGCGGTGGGTTTCAATCACGTAATGGGCGGTTTCTTGGTACAGCGGGTCACGCTGTTCGAACAATTCTTTGAGCTTGGCTTGCGGGTCATCGACTTGCAACAACGGTCGCTGGCGGTCGTGGCGCAAGCGGCGAAAAATTTCTTCGGGACTGACGCGCAAATAGCAAACGGTGGTGCGCTCGTGCAGCACAGCGCGGTTGGCGGTTCTGAGCACCGCACCACCGCCCGTGGCCAATACGCCTTTGTCTTGGCGAGTGACTTCCTCCAAGACTTGACTCTCCACGTCACGAAAAGCGGCTTCACCTTGGCGCTCAAAATATTCTTTGATGCTGCAACCCAAGCGTTGTTCGATGACCTGATCGGAGTCGATGAAGTCGCAACCAATCCGGCGGGCAATTTGCCGCCCAACTGTTGACTTGCCACTGCCAGGCATACCCACCAAGGCCAACACAATAAATACATCCTCACGGTGCTAAAGCACGTTGCGTGAGCATTTTAGGGCTTAGAAATATCAGCAACTCTTGCTTGCTGTGACGGCTGCTGCGGTTGCCAAACAACCAGCCCATGCCGGGCAAGTCACGCAAACCTGGGACACCCGCTTTGTTTTGGTTGTCATTGGTTTCGAAAATACCACCAATCATCACGGTGCCACCGTCCTCTACACGCACTTGGGTGCTGACATGCTTGGTATCGATGGCAAAACCTGCTGGGGTGTTTTGCCCCACGCTGTCTTTGTGTATATCTAAGTCCATGGTGATACTTCCTTCGGGGGTGATGCGGGGCGTCACCTCCAAACGTAAATTGGCTTTGCGAAAAGCAATGGACGTCGCACCATTGCCTGCTGCCACTTGGTAGGGCAATTCGGTGCCTTGCTCGATCATGGCTTTGGCTTGGTCTGCGGTGACCAGGCGCGGACTGGCCACCACTTTGCCCAAGCCCTCGGCCTCTAAGGCCGACAACTCCAAGGCCAGCATGCCGGTTTTGGAGGCATCAAACAAACTCAAAGCCAAGGTAGCCACTTCTTGGCCCTGTAAACCCTGTGCGGGCAGCTTGACCAGACTGGACTTGCTTTCACCTCGGCTCAAACGCACGCCCAAACTGGCGGCAAAG
>CANGPV010000139.1 GCA_947455935.1 Comamonadaceae bacterium
ATGGCACCCACTGAAATATTGGCCGAGCAGCATTTTCGAAAACTGATTGGCTGGTTAGAACCGGTGCTGACACCGCTGGGCTTGCAGGTGGCGTGGCTCACCGGCAGCCAAAAGAAAAAAGAACGTGACGCTATGTTGGCCTTGGTGGCCAGTGGCGAGGCTGCGCTGGTGGTGGGCACCCATGCCGTGATTCAAGACAAGGTGCAGTTCAAAGCGCTGGCCTTGGCCATCATCGACGAGCAGCACCGCTTTGGCGTGGCCCAGCGCTTGGCCCTGCGGCAAAAGCTGTCGGACGAACAAACCAACCCCAGTGACGGCAGCATCAGCGACCCTGCCCACAGCGACCATACCCGCTCGCTCGGCCCCCGTGAACCGCATTTGCTGATGATGAGCGCCACGCCCATCCCGCGCACCTTGGCCATGAGTTATTACGCCGATCTGGATGTATCGACCATCGACGAATTGCCGCCAGGCCGTACACCCATCGTCACCAAGCTGGTGGCCGACACCCGCCGCGACGAGGTGATTGAGCGCATCCGGGTGCAGCTCACCGAGGGCCGGCAAATTTACTGGGTCTGCCCCCTCATTGAAGAAAGCGAAGCACTCGATTTGCGCAACGCCACCGACACGCATCAAGCGCTGTGCGAGGCGCTGCCCGGTGTGATGGTCGGTTTGCTGCATTCGCGCATGGCGCAAGCCGAAAAGAAGGCGGTGATGTCGCTGTTTGTGCAGGGGCAAATGGGCGTGTTGGTCAGCACCACGGTGATCGAGGTGGGCGTGGATGTGCCCAATGCCTCGCTGATGGTGATTGAACACGCCGAGCGTTTTGGCCTGAGCCAATTGCACCAGCTGCGCGGACGGGTGGGGCGTGGTGCTGCGGCCTCAGCTTGCGTGTTGCTCTACAGCTTGGGCGAGCATGGCCGATTGAGCGACACCGCGCGTGAGCGCTTGCGGGCCATGGCTGAAACCAGCGATGGGTTCGAGATTGCCCGCCGCGATCTCGACATCCGAGGACCGGGTGAGTTTTTGGGGGCCAGGCAGTCGGGGGCGGCGTTGCTGCGGTTTGCTGACTTGAGCGTAGACACCGAACTCTTGGCCTGGGCCCAGCAACTCGCCCCGCTGATGCTGGACCAGTACCCTGAACAAGCAGAGCGCCATGTGCAGCGCTGGTTGGGTGGAAAATCTGACTTTCTCAAAGCCTAACCCCCATGACACTGACCGAACTGAAATACATCGTCGCCGTGGCCCGCGAAAAGCATTTTGGCCGCGCTGCCGAGGCCTGCTTTGTCTCGCAGCCAACCCTGTCGGTGGGCATCAAAAATTTGGAAGAAGAGTTGCAGGTCAAACTGTTTGAACGTAATGCCAATGAAGTGACCGTCACCCCCTTGGGCGAAGAGATCGTGCGACAAGCGCAAAACGTGCTGGACCAAACCGCCAGCATCAAAGAAACCGCCAAGCGCGGCAAAGACCCTCTGTCGGGTCCTTTGCGTTTGGGTGTGATCTACACCATCGCACCGTATTTGCTGCCTGAGTTGGTCAGGCACAGCATCGATATGTCGCCGCAAATGCCGCTGATGTTGCAAGAAAACTTCACGGTGAAATTGCTGGAGATGCTGCGTACCGGCGAGATTGATTGCGCCATCATGGCCGAGCCTTTTCCCGATGCCGGCTTGGCGGTGGCTCCCCTGTATGACGAGCCGTTTATCGCCGCCTTGCCCAGCAACCACCCGCTGGCGCAACGTGACAGCATCAGCGCCACCGAATTGAAAGCCGAAACCATGTTGCTCTTGGGCAATGGCCATTGTTTTCGTGACCATGTGCTGGAGGTGTGCCCTGAATTCGCCCGCTTTTCCAGCGACGCTGAGGGCATACGTAAAAGTTTTGAAGGCTCCTCCTTGGAGACCATCAAACACATGGTGGCCGCAGGCATGGGCGTGACGGTGGTGCCGCGTTTGAGTGTCCCCAAAGACGGGCTGACCTCTACCGTGAAAAAGAAGAAAAACCTCGACACCTATGTGCGCTATTTGCCTATCGTTGAAGGCGACGATGCACCGCCTACCCGCCGCGTGGTGTTGGCGTGGCGACGCAGCTTCACCCGTTACGAGGCCATCGCCGCATTACGCAACGCCATCGTCGCCAGCGATTTGCCAGGCGTGCATCGACTCACCTAAGACCGTCAGCCATGAACGACGACCTACCGCTTGAGCCCGCGCAATCGCCGACACGCTTGGCGCTGTACCTGGATTTGATTCGCTTTAACCGACCTGCGGGTTGGTTGCTGTTGCTGTGGCCCACCCTCAGTGCTTTGTGGTTGGCCAGTGGTGGTTTTCCGGGATGGCATGTGTTGGTGGTGTTTGTGCTGGGCACTTTTCTCATGCGCAGCGCCGGTTGTTGTGTCAATGATGTGGCTGACCGCGACTTCGACAAACATGTGAAACGCACCGCCCAGCGACCCGTCACCTCGGGGGCGTTGTCGGTCAAGCAAGCGCTGACGGCAGGTGCGGTGTTGGCCCTGTGCGCCTTTGGCTTGGTGCTCACCACCAACGCGGTGACTGTGGCTTGGTCGTTCGTGGCTTTGGCCGTCACCCTCATCTACCCTTATGCCAAGCGTTTTGTCGCCATGCCGCAAGCGGTCTTGGGCGTGGCCTTCAGCTTTGGCATCCCCATGGCGTTTGCGGCGGTCAACGGAGGCCCCCTTACTCTGCAAGGCGTGTGGCAAGCAGTGCCTCCTGTGGCCTGGGCTTTGCTCGCCATCAACTTGTTTTGGGTCTTGGCTTATGACACCGAATACGCCATGGTCGACCGCGACGACGACTTGCGCATTGGCATGAAAACCTCGGCCATCACCTTAGGCCGCTGGGACGTGTGGGCCGTGTTGCTGTTTTATGCGGTGTACCTGTTAGGCAGTTTGGTGCTGTTGCAAAGCTTTGGCTTGGGTTGGCCGCTGTGGTTTGCCATGGAGATCGCCGCTTTTCAAGCCATGTGGCATTTCGGCATGATTTACAAGCGTGAGCGGGAGGGCTGCTTCAAAGCCTTTCGCATGAACCATTGGCTGGGTGCCACGGTGTTTGCCGGCGTGGCATGGGGTTTGCATTTGCGCATGGCGGCCAGTGCATGAAAAAAGCCACCCGCAGGTGGCTTTTCAAACGCGGGGATGAATTAACCGGCTTTATGTTTTTTGGCTTTCTTGTGTGACTTGCCTTTTTTCTTGGTCATCAGCAGGTGATCTGTGACAGAAGAGGCCGCACTGACCATGCTGGTTTCAGATGAAGGTGTTGCAAAGCTGGGGGTCGCAGTGAAAGCCAGAGCGCTGATGAGGACCAACAAAAGTTTGTTCATGTGTAAAACCTAAAAAAGTGAAAACAGGGTTTATTGTGACACCAAGTTTTGTCCGCTCACAAGAGCCATGAAGCGGTAATTACCCGCCCAATTCTTGTCCCAGCGTTTTTGCCCTGTCCCGTGCTGCTTGCATGGCTTCAACCAAGCTGGCGTGGATGCCTTTGTTTTGCATCACCGTCAACGCGGCGTAGGTGGTACCGCCCTTGGAAGTGACTTTTTCGCGCAATACCGCAGGTGTGTCGCTGCTGCTGCGGGCCAACTCGGAGGCCCCCACGAACGTGCCGAC
>CANGPV010000140.1 GCA_947455935.1 Comamonadaceae bacterium
AAAGTGGCCGACTTGCTGCAAGCCAAAGGTTTGGGCGAGAAAAAAATCACCTGGCGTTTGCGCGACTGGGGCGTGAGCCGCCAGCGCTACTGGGGCACGCCGATTCCCATCATCCATTGCGATGACCATGGCGCGGTGCCGGTGCCTGAAAAAGACCTGCCGGTGGTGCTGCCGCAAGACTGCATCCCCGACGGCTCGGGCAACCCACTGCACAAGCACGAGGGCTTTCATGCCGGTGTGGTGTGCCCGATCTGCGGCAAACCCGCGCGGCGCGAAACCGACACCATGGACACCTTTGTCGATTCGTCGTGGTATTTCATGCGCTATTGCGACCCGACCCACACCGACGCCATGGTGGCCGAGGGCACGAACTATTGGATGCGCGACGCCCAGCACGCCACGGGCGGCAGCGGCATGGACCAGTACATCGGCGGGATTGAGCACGCCATCCTGCACTTGTTGTACGCGCGGTTTTGGACCAAGGTCATGCGCGACTTGGGGCTGGTGAAGGTCGATGAGCCGTTCACCAAACTGCTCACGCAAGGCATGGTGCTGAACCACATTTACTCGCGCCGCACCGCCAAGGGCGGCAAAGACTATTTCTGGCCGCACGATGTCGAGCATGTGCTGGACGACACCGGCAAAGTGGTGGGCGCCCAGCTGAAAAACCCGGCCGACAGCGGCGACGGCAAACTGCCTGTGGGCACCGCCATCGACTACGAGGGCGTGGGCACCATGTCCAAGTCCAAAAACAACGGCGTGGACCCGCAAGACCTGATCGAAAAATACGGCGCTGACACCGCACGCCTGTACACCATGTTCACCGCCCCGCCCGAGGCCACGCTGGAGTGGAACGACGCAGGCGTAGAGGGCAGCTTTAGGTTTTTGCGCCGGGTGTGGAACTTTGCTTTCAAGCACGAAGCCAGCCTCAAGGCCGCGACCGCTGGCAACTTGAGCCAAGCCAGCTGCCGCAAACAAGCCGCCGATCTGCGCCGCGATGTGCACCTGACGCTCAAGCAAGTCAGCTATGACTATGAGCGCATGCAATACAACACCGTGGTGTCGGGTTGCATGAAACTGCTCAATGCCTTGGAAGACTTCAAAACCGACGGCAGCCCCGGTGACCAAGCGGTGCTGTGCGAAGGCACCTCGGTGTTGCTGCGCATGCTCTACCCCGCATGTCCCCACATCAGCGCCCATTTGTGGGCGGAGCTGGGCTACGCCGCCCGCACTGGCGAATTGCTCGACGCGGCTTGGCCCAGCGTGGACGAAAGCGCTTTGCTGCGCGACGAAATCGAGCTGATGTTGCAAGTCAACGGCAAATTGCGCGGCTCTATTTCGGTGCCCGCCACCGCCAGCAAAGAAGATATTGAACACGCCGCATTGGCCAGCGAAGCTTTTCAGAAACAAGCCCAAGGCGCGGCACCGAAAAAGGTGATCGTGGTGCCGGGGCGTTTGGTCAACATAGTGGTTTAAACATGATGCAAAGACGCTTATTTGGCTCGGCTGTGTTGTTAGGTGTTCTCAGCGCCTGTGGATTCCAGTTGCGCCAAGCGCCCAATTACCCGTTTCGCACCTTGTTCAGCGGAGTGTCTGAAGCGTCAGCATTTGGCCAAGAGCTCAAACGCAATATTGCAGCTTCAGGCAAAGTCGAAGTCATCAGTGACCCTAGGGAGGTCGAGCGTGCCGATGTGATTTTTGATTTGCTTTTGGAATTGCCCGAAAAAGTTATTCTCAGCCGTACCTCGGCAGGGGCGGTTCGTGAATTTCAGTTGCGGTTTCGCATTCGCTTCAAGCTGCGTACCCGTGACGGTATCGAGTTGATCCCAGACACCGAGTTAGTTCAAGAGCGAGACATCAGTTTCAGCGAAACCGCCGCCCTGTCCAAAGAAACCGAAGAGGCTTTGCTTTACCGCGACATGCGTTCGGACTTGGTACAGCAAGTGCTGCGCCGCTTAGCCGTGGTTCGAATGCCCTAAGCATCCATGCAACTCTCCCCCCAACGCCTGAACGAGCAACTTTCCCAAGGGTTGCGCTCGCTCTACACCTTGCACGGGGACGAGGCTTTGTTGTTGCAAGAGGCGGCGGATGCGATCCGTGCAAGCGCCAGGCAGCAAGGCTTTTCAGAGCGCCATGTGTTCACGGTGGCCGGCGCACATTTTGATTGGAGCGAGGTGGAGTCAGCCACCTCGGCCATGAGTTTGTTTGCTGACAAGCAGCTCATCGATATCCGTATTCCCTCAGGCAAGCCCGGCAAAGACGGCAGCGAAGCTTTGCAGCGCATTGCTGATGCTTGTGTGGGCAATGACGGCGTGTTGGTCTTGTTGTCTTTGCCGCGTTTAGATAAAACCGCCAAGTCCTCCGGTTGGTTCCTTGCTTTAGATGCGCATGGCATCAGCGTGCAAATCGACCCTGTTGAGCGAGCAGCTTTGCCCGCTTGGATTGCCCAGCGTTTGGCATTGCAGCAGCAGCGTGTGCGTGCCGGTGAAGAGGGACAGCGCAGCTTGCAGTTTTTTGCCGACAGGGTGGAGGGCAATTTGCTGGCCGCTCACCAAGAAATTCAAAAATTGGCATTGCTTTATCCGGCGCAGGAATTGAGCTTTGAGGACATTGAAAACGCTGTGTTGAATGTGGCGCGTTTCAATGTGTTCAAGCTCAGCGAAACGGTTTTGGCGGGTCAACACCTGCGGGTGCAGCGCATGTTGGACGGATTGCGGGCTGAGGGCACCTCGGAGGTGTTGGTGCATTTCGCATTGGCAGAAGACATACGCGCCTTGAAACGTGTCAAAGACGCGGTGGCCAGTGGTCGACCCTTGCCGCAAGTGCTCAGAGAGCAACGCATTTGGGGACCCAAAGAGCGTTTGTTCGAGCGGGTTTTGCCCCTGTTGTCCCCCGCAGCCATGGACCGCTTGCTGAGCGCCGCGCACCAAGTGGACGGCGTGGTCAAAGGATTGCGTTTTGCACAGTGGCCACATGACAGCTGGCAAGCCTTGGGCCGCTTGGCCTTCATGCTGAGCAAAGCCTGTCAACCGGCTTGATGTGCATCTCTGCCAAAATCAGCCCATGAACGCCGCCGCCACCATCCCCGAACTCATGCGCACCTTGGGCCTGCAAGCGCGTTGCGCGGCCGTGGGCATGGCACGGGCCACGGCGGCGCAAAAAGCCCATGCTTTGCGGGCGCTGGCGCGGCTGCTGCGCGAACACACCGCGGCTTTGCAAACCGACAACGCCAAAGACCTGAGCCGCGCCCAAGCCGCCGGTTTGGCCGCGCCCATGGTTGATCGCCTGAAGCTCTCGCCCCAAACACTGGAAACCTGCGCTGTGGGTTGCGAACAGCTGGCCACCATGCCCGACATCATTGGCAGCATCAGCGGCATGAGCCAGCAGCCCAGCGGTATTCGGGTGGGGCAAATGCGCGTGCCCATTGGCGTGTTTGGCATGATTTACGAAAGCCGCCCCAACGTCACCATTGAGGCCGCGTCACTCGCCATCAAGAGTGGCAACGCCTGCATCTTGCGCGGCGGCTCCGAGGCGATTGACTCCAACAAAGCCTTGGCCGCGCTGGTGCAACAAGCCTTGGCCGAAGCCGGTTTGCCCACCGACGCGGTGCAAC
>CANGPV010000141.1 GCA_947455935.1 Comamonadaceae bacterium
CATTGCGGCGCTGGCCATGGTGCCTCATGTGGCGTGGAACCAAGCCCACGACTGGCCCACTTTGAAACACACCGCTGATTTGCTGACAGACGGTCATACCTCTGTCTCCAGCAGCTGGGTGGCAGTTGCACTTCGATGCGTTGAATATGGCGCAGCGCAAGCCTTGGTTGCAGGACCTGTGTTCTGGATCATGCTGTTTGTCGCCCTGTGGGATATGAAATATCACACGACGACGCCTACCTCATCCTCTGCCTCACCTGCAAGGTGGGCATGGCAGGCTAGCTGGCCTTTGTGGCTGATTGGCGCTGTACAAGCCATGCAAGGCACTGCCCAAATCAACTGGCCTGCACCCGCCCTCTTGGGGGCATGTGTGGCGCTGGGGTGGTGGCTGTCATCACATACCCGTCATTGGCGGTGGCGTGGGCCGCTGGGGGTGGTGGTGGTGTCTGCGTTACTGGCCAGTGCTTTGTCGCTGGGCGGCGACTGGCGGCAACGTCTTGGACTACCCGCACAGAAATCGCAATGGGATTTATGGGGACGAGCTAAGGGTTGGGAAAGCGCTTTGAACCCACTTCGCCCGCTGCTGGCCGCGCATCCCGACGCCACTTGGGTGGCACTTGACCGCACGCTCATCGTGCATGCGGCCTACGCATGGCGCGACCAGCCGACCTTGGCTTTGAGTTGGCAGCAAACACCCTTTGCGCTACACCATTACGACTTGCTTTACCGCTTTGATCCCACTCAACACCCAGAACCGATCTTGCTGCTGGTGATGGGGGATTTACCCGCCTGGGTGCGTACACGCTATGCGCAAGTGCAACTACTGTCTGATCCTCAGCCCTCGGGGCGGCAGCTGTTTTTGTGGCTCCTGAAAGACCCACACCCATGAAAGCGCGGCGCACAGAGCTATGGGTAGGCGGGATCGGTTTGGTTCTGTCCGTTGCGCTCTTCACGCTATGGCCTGCACTTGATCTGATGGTGACGAGGTATTTTTTTGATGCAAGCACACAAAGCTTTCCAGCCAACCATTGGGGCTGGGTGCATGCGGTGTATGTGGCAACGCCTTGGCTGAGCCGAAGTCTGTTTGTGCTGGGCTGTGTGGCGTGGTTTTTACTTCCTTGGTCGGGGTGGCCCCAAGCCAAAGCTTGGCGCAGACGCTTGCTGGCATGGCTGCTCATGGCAGTGTTGGGACTGGGGCTGGTGGTGGACTGGGCTTTGAAAGATAACGTCGGACGACCCCGACCAGAGCAATTGCAAGTGTTTGGCGGAAACACACCTTTTGTGCCTGTTTTTGAACCGAGCAAGCATTGCGATATGAATTGCAGCTTTGTCAGCGGTCATGCGGCGGCGGGTTTCAGTCTCATGGTCTGGGGCATGTGGGCTAATAGGTCACGACGCAAACGCTGGACAGAGATTGGTGTGGTGGCAGGTTTGTTGATTGGCTGTGTGCGTATGGCACAAGGCGGCCATTTTTTAAGCGATGTGGTGTTCTCAGGATGGGCTGTGTGGTTGACTTATGTCTTGATTCGGTACGCATGGCTTTACCTTCGCCTACATAAGCTACAGTCACGTTTATCTACTTAACAACCTCGATTAACTGATGGAACTTCTGACAGATCCGCATATGTGGGTGGCTTTGGCCACACTCACCTTGCTCGAGTTGGTGCTGGGCATCGACAATATCATTTTCATTTCCATCTTGGTCAGCAAACTGCCCAAAGCCCAACAAGAAATGGCACGTCGCATTGGCCTGTTCATGGCCATGTTCATGCGTATTGGTTTGCTGCTGTTGCTCTCGGTCATCATTGGCTTGGTCGAGCCTTTGTTCACCATTGCCAGCCAAGCTTTTTCAGGTCGTGATTTGATTTTGTTAGCCGGCGGGTTGTTTCTAATTTGGAAGAGCACAGGTGAAATCCACCACTCTCTGGAAGGCGACGAACCCAGTGCCGAGGTCAAGGTCAAAGCCAAACTGATGGCCACGATTGTGCAAATCATGCTGATTGATTTGGTGTTTTCACTCGACTCCATCATCACCGCCGTTGGTATGGTCGATGATGTGCGCATCATGATTGCAGCAGTGGTGGTGTCCTTAGGTCTGATGATGCTGTTTGCCAAATCGATCGGCGAGTTTGTCGATGCCCACCCCTCCATCAAAATGTTGGCCCTTAGCTTTTTGGTGGTGGTGGGTGTGGTACTGGTGGCCGAAGGCTTTGGCCACCATGTGCCCAAAGGCTATATCTACTTTGGTATGGCATTTGCCTTTGGGGTGGAAATGCTCAACATACGCTTTCGTAAAAAACGTTCGCAAGCCGTGCAATTGCGTCAAGCTGAGATACCTGGCGACCCCGAGTGAAGTTAATTGCCTTGTTAGCTGGTTTGGTAGCAGGGTCGGCGTTCGCGCTTGACGCACCCGAAGTCCGCTGCCAGCGCAGCGCCAACTATTACGCTGAGTTCTACCAAGGTCTGTACACCATGCACCGCCATGGTTTGGAAAAATTCCCTAGCGACTCTCCCGAGCGCCAGTTGTATTTTGTACAGGTACAAAAAAATGGCGACAAGGTTGAAATGAATGTGATTAAAAGCGTTAGGGGCGACACCAGTCTCTCAGCCAGCGAGCAAGCGGTGGTGATCAAACTGCATCAGGCTGTGGGCAAACAATTGCGTGAAACGGCAGCGTTGGATGCACAAGCTGCACAGCCCAAGGACAGGCAAGCTGTCTTGCAGACTTTGCAAGAAGCCTGTCCTTAACAGCCTGAATCGTTCACCGCGCCATCAGGCATGGTGGTTTTACAAAACTTCGCATCATCTAACTTGGCTTCATCCAGTTTGGCACCTTTGAGATTGGTACCCACCAGCACAGCGCCCTTCATATTGGCTTTGCTCAACACCGCATCGCTTAAATCAGCACCGCTGAGATTGGCTTCACGCAAATAGGCGTTGGTGAAGTTGGCCATGTGCAAATTGGCACCGCTGAAATCGGCTCGGCGCAAATTGGCGTCCTCGAAATTGGTGACTAAGGTACGTTTTTCCAAAGGTCGCTCGGCCATATTGGCTTTGTCCATCTTGGCGCCGGACAAATTGGCATTTTGAAAATCAGCACCGCGCATATCGCGACCGCTCATGGGCGCATCGGTCAAATCGCAGTATTTACAGACATTGGTGGTTTTGAAATCTTCCAGTTTGGTGGCATCAAATGCACCTGCTTGCCAAGGCCACGCCAAGGCCATTGCCGCACATGAAAGAGTCAGATTTATCAACCACTTAGAGTTAGGTAACAACACGCCATTTCCTTTATTCAACGCCATTTCGGCCCGCGAATAATAACCAAGCTGCCGCTGCCAAGGGATTAGCCCCCCACAAAGCCGTCAATCAACGAACCATGCGATGATTACCCCCCTGTCACGAGGACATGACCATGTTTGACTCTCGCACTTTCGATTTTCCAGCCACTGGGGCTTTTGGAGTCTTTTGCCTGCTGTTGTCGTGTGTGCTTACAGCCGTGTGTGCGCAAACCCCTGTGACCATCAACCAACCCGGCTCTCCCGCTGTGATATTTGACGGCAATAAACTGCTGGATGCGCAACCCGCGCCTGCCACCAAACCCCGTCAAC
>CANGPV010000142.1 GCA_947455935.1 Comamonadaceae bacterium
CTTTTTCTTGGGCTTTCCAGAGGCCATGTGTATTCCTTTAGGGGTTTGATGATGATGACGGCAAAGCCCGCCATTGTACCAAGCCGCTTGACCGCCCCCCTTGGGCTGGCCGCTACACTTCTCCGCGTGAGCCTGTTCAAGTCCGCCTCTACCGTGTCCTTGTGGACCTTGGCCTCGCGCATCACGGGTTTTGCGCGGGAGACGCTGATCGCCAGCGTGTTTGGTGCCAATGCCCTGACAGACGCCTTCAATGTGGCGTTTCGCATCCCCAATTTGTTTCGCCGCCTGTTTGCCGAAGGCGCTTTCGCCCAAGCTTTTGTGCCGGTGTTGGCGGCTACCCGCGCCGAGCAGGGAGACGCAGCCACCCGTTTATTGATCGACAAAGTCGCTTCGGTGCTGCTGCTGGCGGTGGTGACGCTGAGCTTGCTTGGCGTGCTGGCTGCGCCTGGCTTGGTGTGGCTGATGGCCAGCGGTTTGCAGCAGTCGACGCAGGGCATGGCCACTGCGGTAGACCTCACCCGCTATATGTTTCCCTACATCGCCTTCATGTCCATGGTGGCTTTGGCCGCAGGTATCTTGAACACATGGCGGCGCTTTGCTGTGCCAGCCGCCACGCCGGTGCTGCTGAATGTGTGCATGATCAGCGCGGCTGTGTGGGGTGCGCCTTGGTTGGCCGCGCAAGGCATTGCGCCGATTTACGCCATGGCCGGCGGGGTGATGCTAGGTGGTGTGTTGCAGTTGGCGGTGCAAATACCTGCTTTGCTTAGCTTGGGTGTGTTGCCGCGTTTAGCGCTTTCGCCCACAGGCCTGCAAGATGCTTGGCAAGACGCAGGAACCCGGCGCATTTTGTCGCTGATGGCACCGGCTTTGTTGGGCGTGGGCGTGGCGCAGTTGTCGCTCATCATCAATACCCAAATTGCTTCGCATTTGACGCCTGGCAGTGTGAGCTGGATCAGCTACGCAGACCGTTTGATGGAATTTCCCATCGCCATGCTGGGCGTGGCCTTGGGCGTGGTGCTGATGCCGCAACTCTCTGCCGCCCAAGCCAGTGGCGACGCGGATGCGTATTCGGCCATGCTCGATTGGGGCTTGCGCTTGGTGATGGTGCTGGCTTGGCCTTGCGCCGTGGCGCTGTTGGTGTTTGCCCAGCCGCTGGTGGCGGTGCTCTACCACTATGGGGCGTTCACCGACCGTGATGTCGCGCAAACCACGCTGGCTTTGACCGGCTACGGCGTGGGCGTTTTAGGCTTGGTGGCCATCAAGGTGCTGGCGCCAGGTTTTTATGCCAAACAAGACACCCGCACGCCGGTGCGCATTGCGGTGCTGGTGCTGGTGTTTACCCAAGTCATGAATATCTTGCTGGTGCCGTATTTCGCCCATGCCGCGCTCACCTTGTCGATTGGCCTTGGCGCTTTGCTCAATGCCCTGTGGCTGCTGCAAGGTTTGCGGCGCAACCGCAGTTTTGTCGCCAAGCCGGGCTGGAGTTTGCTGGTTTTGCGGGTGGTTTTGGCGTCTGCTGCCATGGGGGCTTGCCTGTTTTACAGCGCTGGCTATTGGGATTGGATGGCCTTGCGAGCCACGCCGTGGCTGCGAATGGGCTTGATGGCAGGGGTGTTGACCGCCAGTGCTGTGGTGTATTTCGCGACACTGAGGGGTCTTGGCATGGATCTTCGTGCACTTTTGCGCCGCTGAAGGCATGATGACGACATGGACTACAAATTAAAGCCCCCCAGCGCCTTGGACTATTTCACCACCTTGGTGCAAAGTGACGACGAGTTCCCCTTGCTGGAAACCGCCATCAGCTTGGCGCAGGATGAATTTCCCTCGATGGATATTCAGCAGGTGCTCAGCGACATAGACCATTGGGCAGCGCGGTTAAAGCGCAGCATCTTGCCGGGCGCGGACACGCTGGACAAATTGCGCGAGCTGAACCATTTTTTCTATTCCAATTTGCGCTTTTCGGGCAATGTGAACCACTATGACGACCCGCACAACAGCTATTTGAATGTGGTCATGTCCACCCGCAAAGGCATTCCCATCAGCTTGGCGGTGTTGTGGTTGGAGTTGGGCCAAAGCATTGGCTTGCCGGTGTTTGGCGTGGGGTTTCCGGGCCATTTTTTGGTGAAAGTGGATTTGCCCGCTCCCCAGCAAGGCCATGTGGTGATTGACCCCTTCAGCGGTGAATCACTCAGCCGCGAAGAACTGTGCGAACGCTTGGTGCCGTGGTTGCCGGGCAGCAAGCTCAACCACCCCCATGCCATCTCTGACGACGCCTTGGCGTTTCATTTGCAGGCTGCTGAACCCCGCGACATCATTGCGCGAATGCTTCGCAATTTGCATGAAATTTATCGCCGCCAAGATGACCACGAACGGCTGCTGAAAGTGCAAGCGAGGTTGGCTGTTCTGTTGCCGGAATAGCGTCATCGCGAGCTTGTATTTGTCATTGCGAGCGTAGCGACGCAATCCGCCTTACCTTGTTTAAGTTTAAATAACACTTACAAATATCGCTTGAGTTACTGACGCCAATATCCCAGACCCATAAGAAAAATAGCACCCTCGATATTGCTTGGGGTTAGCGAGTAATAGACAAAGCACGATCCAAACAGGACCAAGGGTGCCGTCATGAAAAACCTAAAAAATAGCAAAAAGGCTATACTTGAACCCCAGTGGACCGTGACCCTGCATCCACTGGCGGAGCGTGAATTGCAGACCATCCCTGTCGATATGCAAGCTGTGGGAAATGCGCATGACTGGCCGCGATGGGATAGCCCGTGCCGTTTACGCTGCCGTTCAGGGGCGCACTTTGCTGGTGCTGCATGTGTTTATAAAAAAGACGCAGACCACACCACGAAGCGCTATTGAAACCGCATTGAAACGCCTGGAGGAATCGACGTGAAAAACCTGAAAGAAGTGAAAGTCAAACTGCTGGCCAAACCCGCCGTCCGCCAAGCCTATGAGGCGCAAGCGCCCGAGTTTGAGCTGGCCCGTGAACTGATTGCAGCACGTACGAAAGCAGGCCTGACGCAAGGCGATGTGGCCGCACGCATGGGCACAACCCAAAGCGTGGTGGCACGCATCGAAAGTGGCAGGGGCACGCCATCTATGCGAACAGTCCAACGTTTTGCCAGTGCCGTGGGCGCGCGTGCCGTGGTGCGCATGGAGCCTTTGACGGCTGCATGAGCTGAACAAGGCATGCCTGTTGCATGGCCCGCGTAGGCGGATGAGGTGGTCAAGATATGCTCTTCGTGATACATTGAATACATGTATTCAATGGAGGATTTGACATGGCAACTTCAATTCGTCTTGCGCCAGAGATCGAGCAAAGGCTTGACTACCTCGCATCCCAAACTGGGCGCACCAAAGCTTTTTATCTGCGCGAAATCATCGAGCAGGGCATCCAAGAAATGGAAGACTACTACCTCGCTGCCGATGTGCTTGCGCGTGTCCGTCAAGGGAAAGAACAGGTCCATTCCGCTGCCGATGTGAGACGAGA
>CANGPV010000143.1 GCA_947455935.1 Comamonadaceae bacterium
CTGGAAGGCCGTGTGGATGCCTACAGACGCATTGGTAGCCCCAGGCCCCCGCGTGACAAAACAAATGCCTGGACGGCCGCTCAAACGTCCCTGCGCGTCCGCCATATAGGCAGCGCCGCCTTCTTGGCGGTTGATCACAAATTGAATTTGGTCTCGGTAAGCATGGAATCCATCCAAAACCGCCAAATAACTCTCACCAGGCACGCCAAACGCGTGGGTCACGCCCTGTTCTATCAAGCACTCGACCAGCAAATGGCCCGCAATCTGTTTTTTCATTTTTTGTCTTCCTAAATTCTTCAACTAATCTTTACGGCTTGGGAGCGCTTGCCCACCCCCAAAGCCACCAAGACACTCAACAACAAGACACAGGCACCACCCACCAAAGTGAGGCCGTACCAACCGCGGTCCATGAATACACCGAAGACCAAGGGTGAGGTTGCAAATCCCACATCAAGGCCGGAATAGACCATGCCGTAGACGCGCCCTGTGGCGCCCTTGGGCGTAGCTTTTTTGATCATCATGTCGCGAGACGGGCCGCCCACACCAATTGAGAGTCCCGTAGCGGCCAAGATCACCATGGTGGCAGTGCCGTTGAACCAACCGCTTCCACATAAAGCCATAAAGACAGCTGCCATGGTCATGCAAGTGGCGACCACGCGGTCGCTGTGCAAAGGCCAACGGGCGGCGACAAAACCACCCAAAAACATGCCCGCAGCTGCACACAGCATGTAGGCAGTCAAAGTCAAGGTGGCTGCCTCAAAACTCACACGGTGCATAGCCTGCAGTATGGAGACAGAGAAAGTCTGCACCACGGCCAAAGTCATGGTGGATAGAAAGAAGAAAGCAAAGCACCACCACACCACAGGAATTTTTAAAAAAGCCAGGGAATGCGCCGCATGGGGATCGTCTGCTTTGCGGTCCACCGCATGGGTGGTAATTGCGTCACTTTTCCATACCAACAAAGCCAAAATGCCGAGGAACACGCAAGCGGCTGCCACATAAGCTGTGCGCCAGTCGAACATGCTACTGATGCCAACCATGAAGATGGGGGCGACAGCCCAGCCCAAATTGCCCGTCAAGCCATGTGCGCTGAAGGCGTATCCCAACCTAGGAGCAGAGACTTTTTGGTTGAGGATGGTGAAATCCACCGGATGGAAAGAAGCATTGCCCACACCGAATAGCGCGGCAGCCACCATCAGACCCCCATAACTTTGCGCAAAAGAAGCGGTGATACAGGCCAGCGCCAAGGTCCCTAGAGCGACATACATCACTGGCCTTGCACCCAAGCGATCGACCAAGAAACCGGCAGATGCTTGACCAACGCCAGACACCACAAAAAACACCGACATCAGCAATCCAAGTTCGGAATAACTAAAGCCGAATGTTTCTATGAATTTCGGAAACATGAGGGGCAAAAGCAGATGCGCGAAATGGGAGCTGGCGTGCGCCAGACTCACCAATCCAATCACAGTGGCATCGTCTTGCCATGAAGCATCTGTCTGGGTGATCGTCGTCATGGGGCGTGATCCTACCCTTTGCGCCCCAAAAGCGCGTCAGCAAGGGGACAGAAGGCTCTTAAAGCGCTGCCACCTTGGTGAAGCCAAACTCCCCTGGCGCGCGCACTGGGTCCACACTGACCGCAATCCCATCTTTAGGCATGAATTTGCCCTCCAAGAGAAGTTTGGACAGCGGGTTCTCGATGCGCTGCTGAATCGCACGCTTCAAGGGTCTGGCGCCGTAGATTGGATCGAAACCGACTTTGGCCAATTCCGCCAAAGCTTGTGGCGAGACCTCGAGCGAAAGATCCATCTTGCGCAAGCGCTCCGACAAGATACCCAACTGGATATCGGCAATACGCGCGATGTGCTGGGCGTCTAAACCGTGGAACAAGACGGTCTCGTCGATGCGGTTCAAGAACTCGGGACGGAAATGCGTTTTGAGTTCATCCCACACTGCGTCTTTGATGTCTTGCGGGTCTTGACCCACCATGCTTTGGATGATGGGCGAACCAATATTGGAGGTCATCACGATGACGGTGTTTTTAAAGTCCACCGTGCGGCCTTGGCCATCGGTCAAACGACCGTCGTCAAGTACCTGCAACAAGATGTTGAAGACATCGGGATGGGCTTTTTCCACTTCGTCGAGCAACAACACGCTATAGGGTTTGCGGCGCACGGCTTCTGTCAAATAACCGCCCTCGTCGTAGCCCACGTATCCGGGAGGTGCGCCGACCAAACGGCTAACCGAATGCTTCTCCATGAACTCGCTCATGTCGATGCGAATCATGTGGTCTTCGCTGTCAAACAAAAAGCCCGCCAATGCTTTGCACAACTCTGTCTTGCCGACGCCTGTAGGGCCTAAGAACAAGAAAGATCCAGTCGGACGATTCGGGTCACCCAAACCTGCGCGTGAACGGCGGATCGCGTTAGATACAGCGGTGATCGCCTCATCTTGACCCACCACCCGTTGGTGCAATTTGTCTTCCATTTGCAGCAACTTGTCGCGCTCGCCTTGCATGAGTTTGGAGACGGGAATTCCGGTTGCGCGCGCCACCACTTCGGCGATTTCTTCAGCGCCGACTTGGGTACGCAACAGACGGTGCACACCGTCTTTGGCAGCCTTGGTGCTTTCCTTGGCATTCGCCTCTTTCATGCGTTTTTCTAATTCAGGCAATTTGCCGTATTGCAACTCAGCAACCTTGTTGAAGTCGCCTTTGCGGGTCAGTTCTTCAATTTGGAAACGGATGCGGTCAATTTCTTCTTTGACTTGCGCGCCACCTTGGGCAGAAGCTTTTTCTGACTTCCAAATGTCCTCTAAGTCGGAATATTCTTTGCCGACTTTGATGATCTCTTCTTCCAGCAACTCCATGCGTTTGATCGACGCTTCGTCTTTTTCTTTGCGGACGGCTTCACGCTCAATTTTGAGTTGAATCAAGCGACGGTCTAACTTGTCCATCACCTCAGGTTTAGAGTCGATTTCGATTTTGATTTTGGCGGCGGCTTCGTCGATCAAATCAATCGCCTTATCGGGCAAGAAACGGTCGGTGATGTAGCGGTGTGACAACTCCGCAGCTGCCACGATGGCAGGGTCGGTAATTTCCACGCCATGGTGGACTTCATACTTTTCTTGCAAGCCACGCAAGATCGCAATCGTGGCTTCTACGGAAGGTTCGCCAACGATGATCTTTTGGAAGCGACGCTCTAAGGCCGCGTCTTTTTCGATGTATTTGCGGTACTCGTCCAAAGTCGTGGCGCCCACGCAATGCAACTCACCGCGCGCCAAGGCGGGTTTGAGCATATTGCCCGCATCCATTGCGCCTTCGGCCTTGCCTGCGCCGACCATGGTGTGCAACTCGTCGATAAAAACAATGGTTTGGCCTTCGTCTTTGGCCAGCTCGCTCAACACGGTTTTGAGACGCTCTTCAAACTCACCGCGAAACTTCGCACCCGCCAACAAAGACGCCATATCCAAAGACAAGAC
>CANGPV010000144.1 GCA_947455935.1 Comamonadaceae bacterium
GGGAATGAGTTCTTCCCACACCGTGCCTTCGGGATCGGTGATTTGCAAGCGGATCTTGCCTTTGGTTTCTTTACCAAACGACACCGTGCCGGTCATCTCAGCCAAGATGCCTTTGTCTTTGGGTGAACGTGCCTCGAACAGCTCGGCTACACGGGGCAAACCGCCGGTGATGTCGCGTGTCTTTTGACCTTCCACAGGGATACGCGCCAACACCTCGCCAGGTCCCACGTCTTGGCCGTCACGCACTTGAATCAACGCACCAACTTGGAAGCCAATGGTCACCGAGTGATCGGTGCCTGGAATTTTGACTTCTTTGCCAGCAGCATCGATCAACTTCACCTGAGGACGAACCACTTTGGTAGATCCACGGCGCTTGGGATCGATCACCACCAAGGTGGACAAGCCAGTAACCTCGTCCAATTGCTTGGCCACGGTCAAGCCTTCTTCCACATTTTCAAACTGCGTCTTACCGGCAAATTCGGTGATCACAGGGCGTGTCAACGGATCCCAGTTGGCCAAGATGGTGCCGGCTTTGATGGCTTGGTCGGGCTTGATGGCCAAAATTGCGCCATAAGGCACTTTATGGCGTTCGCGCTCACGGCCTTGTTCGTCATGGATGACGATTTCGCCAGAACGGGAAATGACGACCAACTCGTTTTTACTGTTGGTCACATAACGCATGGTGGCATTGAAGCCGATCACACCGTTGGACTTGGCATCCACGCTGGAGGCAACTGCCGCGCGTGAAGCCGCACCACCAATGTGGAAAGTGCGCATGGTCAGCTGTGTGCCTGGCTCGCCAATCGACTGCGCTGCAATCACACCCACGGCCTCGCCCACATTGACCAAACCACCACGACCCAAATCGCGGCCATAGCACTTGGCGCACAAACCAAAACGGGTTTCGCAATTAAGCGCAGTGCGCACTTTGATTTCGTCCACGCCCAAGAGTTCGATTTCATCAATCAAATCTTCGTCAAGCATATGGCCAGCAGGCACCAAGGTCTGGCGCGATTCAGGATGCACCACGTCTTCGGCCACAGAGCGGCCCAGCACACGGTCCCGCAAGGATTCGATGACTTCACCGCCCTCGACAATGGCGCGCATGACTTGACCATTGGAGGTGCCGCAATCTTCTTCGATCACCACCAAGTCTTGGGTCACATCGACCAAACGGCGAGTTAAGTAGCCCGAATTAGCAGTCTTCAACGCGGTATCGGCCAAACCTTTACGCGCACCGTGGGTGGAGATGAAGTACTGCAACACATTCAGGCCTTCGCGGAAGTTGGCCGTGATGGGCGTTTCAATGATGGAGCCGTCAGGCTTGGCCATCAAACCACGCATACCTGCCAATTGACGAATTTGCGCAGCAGAGCCACGCGCACCCGAGTCAGCCATCATGTAGATGGAGTTGAAGGACTCTTGCTCGACTTCGTTGCCATGGCGGTCAATGGTTTTTTCTTTGCGCAGTTGGTCCATCATGACTTTGGACACAGCGTCACCCGCTTTACCCCAAATGTCCACCACCTTGTTGTAGCGTTCACCAGAAGTCACCAGGCCTGAGACGTATTGCTGCTCAATGTCTTTGACTTCTTTTTCTGCGCTCTCAATGATGGCGTGCTTTTCTTGGGGCACCAACATATCGTCAATACAGATAGAAATACCTGCACGGGTTGCCAAGCGGAAACCGTTTTGCAACAGTTTGTCGGCAAACACCACGGTTTCCTTCAATCCGCATTTGCGAAATGAGGTGTTGATGAGCTTGGAAATTTCTTTCTTCTTCAGCGCTTTGTTCAAGTTGCTAAAAGGCAAGCCCTTAGGCAAAATTTCCGACAACAGCGCACGGCCGACCGTGGTTTCGACCAAAGAAACACTGCTGGTGAATTCGCCCGTTTCTTTGTCCTTGAGCCACTCCGTCATACGCACGGTGACTTTGGCGGTGAGTTCCACCACATCAGCGTCGAGGGCGCGTTGCACCTCACCAATGTCGGCAAACACCAAGCCTTCACCCTTACCGTTGATACGCTCACGGGTGGTGTAGTACAAGCCCAGCACCACGTCTTGTGAAGGCACGATGGAAGGTTCGCCATTGGCAGGGAACAGCACGTTGTTAGAGGCCAGCATCAATGTGCGTGCTTCCATTTGTGCTTCCACCGACAAAGGAATGTGAACCGCCATTTGGTCGCCGTCAAAGTCGGCGTTGAATGCGGAACACACCAAGGGGTGCAGTTGAATGGCTTTGCCTTCGATCAAGATAGGCTCAAAAGCTTGAATGCCCAAGCGGTGCAAGGTAGGCGCACGGTTGAGCAACACGGGATGCTCTTTGATGACCTCTTCCAAGATATCCCACACCACAGGCGTGCCGGCTTCAACTTCCTTCTTAGCCGCCTTGATGGTGGTGGCAATGCCCATCAATTCCAGTTTGCTGAAGATGAAAGGCTTGAAGAGTTCCAGAGCCATCAATTTGGGCAAACCGCATTGGTGCAGTTTCAATGTGGGTCCAACGGTAATCACCGAACGACCCGAATAGTCCACGCGCTTGCCCAACAAGTTTTGACGGAAACGTCCTGACTTGCCTTTGATCATGTCGGCCAAAGACTTCAAGGCACGCTTGTTAGCGCCCGTCATGGCTTTGCCGCGACGGCCGTTGTCCAGCAAGCTGTCAACGGCTTCTTGCAACATGCGTTTTTCGTTGCGCGCAATGATTTCAGGCGCATTGAGTTCCAGCAAGCGACGCAAACGGCTGTTGCGGTTAATCACACGGCGGTAGAGATCGTTCAAGTCGGAAGTAGCGAAGCGACCACCGTCCAAGGGAACCAGAGGACGCAAATCGGGCGGCAACACAGGCAGCACCGACAACACCATCCACTCAGGCTTGATGCCCGATTTTTTGAAGGCCTCAAGCACTTTCAAACGTTTGGCGTTTTTCTTGATCTTGACTTCAGAACCGGTCAAGTCGTTACGGAGTTTTTCAATCTCCATATCGATTTCCATGGTTTCGAGCAAATCACGAATACCTTCAGCGCCCATCTTGGCTTGGAACTCGTCGCCCAGCTCAATGCGCTTGGCTTCATAGTCGTCCTCGGTCATGATGGCGTACTTCTTGAGTGCGGTCATGCCAGGATCGGTAACGACATACGCTTCAAAGTACAGCACCCGCTCAATATCGCGCAGCGTCATGTCCAACACCAAGCCCAAACGGCTGGGCAAGGATTTCAAGAACCAGATGTGGGCGCAAGGAGCCGCCAAATCGATGTGACCCATGCGATCACGACGCACCTTGGTTTGGGTGACTTCAACGCCGCACTTCTCGCAAATCACGCCGCGGTGTTTCAGGCGTTTGTATTTGCCGCACAAGCATTCATAGTCCTTGATGGGGCCGAAAATCTTGGCGCAAAACAAACCATCACGCTCAGGCTTGAAGGTGCGGTAGTTGATGGTTTCGGGTTTTTTGACTTCACCGAAA
>CANGPV010000145.1 GCA_947455935.1 Comamonadaceae bacterium
GCAGCGGGTGCCGCTGGTGCAGGTGCAGCAGCAGCCGGCGCCACTCTTGGCGTCGTGGGTGCAGTTGCCGCAGCAGTGGCGGTTGCAGCAGCGGTTGCTTCATCCAAGAGCGATTCAGTGCCAGCGTCTACTACTACTACTACTACTACTTCAAGTAAGTGATTGTTGAATTATTTAAAAACGCCCCTTAAGGGGCGTTTTTTTATTGCTGCTGCTGGAGTGTTGATGTCCAACCTTCCCCGTTCACTTAAGCGCCATGTATTGAAGGCGCTGGAATTACGGTACGTGGCAGTCGTGGTGTTATTTGTGTGTTTGACTGGCTGTCAAACCACGCACCCCATTGCGGATACCTTTAAATCCCTTGTTAGCCATCCGAAGCTGGAACGTAACCCAGCTTATGACTACCTTGTTCTGGAATTCAATGGACGCCAAGCCCAGATGGCCTTGGGCTATCGCCAGTGGATTCAAGGACGCATGGTGGAGCATTGGTATGCAGGGGCCGAAATGTTGGAGATGGTGGATGGGCGTGTGCACAAGGCGGTGGGCATGACCCATGAAATCCGGCGCAACACGGGTAAACCTCCTCGCTGGGAGGTTTTGGCTTCATCCGCACAGGCTGTTTCGTGGTCGCGTCAACTGGACCTGATGCCGGGCTATAGGTTTGATGTACAAGAAACGGTGTCTAGCCGCACACTCAGTCCATCAGAAGCGCTGCTTTTACCTGACGGTTTGAACGAGAACCTGATGTGGGTGAGGGACGATGTGCAGTCCCAAGATGCGCAGGGTCAACCGTGGAACTATGTGCAATTGTTTGCGCTGCGTGGCGGGCGCGTTGTGTACAGCGAGCAATGTATCAATGAAAAACTGTGCATGCGTTTTCGCTTGGTGGCGCATACCTCACCATGAGACATTGTTTGCTCAAGCATGTGCGCTATAGCCTTGTGGTGGGTTTTGCAAACTTCCTTATGGCTGCATCCTCATGGGCGCAAGTCTCAACCCCATCTGCTGCAACGGTGTATGCGCTGACGCAGGAACACAGCGGTCAACGTTTGGGTGCTTGGCTGAGTGCCCATCCCTTTGAGGATAACGCTTACCCCTTGGGGGTGATGTGGATGACGCCAGAGGAAAAACAACGGCAAGAACTTGAAAAAGAAAAATTACGCAAGACCATGTTGCGCTTGCATTATGTGGGTTTGATGCGCGAGGAAGAAAAGCAAGGCTTGAGCTCGCTGCTTCAGCGTATGCAAGTGACAGGACGTGTACCTTTGTCGGCTGTAGACCCGCGTTGGCTTGAAATTCAGCCTGTTCGTGACCCTGTTTTAAAGGCTGGCGACGCATTGGAAATTCCTCAGCGTCCCACCACGGTGCGTGTGATGGGCTCCACGGGCGAGGTCTGCGACATACCTTTTACCTCTGGCATGCACGCCAAAACCTATGCCTTCGCTTGTATGGGTGAGACCATGGGTTCGTGGGCCTGGGTGGTGCAAGCCGATGGGCGGATCAACAAAGTGGGCATAGCTTCATGGAACCACTTTCAAGCCAGCCTGCCGTCTCCTGGCGCTTGGGTGTGGGTGCCACTGGCTGACTCGCCCTTACCCGACAGTTTCAATGAGGCTTGGGCATCGTGGTTGGCCAACCAAGGCGTTAGCAACCGTCTGGCCCTAACTACCTTTGAGGGCTTTGTTCGCTTGCCAGCAGCGGTCAAGGAAGAGCCCGCATGGGCAGCTCTGAGCTATGCGCCACCGTCTGGGCAGTACTCGTCCAGCAATTGGGGCTATGTCGGCTTGGTGCAAACACCCACCGCACGCATGCAAAAAGCAGGTAATTTGGGGGTGAGCATGAGCAACACCCAACCCCAAACCCATGTGAATTTGTTTTTGCAACCCTTGTCGTGGGTAGAGGGAGGCATTCGGTATTCCGATGTTTCTAACCGGCTGTACAGCGGTAACACAGCCTTCAGTGGTGACCAGTCTTACAAAGACAAGAGTATTGACCTGAAGCTGGGCGTGTTGTCTGAATCGGATGTGGTGCCTGAGGTGGCCGTGGGTTGGCGCGATATTGGCGGTACTGGTTTATTCAGCTCGGAATATGTGGTGGCCAGCAAGCGCTATGGTGTGTTGGACTATTCATTGGGAATGGCCTGGGGCAACTTGGGTGGGCGCGGCAATATTTCTAATCCACTCTCTAAGCTCTTGGGCAGCAAGTTTGATACACGATCTTCTTGGTCTGGTGGTACAGGAGGACAATTTGCGGCTTCCAGTTGGTTCCATGGCCCCAGCGCTGTGTTTGCCGGTGTGTCTTACCAGTCTCCTTGGAACACTGAGTTCAAACTGGAATACGACGCCAACAACTACCAAAACGAACCCCAATCCAATAACTTCAAGGCCAAGACGCCATTCAACCTTGCGGCTGTGTACCACTGGACGCCGGGCATTGACTTGAACTTGGGCGTCGTACGCGGCGACACCTTGACTTTTGGTTTTTCCATGTACACCGATATAGCTGGCATGACCATGCCCAAGCTGAGTGATCCACCTAAGCCATCTCCCTTTTTGCCCAGACCCACCACAGCACCATCGTGGCAAGTCACGGCGAATGACATTGCGTACCAAACCCAGTGGCACGTGCGGCAGATGTACCAAAACGCGCAAGGCGATAAGCTGACGGTGGTGCTGGATGAGGCGCAAACGCCTTACCCACACACCCGTTTAGACAAGGCCATGGCCGTGCTCAACCGCGATGCGCCACAAGAGATGGAAGACTTCGATTTTCAGTTTCATGCGGCCAACGACATACTTGCATCACAGGCCATCAACCGCACAGACTGGACCACCTCACACACCCAGCCCGCAAGAACCCAAGCGGGGTACAGCTTGCCCAGCATGAATTACGCCGTTGCTGAACCCACCCACGATAAACCTCTGCTTGGCTTGAAAACGGCTGGTGCCAGCCTTGACCCCAGTTTGGATTTTTTGTATGTGTTGCAAGGCCCTGATGCTTTCGTAATTTACCAATTCAGCGCGGCACTGACAGCCAAAGCGCAACTGCCTGGCGGTGTGAACTTGAATGCCATGACGCGGCTTCGGCTGTTTGGTAATTACGATAAATACAAAAACCCTGGGGCCTCGTCCCTGCCCAGGGTCAGAACTTATTTACGTGAATATTTTGTGTCCTCGCAAGTGACATTGGCTAACTTGACCTTGAATAAAAGCGTCAGGCTCTCACGCGATGTTTTTGCCAGTGGCTATGTGGGCTATTTAGAGGAAATGTTTGCCGGTGCTGGCTCGGAGGTGCTGTACAGGCAGCCTGGCAGCAGCTGGGCCGTTGGTGCGGATGTCAATCGCGTGCAGCAGCGCGATTTTGCGCAAGACTTGAAGC
>CANGPV010000146.1 GCA_947455935.1 Comamonadaceae bacterium
ACCTGCTTTGAGTTTGGCAGCTTCTTGTTTGAACACCGTCACAAATTCTGCACCAATGATTTTGCGTTTGGCCTCGGGGTCAGACACACCGGCCAGTTTGCCTAAAAACAAATCGCTGGCATCCACACGAATGACTTTGGCGTGAAGCTTGCCCGCAAACATCTCCATCACTGCGTCGCCTTCGTTCAAGCGCAGCAGGCCATGGTCGACAAACACACAGGTGAGTTGGTCTCCAATGGCGCGGTGAATCAGCGCTGCGGCAACAGATGAATCCACACCACCCGACAAACCCAAAATCACCTCTTCAGTGCCTACTTGCTCGCGGATACGTGCAACAGCTTCTTCGACGTAGTTGCCCATCACCCAGTCAGGAGACGCCTTGCAAATATCCAACACAAAGCGGTTCAGCAAAGCCCTGCCCTGCAGCGTGTGCGTCACTTCGGGATGAAACTGCACACCGTAAAAATGGCGGGCTTCATCGGCAAAACCTGCGATGGGGCAACTCTCGGTGCTGGCCATGAGCTTGAACCCAGAGGGCAATTCGGTGACTTTGTCGCCATGGCTCATCCATACTTTGAGCATGCCATGACCATCAGCCGTGGTGAAGTCGGCAATGTCTTTCAGCAAGGCCGTGTGGCCTCTGGCCCGCACCTCGGCGTAGCCAAACTCACGGGTATGACCCGCTTCCACCTTGCCCCCGAGTTGCTGCGCCATGGTTTGCATGCCATAGCAAATGCCCAACACAGGAAGGCCCAATTCAAACACCGCATCGGGTGCACGGTCGTCCACTTCGTACACACTGGCGTGGCTGCCAGACAAAATAATGCCCTTGAGGTTTGCGTCTTTGGCGAACGCACGAACCCAGTCGTCTGACACATCGCAAGGATGCACTTCGCAGTAGACATGGGCTTCACGTACGCGACGGGCTATCAGCTGAGTGACTTGCGAGCCGAAATCAAGAATCAAAATACTGTCATGTGACATGGTAGCTACCTGCGCAAAGGCAAATTATTCAGCGCGGTAATTCGGCGCTTCTTTGGTGATTTGCACATCGTGCACATGGCTTTCGCGCATACCGGCAGTCGATATTTCCACGAACTCAGCGCGGTTACGCATATCTTCAATGCTGGCACAACCGCAATAGCCCATGGCCGCACGCACACCCCCAGCCATTTGGTAGACGATGCTGACCATCGAACCTTTGTAAGGCACTCTGCCCTCAATACCTTCGGGTACCAATTTGTCGGCGTTGGGGTTGCCCGTGGTGGCTTCTTGGAAATAACGGTCAGCGCTGCCTTGTTGCATGGCACCAATGCTGCCCATGCCACGATAGCTTTTGTAGCTTCTTCCTTGATACAGAATCACCTCGCCAGGCGCTTCTTCGGTACCTGCAAACATACCCCCCATCATCACGCAGGATGCACCTGCGGCAATGGCTTTGGCAATGTCGCCGCTGTAACGAATGCCCCCATCAGCTATGAGCGGAACACCTGTTCCATGCAAAGCCATGGCCACGTTATCAATGGCAGTTATTTGTGGAACACCCACCCCCGCCACAATGCGTGTGGTGCAAATAGAGCCAGGACCGATGCCCACTTTCACGCCATCGGCACCCGCCTCTACCAAGGCCAAGGCGGCAGCACCCGTGGCAATGTTGCCACCGACCACATCGATGTCAGGGTAGTTTTGCTTGACCCAACGGACACGCTCAATCACGCCGTGGCTGTGACCATGCGCCGTGTCCACCACGATGGCATCCACACCCGCTTTAACCAATGCAGCCACCCGCTCTTCGGTACCAGGTCCCACGCCCACCGCAGCGCCTACGCGTAGGCGCCCTGATGCGTCACGTGCGGCATTGGGAAAACTGGTTTGCTTGGTGATGTCTTTAACTGTAATGAGACCTTTGAGTTCAAACGCATCATTGACCACCAACAAACGCTCCAGCTTGTGTTTGTTCAGCAAGGCCTTGGCTTGCTCAGGTGTGGTGCCTTCGGGAACCGTGATCAAACGCTCACGCGGGGTCATGATCTCTTTCACCTGTACGTCGTAGCGTGTTTCAAAGCGCAGATCTCGTCCAGACACAATGCCCACCACTTTGCCGCCATCACACACCGGAAAACCAGAGATGCCCATTTGGTCCGACATGGACATGACTTGGCGCACCGTATGCTGGGGGGTGATAACCACCGGGTCGAGCAACACACCGCTTTCGTAACGCTTGACTTTGGCGACTTCGGCAGCTTGCTGATCAGCCGTCAGGTTTTTATGCACGATACCCATGCCGCCTTCTTGGGCGATGGCGATGGCCAAGCGAGCTTCAGTGACCGTGTCCATGGCGGCGGAGACCAAGGGCAGGTTCAAGGCGATGCGGCGCGAAAACTGGGTTGAGAGTTGGGTGTCCTTGGGCAGGACTTGCGAGTAGGCTGGGACCAGCAACACATCGTCGAAGGTCAGCGCTTTGCCAAGCAGGCGCATGGTATATCTCCAAAAACGCGATCATACCGGCATGGCAAACCTCACCCAGGGCTGTGACTTATTATCAAGACACGCCTGTTTCCACCCATAAATATTCTTAACCTTGATGCGGTCGCTTCTCCAGAATCCTTTTTTTCAGCTATTTAGCGCTGATAGTCATACCGAAGGCACTTGGAAACTGGTATTTGTAGAACTTTTTTCGTTCTTGGGCATCTTGGTGTCTTTCATCACTGGCTGGATTCCAAACAGCAACTACAACGCAAATATTCTTTTTGCAGGTGCAGGTTCTTATGCACTGATATGGTTGGCCTTTAAGCGAGGGCTACCGTTAGTTTGGACCGTCAATTTGATGGTGCTGATTGCCAATGTGCTACTGATGTATCTGATTTGTGTCACTGGTGGCACGGCATCAGTGGTGATGGTTTGGGTTACAGGCATGGCATTGATGCCCTTTATGTTGCTCAAAATTCGTTCGGCCGTCGTGTGGTTGATCGTGCAAACCAATGCTTTGTTTTTGATCTTGCTGGCCTCTCAAGCTGGATGGATAGACACCCGAAGCATTGCCTCTGTCGACATGGTGTTTTGGGCATTCACCAACAAAATGTTGGCCTCTTTGGCGCTGATTGTGATTTTGGATTACTTGGACCGCAGCCAACACAAACAATTGGAGGCGTTGCAAGATCGAGGGCAAGAGTTGCAAAACATTCACCAGGAGCTGATACGAGCTCAAAGCCACAAAGACGAATTCATTGCGTCTGTAGGGCATGAGCTTCGTACACCCATGAATGCCATTTTGGGCTTGAACGCGGTGTTGCGCGACCAAGTGGGTAG
>CANGPV010000147.1 GCA_947455935.1 Comamonadaceae bacterium
ACGCTTTGACCATCGCGGCCTTTCATCTCTATGCGCACCGTGTCACCGAACTGCATAAAGTCGGTGCTGGCTTTGCCGTCCAAGATGGTTTCAATGGCGCGTTTTTCAGCAATGCAGCTGTAGCCCTTGGGCCAGTCTTTGCGGCCATCGACCTCCACCGCCTTGTTGCTGACGGTGCCGCTGCCGATGATGCTGCCGGCTCGCACGTTGCGGGTTTTGCACACATGGGCAATGAGCTGGCCGAAGTGAAACGTCATTTCGGGGCCAGCCTCGCACATGCCCACACGTTTGCCATTCCAGTCGACCCGCATACTCAGGTGCAAACGGCCATGTTCCCAAGACTCGCCCAACTCGTCCAAAGTCACCGCCACGGGGCTGAAGGCGGTGGCGGGTTTGCCTTGTAAAAAACCAAAGTTTTTGGCGAGTTCGTTGGGGATGAGGCGGCGCAGCGACACATCGTTGGCAATCATCACCAGACGGATACCGTCCAAGGCCTGTTCCGGCGTGGCTTGCATGGGCACATCGGCGGTGATCACCGCCACCTCAGCTTCGAAGTCGATGCCAAAGTCGGTACTGGGACACACCACATCGTCGCAGGGGCCTAAAAAATCGTCGCTGCCGCCTTGGTACATCAAAGGGTCGTCGTAAAAATTGGCGGGCACTTCGCTGTTGCGCGAGGCGCGCACCAACTCCACATGGTTCATATAGGCCGAGCCATCGGCCCATTGGTAAGCACGGGGCAGGGGCGCCATGCACAGCTTGGGGTCAAACGGGAACGCATGTCGGGCTTTGCCTTGGTTCAAGGTCTGCGACACATCTTCCAATTGGGGCGAAAGAAAGTTCCAGTCATCCAAGACCTGTTGCAACTTGGTGGCAATGCCGCTCGCATAATGGGCGGTCGTTAAATCACGCGACACCACCACCAATTGCCCATCGCGGGACCCGTCTTTGTAAGTAGCCAGTTTCATGCAAGCATTCTATCCAGCGTCATCTTGGCCACGCCCCTCGATCTGGGGCTTGGTGGTGTTGGTGTTCGTACTGCATTTGCTGGGTTTGCAAACTCTCTCCACCTCGCTCAGTGGGCGCGATACGCCTTTGCCTGCGCCCGTGGCACATCTGCGCTTGTCTGCGCCCCCACCAACCGAGGCTGTTGAACTCAAGCCTTTGGCTGCCGTCCCCACCGCAAAGCAAACGCAAGTGGCGAAGATCGTCGCGCCGCCCTCTGCCAGTCCGCCAAAAACCAACGAGTCGAGTAGCGTTTTAACGCCGGTCCCTGAGCCTGTGGAAGTAGCAGCCGCGACTGCCACAGAAACAACCTTGCCCGTAGCACCCTCACCGGACCCCGTGGCGGTGCTCACGGTTGAAACACCTGCCTCTCCCGCCCTGCCCAGCGCCAATAACCCAGCACCCGCTGCACCGCCTTGGCTGGCACAGGCTAAGTTTGTGTGGCCAGCCCCTGTTGTGCTGAACTATGAATTAAGCGGCACCTCCAAAGGCGTCAAATACAACGCCAGCGCCAACATCAGCTGGAAGTACCAAGACAGCAGCTACCAACTGCGCCACGAAATTCAGGCGTTTTTGTTGGGCAACCGCAGCCAAACCAGCGCAGGGCAGATGGGTGCTACGGGCTTGCTGCCCACACGTTTTGGCGACCAATTTCGCCAAGAACAAGCGGCACATTTCGACCGCGCCAAGGGGCTGTTGATTTACAGCGCCAACACGCCCAGTCAAGCCATCGAAGAAGGTGCACAAGACCGCGTGAGCTTGTTTATGCAAATAGCCGCTGCCATGGCGGGTACGCCCGATTTGCGCAATGCTGGGCAACAGCTGAATTTTCAGGTTGTGTCGGCCAAGCAAGCCGAGGTGTGGACATTTGCGGTGCTGGGGCCAGAAAAAATCAAACTGCCCGTGGGCGAGGTGGACTGCTTGAAAATACACAGAGTCCCGCGTAACGAGTACGACCAAAAGCTCGAGCTATGGCTCAGCCCCAGCCATGGCTATGTGCCGGCGCGTCTGCGCATCACCCAAGCCAATGGCGATGTGATTGAAGAATCCCTGAAATCCCTTGGCAAGCCTTGAAAGCTCGTCGCCGTTACAGTAGCGGTTTTGAGTTGTCTGTAGCCTGATGAACGCTGTCACCTCCGCTGAAAAAGCCACCCTCATGTCGCCAGAAGCCTTGCGTGCGCAAGCTGTGGCCGCCCTGCGCGCCGTGCTGCCCGCCCATGCGGTGCTGTCCTCCAGCGAAAACACCACGCCTTATGAGTGCGATGGCCTGACCGCTTACCGCCAACGCCCGATGTGCGTGGTGCTGCCCGAAACCGAAGCGCAAGTGCAAGCCGTGCTGCGCACCTGTCAGCGCTTGGGCGTGCCGGTGGTGGCGCGCGGGGCTGGTACCGGTTTGTCGGGCGGGGCCATGCCCCATGCGCAAGGTGTCACCTTGTCGCTGGCCAAATTCAACCGCATTTTGAAAATGGATGCGCACAGTCGAACCGCCGTGGTGCAGTGCGGTGTGCGCAACTTGGCCATCAGCGAGGCCGCCGCGCCTTTGGGGCTGTACTACGCGCCAGACCCATCTAGCCAAATCGCTTGCACCATTGGTGGCAATGTGGCGGAAAACTCGGGCGGTGTGCATTGCTTGAAATACGGCCTGACTTTGCACAATGTGTTGAAGGTCAAGGGCTTCACCATGGACGGCGAGCCCATCGAGTTTGGTGGCGACGCCTTGGACGCGCCGGGCTTGGACCTGCTGCCGCTGGTGGTGGGCTCGGAGGGCATGTTGGCCATCACCACCGAGGTGACGGTCAAGCTCACGCCCAAGCCACAGTTAGCACGCTGCATCATGGCGAGCTTTGACGACCTGCGCAAAGCCGGTGACGCGGTGGCCGCCGTCATTGCCGCCGGCATCATCCCCGCAGGTTTGGAGATGATGGACAAGCCCATGACCGCTGCGGTGGAAGACTTTGTCCACGCCGGCTACGACCTGAGTGCAGAGGCGATTTTGCTGTGCGAAAGCGACGGCACGCCCGAAGAGGTGGAAGAAGAAATTGGCCGCATGAGCGCGGTGCTGCAACGCTGTGGCGCAACCGCGATTGCCGTGAGCCGTGACGAGGCCGAGCGCCTGAAGTTTTGGAGTGGCCGCAAAAACGCGTTTCCAGCAAGTGGGCGCATCAGCCCCGACTACATGTGCATGGACTCGACCATTCCGCGCAAACGCTTGGCAGATATTTTGTTGGCGATTGCCGAGATGGA
>CANGPV010000148.1 GCA_947455935.1 Comamonadaceae bacterium
CCACAAGCCTGCCCCTTGCAAGCTGTAGGCGTTCAAGCCCGAACCGGTGTTGAATTTGAGCTTGCTGACATGACCCGTATCGAGAAAGGCACTGAGCTTGAAAGGGTGCTGTTGCCATTCCAAGGTTTTTTGGACTTCGACAGTGATGAGCTGTGCTGCATTGCCATTGGCCTCTGATGAGGGATATGCACGTATGGCTTGCATACCGCCCAAGGCGAATTTCTCGGAACCATCCAAATTTTTGCTGGCCATTTGCATTTGGTATGACCCCACCAGTTGCGTGGTCGGGTTCACATTTTGCTGGCGGTTCAGGTTCAGCCGAAGTTTGGTGAAGTGGCCTGCGGTCATGGTGGACGCGGCGTCATTTTTCTCGTTGGGTGAACCCGATAAATTCACCAGACCATGGGTGATTTGCGTGCCCATGCTGGTTTCCCCCCCGCCCATCCAGTCGTCGCTGCGTGTGCCTTGCAAGTTGGCGATCAGCGAATCCATGAAATAGTCCGAGCTCACGCCGACGTTGGTGTTATTGCGGAAAAATTTCCGATCAAACGCCAGTTGCATGCTCACGCTGCTGGCTCGGCTGCGCAGCAAAGGCAGCGTCATGTCCAGCCCCACGCTGTTGGCAGGGCCTTGGGGGTTCAAGGCCAAATAGTCATTGGTCACCACTTTGTAACGGCTGACCGAGGCGTTAGCTCCCCAGCGGCTGCCCCAATAGCCCAACGGTTCGCTGTAGGACAGGCGCAGATAGTCAGTGCCATCGCTGTGCATGTACTGCATGCTGCTGATGTCGGCGCGGCCCAAGGCGCCATAGCGGTTGAGTTGGGTGCTCATGCGGTTAAAGCCGGTTGAGACAGGGCCGGCGTTGTCCCAGCTGACTTGTCCGTCCCATGGTTTGCCATCGGCCACTTGAAGCAAAGCTTGGGTTTCGCCTTCGTTGTCACCCGACTTCAAGCGCATGGTGGCTTGCACCCCCGGCACCTCGCCCAACAACAGAGTGGCACGGTCGAGATTGCTCATGCGAACCGCCTCGTCTTTGGACTGTGCGGTTTCCACCAACTTCACCAAATAATCGGCAGGCAGTTTGCTGCTGTTGGGCGTCTCCAGCTGAGCCCCAGCAAACTTGCCCTCGGTGATGGTGATAAGCACCTCGCCCTCGGTCAGGTCTTGGGGCAGCAAGTCCACACGGGCTAACACCCCATCGTTTTGGTATTGCTGGGCAACCACGTCGGCGGCTTTTTGCAAATCGGCCAGGTCCTGCACCTGCGGCACCGCTTGATGCAGCAAGGTTTGCAAGCGTTGGGTCGAATACACCTTGTTGCCCACAAATTTAAAGGCTTTGAAGACAAACTCTGTGCTGGCAGGGGGCGCAACCGCGGCTGGCGCTTTGGGCGTTTCAGGGTTGACAGGTGATGCGGTCACCGGTGCTACTGGGGCGGCCGCCGGTGCGGTAGCAGGTTGTAAGGGAGCGAGTTCTTCGACTTGGGCAGCCTCGGCTGCCTTGGGTGCGGGCAAGGGCGGAAATTGAATCCAACCATCGTCGGGCGAGCGGGTGGCTGACGTGCTGCGGGCAGGGGCTGGTTTGGCGGTATCGCTTTGAATTTTCGGGGCGGGTGTCCCTGGGCGGGGTGGAAACTGCACCCAATCGTCGTTGCCGACCGCCAAGGCGTTAAACGAAGCCCACCATGCGGCAGCCGCAAGTCCGCCAGCCAGCCATGACTTGGGGTGGGACCAGCATGTACCGGTCGGCTTCAGCAGTTTCGATTGCAAAAAAAAGACCTTTCGCCCAAGGTGAATGAGACCTGAATAGAAAATCAGGTAGTCTTTGATTCGACACGCCCCCTGGAAAATGAAGTTCTGAGCACTTGAAATATGAAAAAAATACCGATTTTGTTGATTTTTTTGGGTTTTGCCGCCCATGCCGAGTGGCAACTGGTGCATACCGACCCCAGCCAAACCCGTTTTTTTGTCGATAAAGACAATCTGCACATGATCAATGGCTATCGTCGTGCTTGGATATTGAACGATTTGGGCAAGCCCAACGGCCAAGGAACCGCGTCGTTTCGTTCCGTGGAAGAGTACGACTGTCAGGAAAAACAAGCGCGGGTGATGCAAATCCACGCCATGTCAGGACCCATGGCCACGGGCAACATCATGGCCAGGCGCAGCGGCAACGGTCAGTGGACCCGACCTGAAGCGGATGCCATCGACAAACACCTCATGGACAGCGTGTGCAATCTGCCCTTGAGCGAAGGTCCGCCGCCTCAGTAACCAATCGCCGCGCCATCGCTGCGCGGGTCGCTGCCGCCAAAGCGGGTTTGCTGCGGGCCTTCCAAGGTAATGCCGTGGGCGTGGCCAGCCAATTCGTTCCAAGCGCCCCAGCGATTGAGCACATGGCCTTTGGCGGCCAAGGCGTCCAAGGTGGTGCTGCCCAATCGACTTTCCACGTGCAAGGTATCCCGCGCCTCGCCCAAGGCAAAACGCCCTGACAACCAGCGCGGCGCTTCCACCGCTTGTTGTATGTCCAAACCATGGTCCATCATGGCGCTATAGGCTTGGAACTGGATTTGTGGCTGCCCATCGGCACCCATGCAACCCATCACGCTCCACAGTTTGTTCTGGCGAAAACCGATGGAGGCAATCAGGGTGTGCAGCGGTATCTTGCCGGGCGCCAACACATTCGGGTGGCCGTCTTGCAAAGAGAAATACGCGCTGCGGTTTTGCAGCAACACGCCGGTGTCTGAACTCACCACGCCCGAGCCAAAAGCGCCATACAGACTGTGGATCAGCGACACCGCTTGGCCTTTGTCGTCCACCACGGCGATGTACACCGTGTCACCCCGCAGACTGCCGTAAGACGGCACTTGGTCCCAAGCCAAGGCGCGGTCGGGGTTGATCAGCCCACGTCGCTGGTTCAGGTAATCGTCGCTCAAGAGCTGTGCCATGTGCATGTTGGTGAAGGCCGGGTCACCCAGCCAGCGGTCGCGGTCGTGGTAACTGATTTGCTTGGCTTGCACCATCAAATGAATGCGTTCGGGGTCATAAAAATCTCTTTTATGCAACTCAAACGGCTCGACCAGTTTCAGCATTTGCAAGACGGTAAAGCCTTGTGTGGGTGCGGGGGTTTGGTAAAGGGTCAGATCGCGGTAACTGC
>CANGPV010000149.1 GCA_947455935.1 Comamonadaceae bacterium
CGCTTGCCGTCCTCTGTGCGAATGCATTGGGGCGATATACGCCGGCCCTGCGATATTGCCAAGTCACTGTCCGATCAGGATGTGGTGGTGCATTTGGCTGCCATTCTTCCGGAGTTATCGCACTCGGGTGAGCGCAGCGAGCTCACCCCTGCCATAGCCTACACAGTGAATGTGGGGGGCATGCAAAGCCTGATCGCCGCCGTCGCTTCCATGTCGCAACCAGCAGCCATTCTCTTCACCTCCAGCTTGCACGTGTACGGATTGACACAACACCTGGCACCGCCACGCCGAGCAGATGACCCCGTGCATCCGGTGGAGCATTACGCCAAACAAAAAATGGCTTGCGAAGCCTTGCTACGCGAATCAGGATTGCGTTGGGCGGTGTTGCGCTTGGGCGCAGCCATTCCGGTGCAGCTGATTGTGGACCCCGCCATGTTCCTCATTCCACCCTCCAACCGCATCGAGTTTGTGCACACACGCGATGTGGGTATGGCCATAGCCAATGCGGTGGAAACAGATGCGGTGTGGGAACGCGTGTGGCTGATTGGTGGCGGTGCGAGGTGCCAACTGCGCTATGGCGATATGTTGAATGCCTTCATGCAGTTCATTGGACAAGCAGCTTTGCCAGCAGAGGCATTCAATACGGTGGATTACAGCGTAGATTGGTTAGACACCGCTGAGAGTCAGCAGTTATTGCGCTACCAGCAACGCACCTATGACGATTATGTGCACGACCTCGCTGGATTGCTTGGGCCTTGGCTGCCCTGGGTCAGGTTGTTTCGACCCGTGGTGAGGTGGGTGATCTTGCGCCAATCACCTTATTTGCGCCGCAAGTAAACCCTGGGTCACTGCTTGCCATGTGGTGTCGCCCAAGGGCGCGAAGTCACCCGCCAATGCAGCTTGGCACATGCGCTGCAAGGTATCGGCATGGGGCAGCACAGTGCCTGCAAAACAGGGGCGTTGCTTTGCATCAGCCAGCAGCAAAGTGGGAAAGTTTTCAATATCCAACTCACCCAATAAAGCGTCATGCTCCTCCACATCCACCCAAGAAAAACGGGCTTGCGGCATGTTGATCGCCAGTTGGTCAAACAAAGGTTGGTAATCGCGGCAGGTGCCACACCACTGGGCGCACAAGCAAAACACCCACAGCTGGGGGCTGTCCGTGGGGTTTGTGTGTTGGGGCGAGGTAACCATGCCACAAGTTTAGATGCTTAATTGGGGTCAGATTCCAATTAATATGGACGCATGGCACGTCTTCCCCGTCTTACCTTGGCTGGTTATCCGCACCACGTGATCTTGCGTGGCAACAACCGACAAGCTATTTTTAAAGACAGTGCGGATATGCAGCGCCTTTTAGACCTCCTGCAAACCCACGCCAAAGAGCAGGGTGTGCAAGTGCATGCCTATGTGTTGATGTCCAACCATCTGCATCTGTTGCTCACTCCCCAGCACGACAACGGTGTACCCAAGATGATGCAAGCCGTGGGTCGCTCATACGTGCTGTATTTCAATAAACGCCAAGGTCGCAGCGGCACCTTGTGGGAAGGACGGTACCGTTCCACGCTTATACAAACCGAGCGCTATTTGTTGGCTTGCATGGCGTATATCGATCTCAACCCGGTGCGGGCAGGTATGGTGGCGCAGCCTGCAGATTACGGGTGGTCCAGCCACGGACACTTTATCGGCCGGCATGTTCAGGCGTGGCTGACGCCGCATCCTTTGTACTGGGACATGGGCAACACGCCCTTCGCTCGTGAGGCTGCGTACGCGGCTATGGTTCAAGCAGGTGTTGATCAAGAACAACAGCAGGCGCTTACATCTTCTGCTTTAAGTGGCTGGGCTTTGGGTGAGGACAGTTTTGTTCAGGGCCTGCAAAAACAGACCACCCGGCGTGTCAACCGCGGCAAAGCGGGCCGGCCTTTCGACCAGAAACCCGATTGATCTGTCCCCAATTATTTATTTTCAATTCAAAAATTAAATTAATTGGGATCTGACCCCAATTAATTTGTTTGGAATTTAGCAAGTCTTGGACTATATTTGCCGACCTGCCAGAAGACTAAGGAAAAACCCTATGCAACCCGCTTTCACCCATGGTTTGTATGACCCTGCCCAAGAACACGACGCCTGTGGCGTGGGTTTTGTGGCGCACATCAAAGGGGCGAAAACCCATGCCATCGTCAGCCAAGCGCTCAAAATTTTGGAGAACTTGGACCACCGTGGTGCCGTGGGTGCAGACAAATTGATGGGTGACGGCGCGGGCATCTTGATCCAATTGCCCGATGCGCTGTACCGCGAAGACATGGCGGCCCGTGGCGTGACCTTGCCAGCTTTTGGCGAATACGGCGTGGGCATGGTGTTTTTGCCCAAAGAACATGCTTCGCGTTTGGCTTGCGAGCAAGAGTTGGAGCGTGCCATCCGCGCCGAAGGCCAAGTGCTGCTGGGCTGGCGCGATGTGCCGGTCAATTTGGACATGCCCATGTCGCCCACAGTGCGGGCCAAAGAGCCGGTCATTCGCCAAGTTTTCATCGGACGCGGTAACGACGTGATCGTGCAAGACGCTTTGGAGCGCAAGCTCTATGTCATTCGCAAAACCGCCAGCGCGGCGATCTCGCACCTGAACCTCAAGCACGGCAAAGAGTATTACGTGCCCAGCATGTCGAGTCGCACCATCATCTACAAAGGCTTGCTGCTGGCCGACCAAGTGGGCACCTATTTCAAAGACCTGCAAGACGAGCGCTGTGTCTCGGCGCTGGGCTTGGTGCATCAGCGCTTTTCCACCAACACTTTCCCCGAGTGGCCGCTGGCCCACCCCTACCGCTATGTGGCGCACAACGGCGAGATCAACACCGTCAAGGGCAACTACAACTGGATGAAGGCGCGTGAAGGCGTGATGTCCTCCGCCGTGTTGGGCGCAGACCTGAAGAAGCTCTACCCCATCAGCTTTGCCGATCAGTCCGACACCGCCACCTTTGACAACTGCCTCGAGTTGCTGACCATGGCCGGCTACCCCTTGAGCCAAGCGGTGATGATGATGATTCCCGAGCCATGGGAAAACCACAGCACC
>CANGPV010000150.1 GCA_947455935.1 Comamonadaceae bacterium
ACAGCGGTGCCACCGAGTGGGAGTTTTTGAGCCATGTGGCGCAAGAGGCCGACTGCCTGCTGCTGGTGGATGTGAACAACATTTACGTCTCAGCCTTTAACCATGGCTTTGACCCGCTGGATTACCTGAATGCTTTGCCCGCGCACCGGGTGCAGCAAATCCATTTGGCCGGCCACAGCCGCAACGCCACCCACATCATCGACACCCACGATCACCCGGTGTGCCCAGAGGTGTGGGACCTGTACGCCGCCGCCTGCCGCCGCTTTGGCGCGGTGGCCACCATGATCGAGCGCGACGACCACATCCCGCCCCTGCCCGAATTGCTGGCGGAGTTGGAGCAAGCGCGGGCGATTGCCCAAGCGAATGTCGGCACGGCGAGTCCTGTCATAGCGAGCGTTGAGAAGCTATACCAAGGGCATACCGTCGCAGCCCCTGGCCCCGAACTGCTGGCGCTGCAACAAGACTGGGTCACCAACGTATTGCAAGACACACTGCCAGACCAAGCGCCAAGCCTCCTCAGCCTGGCCCAAAGCGGCAGCGACACCGCGCACGCGCGCTTGAGCATTTACCACCGCGCCTACCGCTTGCGCTTGTGCGAGGTGCTGCGCGACAGCTTTGCCAAAACCAGCGCCTATATGGGCGAGCTCTTCGACCAGCACGCAAGCGAGTTCGCCGTGGCGCAGCCGCCCGCCCTGCGCAATCTGGGCCGCTATGGCGCCAGCCTGCCCGCGTTTTTGCAACAGACCTAGCCCGACAACCCCGAGCTGGCCGAATTGGCGCAACTCGACTGGGATTTGCGCAGCCGCTTTGACGGGGCCGATGCGCCGGCCTCAGGCCTCGACGCTTTGCAGCCCAACGACGAGGGCAACCTACCCTGCCTGACCATGAGCTCGCCTTTGCACCCCAGCGTGGTGCTGCGCAACAGCCAAAGCAATGCGGTGAAATTGTGGCGGGCCATCGACGACGACACCGAGGTGCCCGAGGTGCAACTCGACGACAGCGGCGCTGGCTTGGTGGTGTGGCGCTGGGATTTACAACCCCATTTCATGCGCTTGGACACCGCCCAATACCGCTTCATGCAAGCCTTGGACCAGGGCAGCTCCATCCAAGACGCCGCGCAAAGCTTTGCCGACACCGAGGTGCTGCCCACGCCCGAGGTGCTGGGCGCTTGGTTGCAAAGTTGGATGAGCCAAGGCTTGTTGCGGGCGGCGTTCAGCTAGAGAGGCACACACCACCATGTCTTTGATCGTTTCTGAATCCCGCTTGTCGGTGCTGATGCAACGCTATTGGCCGCTCACTTATGCGGTGATGGTGTTGAGCTTTTTGATTTTTGGCGCAGCCTCGGTGAACTTGGCGCAAACCTTTTTGCTCAACATCCGTTTGATCCAAGAGCACGGCTGGCTGGTGCTGATGGACGGCGCATTGGACCAATTGATAGAACTGCTGTTGACCGCGGCTTTTTCCGTGTCTTTTTACCTGCTGTTCAAAAGCTGTGAGGCGGTGTTGCTGCAAAGAATTTTGGTCAGCTCTCAGCGCGATTGAGCGTTTGAACTGGGTGACAGCAGCGTGTGCAGCAAGTTATCTTGGAAATGCACATTGCTGGTCAAGTCGGCGTGTCGGTCACACAGAAAAAACGAATACGCCAGCGGAAAGTAGCTGTCCTCGTGATAGGGCGCACTCGGGTCCAAGGTCTCCCGTGCCAACAACGAGGGCTTGGTCACCCGCCCGTCGCCGGGCTCGGTCATCAGCGCCTCGTAGTCCACATCTTTCAAAGGATGGGCAATGTCAGACGGATTCAAACGCACCTGGCCCTGACCGCTCACCATCTCCAGCACCATGCGCGAGGGTGTGTTGTGGCAACCCCCGCCAAACACGATGTATCGCACCTTAGACACTGGCTCGGGAATCGCCAACATCCACGCCAAACGGCGGGCACGTTCCAGTTGGTGCTCAAAAAACCGCTGGCGCTGTGGGGCATCTGCCTGGCTGGCGGCGACGGGCTCATACACCGACCAGCCAAACTGCCGCCAGGTGGCGGGGCTGAACACATCGGCATTCACCGCTTGGCCTTGGGTGTCGAGCAACCAGGTGTTCAAAGGATGGGGAAACAACTGGTAGCCGCTGGGAAAACTGGCCAAGGTCAGGGGCGACAGGGTGCGCCCGCCCACGCGCTGGCCCGAAATGAAAGCGTGCAAAGAACTGACCGAACCAAAGTTGGGCGTGCCCAGCAATATGAGCTTGTTCACTTTGTCGGCACCGGCCATGGTCACATGCATGGCTTGGCCATCGAGCACATCCTCGGTGCCGTGGCGCAGGTAGTAGCGAGCAATCAGGCCGCCCATGCTGTGGGCGACGATGTCGACTTGCTGCTGCGGGTTGTCGTAGTCTTGTTGGATGGCTTGCACCAAGGCGTGCAAAGCCCGCACGTTGTCCACGATGTCAAGCCGCCAGTCGTAGGCAAACACATACAGCCGCCGCTCATGCGTGTCCTGCACCGGCGTGCCGGGCGTCACCCGTTGGTAGCCGCCGTACTGCGTGAGGGTTTGCAAGATGGGCCGGTAATAGTCTTGTTGCAGGGTTTGCTCGGCAATGCCACTGGGCACCAAGCGTGTGGGCACAGGCTGGTCACCGGCCTCGTTGGGTTGCAGGGCTAAATCGGCATAGTCAGAAAAAGCCACCCGCCAGGCGTTGCCCGGCCACAGCTCCTCGCCACTGCCCGGGTCACGCAAGCGCGAGCCAAACACACCCGGAATCAAAACCACCGGCATGGCCTGGGCCTGTGTGGCGCTGCGCTGGTAAAGCCGAGCGAAGTCGGGCTTGATTTGCTGGCGCAGCAGCTGCCAGGTCAACAGCCCGACGAGTGCCAACAAGCCCAAGACCCATAGCTTGGGCCACTTGCTGCGGGGTGGCCACTGCACGCTCATCCCCTGATCAACCCACGAAGCGCCACCGGCAAAAAACCACGCAGCCGCTCGCCGATGGCCGCTTCATGGCGCTGCCACACCACGCCCGCCACCACCACAGCCAGCCCAATCAG
>CANGPV010000151.1 GCA_947455935.1 Comamonadaceae bacterium
GCGAAGGCAAATCCACCCTGCCCCTTATTTTTGCCATGCAACGCGGCACGCCCAGCCAATGCGAGTTGATTCAAAGCGCCATCGAGCAAGGCGACATTGGCGCTTTGGCGGACATCGCCGAGATTGTCCGCAGCACAGGTGCCATGCAAGCCACCCGCCAAGCAGCTTCTGCTGAAGCGCAATTGGCATTAAACGCCTTAAAAACTTTGCCAGACAGCGATTACAAAACCGCGTTGGCAGATATTGCCGAGCAGTTGTTAGACAGACAACATTAACTCAGTCGTATAAATAAAGACTGAGCACATAGGCTGCAGCCGATATGAAGGCGCTGGCTGGAATGGTCAGCACCCAAGCCCAGACAATATTGCCCGCCACGCCCCAACGTACCGCGCTGGGTCGTCGAATCGAACCCACACCCACAATCGCGCCCGTGATGGTGTGTGTGGTGGACACCGGAATGCCTAATGAAGTCGCCAAAAATAATGTCATGGCACCACCAGCTTCAGCACAAAAACCACCCACAGGCTTGAGCTTGGTGATTTTTTGCCCCATGGTTTTGACAATGCGCCATCCACCAAACAAGGTACCTGCGGCGATAGCCACATAACAAGCAAAAATCGTCCAGTACGGCGGATGGGTTTCTTGTGCCGAAGCGTAGCCAGTGGCAATTAGCAGCATCCAAATGATGCCAATGGTTTTTTGGGCATCGTTGCCGCCATGCCCCAAGCTGTACGCTCCTGCAGAAAACAGCTGCAATCGACGAAACCATTTATCTACCGATGTAGGCGGCGTACGCAAAAATAACCAGCTGACGATCAACATCATCAACGAGCCCAACACAAAGCCCAACAGAGGCGAGACAAAAATAAACAGCACCGTGCGCATGACGCCGGAAACCAGCAATACCGAGGTTCCCGCTTTCGCAATGACACTACCGACAATACCGCCAATGAGAGCATGGGATGAACTGCTGGGAATACCAAAAAACCACGTGACCAAATTCCATGTGATGGCACCTACCAAGGCGCCAAACACAACATGCACGTCCACCACACCGGGCTCGACAATACCTTTGCCAACCGTTGCAGCGACACTCAACTGAAACACAAACAAAGCCACAAAGTTGAAAAATGCCGCAAAAGCCACGGCTTGGGTCGGGCGCAACACACCGGTTGAAACCACCGTGGCAATTGAGTTGGCAGCATCGTGAAAGCCATTGATGAAGTCAAACATCAAGGCCAATAAAACCAACAATATGACGACCCAAAGAGCAGATTGCATGGTATTTCTAGCCCTTGGTCAGGAGTTTTCCAGAATGATGCCTTCGATCAAATTGGCCACATCCTCACATTTGTCGGTGATGGTTTCCAACAGTTCGTAAATGGCTTTGAGCTTGATGAGTTCACGCACATCTTCTTCTTCTCGAAACAACTTGCTCATGGCGCGGCGCATGACATGGTCGGCGTCGGATTCAAGTCGGTCAATTTCTTGGCAAGTTTTCAAAGCGCCTTCAGCGGTTTTGGCGTCTGCCAGTTTGTCCATCAGTTTCACCGCGTCGCACACCCGAGCGCAGCATTTCACACTCAGGTCAGTGAGCAGAAATATTTCCTCGGTCATGGTTCTGACGTTATAGAGCGACATGGTTTCAGCTGAATCTTGAATCAGGTCAGCCACGTCGTCCATGGTGTTGATCAACGAGTGAATTTGCTCGCGGTCAATCGGCGTGATAAAGGTCTTGTGCAGTGCAGTGCTGACCTCGTGGGTGATGCGGTCTGCGGCACTTTCGGCCTTATCGACATCGCGGGTGTATTTATCGCGCAGCACGGGATCATCGAAATGCTTGACCAAATTGGCAAAAGCGACAGAAGCCTCAACGATGCGGTCCGCGTGGCGGTTGAACATGTCGAAAAAATCGTTATCTCTAGGCAAGAGTTTGGAAAAAATCATGGCCGATGAGTCCGTTTGTGAAAGTTTTGTGACAAGTGTAACTTCCGAACATAAAAAAAACCCGCTGCCTTGTGAGCAGCGGGTTTTAAGTTCTTTGTCCTTCAACTGGCACAAGGCCAGCTTGGGGATTAGAAGCTGTGGATCAAGCCCAAAGCGTAACCAGATGTAGATTCTGTAGTGCCACTGGTAGATGTTTTGCCTGTTTGCAGGTACACATAAGTGCGCTTGCTGAGGGTGTAATTGGCACCCAACTGGCTGGCTTTGATTTTGGTGTCTGTTGTACCGTCGTTGCTTGTGGCAGTACCGTTTGAGTAGAAAGCCGTGATGGTGGCATTCACAGGAACGGTAATGCTGGTGGCATTGGCTTTAACAGAAGTTACACCCAACACAGTTTTGGTGTTGCCATAACCAACTTTGGCCATGCCAAAGTCATAGGTGACGGTATTGGAAGAGAATTTTTCTTTGGTGTTGTCAGACTGGACAACTGATTCACTTGTCGTGCCAACATACAAACCACCGCTGGTGTATGTCAAACCCCATGATGTGCTGTCGTTGGTTTTGGCTGTTGCTGTGGGGGTTGTTGCTGTTCCACCCAAAGCTTTAGCCACTTGAACGCCCACACCAGCCACCATGGTAGGTGCGGTGTAAACCATCAAGCTGTCTGTACGGTTGGGGTTACCAGCGGCCAAAGGTGCAAAAGTACCTAAACCAGAGAAGCCCATGGGGTCATTGGCAATGATGTTGTAAAAAGCTAAGTTGTATTGACGGCCAACTTTGAAATCACCGAAAGCACCGGCTAAACCGATGAATGAGTTGCGGTTTTCGTAACCAACTGTATCGGTAGGGCCACCAGCAGAATTTGTATTCAAGCCGATTTCTTGTTGGAAAGACAGTTTCAAGCCGCCACCCAAGTCTTCAGAACCTTTGAAACCAATGGCTGAACCGCCGTTGTTAGTGCCAATGATTTGGGTTTGTTTGGTGGTCACGCCGCCTGAATCGGTGGATTTTGTGGACTGGTAAGCCTGATCAATCGTGCCATAAATAGTGGCATCGGCCATAGCGCC